>NZ_JBVJIA010000001.1:165697-363851 GCF_055586505.1 Streptosporangium sp. NPDC050148 | reverse complement strand
CGCCGCGTCACCCGGGCATCCGGCCCGGGTGACGCGGGCCCTCAGCGGCCCAGCACGTGGCAGGTCGCCGTGGCCGTCCTGGACGGGTCGCTCTCGGAGACCGCGGTCAGGGTCACCGTGCCGAGGCGGGCGCCTCCCGGGGCCCTGCGGGCGTCGACCGTGACCCGGGTGCTCCGGCCGGCGTCGGCGGTGGCGAGCTCGTTGGGCAGCGAGACCGTCCAGCCCCGTCCCGCGACCTTCGCCGAGAGCCGGTAGACGTCACCGGAGAGGTGGGCGCTCACGTCCTCGGGGTGCGTCCCCTGGGCCGGGGCGGTCCTGCCGGTGTTGAACAGCGGGAAGCGGCACGTCGAGCGGCCGTCGCGGGACGGCAGGCCCAGGGTGGGCAGCACCTTCACCCCGCGCCGGTTCGGCCCGGCACCGTCCAGGGAGCGGACCGCCACCGTGTAGGAGAGCACGCCCTTGCGGTCGCGCTCGAGGTTCAGCACGTAGAAGTGCAGCCGGTTGGCCTGGTCCACGTACTCGAACTCCGATCCTGAGCCGGTGCCGGCGTGGAACAGCGCGTCCGAGAGCTGGCGGTAGTCGCCGATCGTGATGGGCACGGCGGTGCCGTCCGGCAGGACGTAGTCGGTCATGCCGATGTCCTGCGGGTTGGCGTCGATCACCCACTCGAAGGGGGCCTGGTCGACGTTCTTGGTCTTGGCCAGCAGCACCCCGGAGTCGGGCGTGAAGGAGTCGGCGCCCATCCGGTCCACGACCTCGACGGTGTAGTTGTCGTAGCCGCCGCCGTCGCAGAACGGGTCGGTGTTCACGTCGCAGGCCGGGGCGCGGTCGCCGCCGGTGAAGGCGACGTTGACGCCGGACAGGTCCCCGGGCCCGGGCTGGACGACCCGGGCGGTCACCTCGGCCACGACGATCCCGGACTCGGCCAGCGCGTCCCTGGACAGGCGCAGCACGTTGGCCTCGTCCACCATCTCCAGCTTGATCTTGTTGCGGAGCATGTGCTGGGCGCCCATCGAGGCGCCCGCGGTGGGCGGGATCAGCCAGCGGCTGTGCGGGCCGCCGGGGCCGTTGAAGCTGCCCCGGCTGAGCATCTCCCAGATGCCGGTGTAGGCCCGGCGCGGCGGCACCCCGAACGGGTTGTTGTAGTTGTCGCCGATGCCGAGGATGTGGCTGAGCTCGTGGGCGTAGACGCCCTGCCCGGAGCTCTCGGCCTGGGTGGAGGAGCCGCCCCCGGCGTTGGGCCAGATCGAGGAGGCCGAGGCCCAGGAGGTCCACTCCACGTAGCGGGTCCTGGCCCAGTTGGGCAGGCTCTCGTCGGGCGGGCCGAAGGCGTCGGTCACCGCCTCCTTGGTGGGGAACTTGATCGGGCCGAACTCCTGCCAGGTGGCCGACTCGTCCTGGCCGGCGCTCAGGTAGAAGACGAAGTCGAAGCCCGCGGGCACCTCGGGGCCCTCCGCGCCGGTCCAGGCGGCCCGCGCGTCGGTGCGCAGGTTGCGGTTGCAGGTGTCACCGGCCGGGCAGGCCGTGCCGCCCTGGAACTCCATGGCGTACTCGTGCGACTTGCCGGGCATCTCGTACGGCCCGAACGCGGTCAGCTCCACGCCGTAGCGGCCCCCGGAGTCCTCCATCCAGTACTCGTGGATGGTGTGGCCCCGGTTGAGGGCGCCGGGGGTGTTGAGGAAGTCCCGGTAGAAGCCGGCGACCCGGTCGCGGGGGATGTCGTGGGCCTCGGCGCTGGGGTTGCCGAAGACCGTGGACCCCTTGGGCTGGGTGACCACGAACGGCCGTCCGGGGTAGTCGGCCAGGACCAGCGCGCCGCGGAAGGTCCGCTTGGAGCCCTTGACCGCGGGGTCGGCCCAGTTCGTGCCGGGGGGCTTGCGGTAGTCGGCCCACGTCATGTGGTCCGGGTTCTTCCAGTTCTGCGGGTCGATCGGGGCGGGGGCGCCCGGCTCGGCGCGGCGCGCGGCGCCGGCGTCGGGGGTGGCGGGGGCGTCCTGCTGCCAGGGCTGGGTCCTGGGCCACTGCTCCAGGCGCCAGGGGTGCTCGGGGTCCGGGGCGGGGTCGGCGGCGGCGGGGAGGGAGGTGGCGAGACCGGCGAGAATCAGCATGACCGCGGCGATCGATGCTTTCATCAGCCTAGGGGGACGAGTCACGATAAATGACGCTATAGATCGCTTACAGCGGGATCAACAACCTGCTGTCAGGAAGCATGGAGGAGAGACCCGCCGGAGACCCATTTGAGATCGGGGGCCACTCCCCTTAACCTCTCCGAAGGGGACGAACACACAGGAGCGCCTATGCCCACCCGTGCCGGTCGGACCATCGGCACGCGCGCCAGGGCCACCGTCTCCGTCCACTGCGCCCCCGTCGTGCTCCCCGTCTGCGGTCCGCCGGTCAGGGACGGCGCGATCGTCGTGCGGAACGACCGGATCGCCAGGGTCGGCCCGCGCGCCGAGATCGTGGCCGCCCACCCCCTGCTCACCCCGGTCCACTGGCCGGGAATGATCGTGCCGGGCCTGATCGACGCGCACCTGCGGCTCGACCGCGCCGCGGCCCCGGTCTCGGCGTACGGCGTCACGGCCGCCGGGGGCATCGCCGCCGACCTCGACGCGGCCTCCACCCTCGGCGAGGCCGGGCTGGGCGGCGTCACCTACCTGGAGACCCGCTGCGAGGACGAGGACCGCTGGGAGGACGAGGCACGCGACCGGCTGATCACCGCGATCCGCGAGGTCGACCACCCGGGCGTCATCGGCATCGCCGCCCACTCCTCGGACCCGGTCGTGATGGAGGACCTGACCGTCCTGTCCAGGACCTTCGGCCTGCGGCTGCACGTCGAGCCCGGACGGCACACCGTCGCCTTCCTCGACGAGGTCGGGGCGCTCGACGCCGGCTGTCACATCGCGATCTCCCGCCCGCTGGACGAGGCCGACCGCAAGCTCCTGCGGGCCCGCGGCACGGTCGTCGCCATCTCGTCGCCGTTCGCGGCCGACGGGCTGCTCGACGGCGAGAGCGCGATCGCGATCGGCACCCGTACCGGCGGCGACCCGCTGGCCGTCGCCCGCGCCCTCTCCCGCGCGCCCGGGCACGACCGGCTCCTGGTCGAGGCCGTGACGCTGGGCGGCGCGCGGGCGCTGGGGATGGACGAGGGTCCCGGCCGCCTGGGCTGCCTGGACCGGGGCGGGCGCGCCGACTTCGCGGTCTTCGCGGTGGAGGCCGGCGAGCGGGACCCGTACACGGTGCTGCTGCACGAGGGGCCGGGCCGGTGCGTGGCCACGTTCGTGGGCGGCAGGGCGAGCCCGCGCCCCGGCGAGACCGCCCGCGGCGACACCGGCGCCACCCGGGGCACCGGTCGGTCCGGCCACCCCGATCGTTCCGGGGCCGCCGGGAACACCGGAAGCACCCGGAGCGCCGGGGGCACCCGCGGGGGCGGGGGCGCCCGTGACGCCGGGGACACCGGGGACACCGGGGACACCGGGGACACCGACGCGAAGAGCAGACGCCTCGCCTGAACCGCCCCCGCTCCGCGTCGCCCACCCGCGCCCGCCCTTCCGTTCTCCGGCCGGACATCCTGTCATCCCATGTTTCGCCGCCGACTTCCGTCTTCCCGGGAAGATCGGCCGCCGCCCTTTTTCAAATCATCGCGAGGATGAAACAATGGGTCATGGCGGAAAACACGGCTCATGCGGTGACCATCAAGGAAACGCCCATCATGATGAAATTCATGATGCGCCTCTTCAACCCCCTGATGCGCGTTCAGGTACGCAGGGGAAAAGCACGCTCCGTCGGCGGCGTGATCCTTCTTCATTTCACCGGGAGAAAGACCGGTAAGCGGTACGAGGTTCCCGTCATGAAGCAGGACGAGGGCGGCAGGTTGTGCGTCTACACCGAGGCCCGGTGGAAGGCGAACCTGCGCGGCGGCGCCGACGTCGAGGTGACGGACATGGGCAGGCGCACCCCCATGCGCGCCGAGCTGATGGACGACCCCGACGCCATGGCCGCCGAGATGGAGGGCCTGGTCCAGAAGATCGGGCTCAAGGAGGCGAAGGAGCGGCTCGGCATCGTCGTCCACGTCGACCGCATGCCGACCCGCGAGGAGCTGGCGGAGGCGATCCGGCGGCGCAACCTCGGGGTCGTCTACCTGACGCCGCGCTAGGGACCCGCGCACGGGGCCGCCCGCCGCGCCGGAGGGCACGGCGGGCGGCCCCTTCGATCAGCCCGGCTGGCCGAGCGAGCGCAGGTTGTTCGCGTGCCTCGGCGACACCCTGGCGGGGTACTTCTTGGGCTCGGCCCTCAGCTTGCGGGAGCTCTCCGAGCGGGGCTGCGGGGGCAGCGAGGGCGAGGCCCCCGGGAGCCGGACCGACAACGCGTGGTTGAACACGTTCTTGGGGTCCCACTTGGCCTTGACCTGCTGCAGCTTCGGATAGTTGTCCTTGTAGTACAGCGTGTGCCAGGGCACCCCGGAGGTGTTCAGCGCCGGGTCGGCGAGGTCGTTGTCGGGGTAGTTGATGTACGCGCCGTCGTAGGCGTCGCCGGGCACGGGGACGCCGCCGGTGTCCGCGTGCACCTCCCGGTAGACCTCGCGGATCGACGTCAGCCACTTCTCGTCCTCGGCCGGGTCCCACCAGCCGATGTCGAAGAAGCCGATGAGCGGCGCGGTCCGGTGCGGGTTGGCCGTGGCCGCCGGGTCCACGGCGTTGATCTTCCCGCCGAGCGACATCAGGTAGACCGACGCGCCGACGTCACCCTCGCCCTCGGTGAGGAACCTGTAGATGATCTTGAGCTGCGCCGGGGTCCAGGGTTTCTTCAGGTAGCCCGCCTTCGACTTGAACCTGAGCGCGTAGGCGCCGGCCCCGGAGTCGTAGGACAGGGTCACCTTCATCCACGGCGCCACGCTGAAGTAGTCGAAGGTCGGCTCGATGCCGACGCCCTCGCCGACGGTCTGCACCAGCGTCCACAGGATGCCGTCCGCGCCGGGGACGTCGCCGTCCATGGCCGCGAACAGCTCGATCCTGCCGCTGGAGCGGTGGTACATGGTCAGCGAGCTGTCGATGCTCTCGAAGGCCGGCTCGGCGTGGTTCTGCTGCTGCCAGCGGGCGTAGTTGTCGGCCAGCCGCGACAGCGACTCCTCGGTCATGTTCTCCCAGCTCCAGCTGGCCGAGACCACGTACTGCTGCGCCGGGGGCTTGGGGAGCAGGGTCGCGGGGTCGTTGCCCCTGACGTTCGGGGAGCGCATCAGGTAGCGGGTGACGATGCCGAAGTTCCCGCCGCCGCCTCCGGCGTGCGCCCACCACAGGTCCCGGTTGGGGTCGCGGGCCTCGCGGGTGGCGACGACGATCCGCGCCCGGCCCGAGCGGTCGACCACGACGACCTCCACGCCGTAGAGGTGGTCGATCACCAGCCCGTGCCTGCGCGACTGGGGACCGTACCCGCCGCCGGCGATGTGGCCTCCCGCGCCGACGCTCGGGCAGCCGCCGGCCGGGACCGTGACGCCCCAGCCGAGGTAGAGCGAGCGGTACGCCCTGCCGAGCGTGGCACCGGCCTCGATCGCGAACGCCTTGTGGTGGGGGTCGAAGTAGACGTCGTTCATCTCCGAGATGTCGATGATGATCGACACCGAGGGGTCGTCCACGAAGTTCTCGAAGCAGTGACCGCCGCTGCGCACGACGATCTTCTTGTTCGCGCGTACGGCCTCGTTGACCACCTGCACGATCTGCTGGGCGGAGTGGACGACGCGGACCGACTCCGGCTGCGCGAGGTAGCGCGCGTTGTAGCCCCTCGTGACGAGTTCGGCGTAGCGCGGGTCGTCCGGGCCCACGGTCGCCGCGCCCGTCGTCGGCGGGCAGCCGGCGGAGCCGCGCTTCGCGGTGGCGCTCGCCTCCGAGTCACCGGCGGCCAGCCCGACGGCCGCCCCTCCCGCGACGGCCATCACTTCCAGGAATCCACGGCGTGTTGCTTTGGCCACCGTATTTACCAGACCTTTCGCATTTCACGTTCTCATGAGCGTTCCCCCGGGGGGAGGAACGCCTTTCCGCCGCCGGGGCGAGCCCCGGCGTCCTTCTTTTCCCGCGGGGAGTCCGGTCCCGGGGGGATCACGTCCCGGACGGGAACCGGGATTCCCCGGAATTCCGGTTTCCCGAAAGGACCGGTCCCCGCGAGGATGTCATTCCTCGCGGGCGAGCAGGTTCTCCGCGGCCTCCTGCAGCAGGCGGCTGGCGGCGCGCACCTCGGCCGCGAGCGGCCGGTCGGCCTGCAGCGGAGGCGATATCCGGGCCAGGTCGGCCCACAGGCCGGTGGCCGTCTCGTTCCGCCCCGCGAGCGCTCCCCGCTGGGCCACGCCGAGCGCGAGGGAGCCGACGACCAGCCACGCCAGCTCCACGGCCTCGGCCACGGAGTTGGCCCCGTTGAGCGCCATCGGCACGTGGTCCTGGTTGCCGCCGTTCGTCGGCAGCGCGGTCAGGGAGGCCGGGTAGGCGAGCTGCCGGATCCTGGAGACGAACGAGGTGGCGCTGAGCTGCACCCCGGCCAGGCCGCTCCCCGCCCCGGGACGGGGGGTGAGCATCGGCGGCGCGCCGCCGTTGTAGGACGGGTCGCACAGCAGGGCGAGCTGCCGTTCGGCGAGGAAGGCCACCTGCTGCAGGCACAGGCCGATCTGGTCGGAGCACAGGCCGATCGGCATGGCGTGGAAGTTTCCACCGTGCAGCAGCTCGCCCTCGTAGAAGACGGGGTTGTCCGTGCAGCCCATGGCCTCGCGGACGAGGATCTCCTCGGCCCCGTAGAGCTGGTCGAGCACCGCGCCGAGGACCTGGGGGGCGCACCGGAGGCTGTAGGGCTCCTGCAGCGGCCGCAGGGGGTTGCGCTCCATGTCGGCCGGCAGGTCCTCGCGGATCCACCGGGCCACGGTGAGCTGCCCCGTCTGGCCCCGGACCCGGCCGATCCCGACGTGGTAGGCCTCCGGGTTGGAGCCCAGGATGTCGGCGATCCTCGCCGTGAGGATGCCGACGGCCCGTACCAGCCTGAGCACCGCCTGGTGGTTGAGGATGCACACCGCCAGGCTGACGCTGGTCCCGTTGACGAAGGCCAGCGCCTCGCGGGCCGACCACTCGACGGGTTTGGCGTCCATGTCGGCCAGGGCCCGCGAGGCGGGCACCACCGACCAGCCGTCGTCACCGCGCACCCATGCCTCCCCATTGCCCGCGTGGGCCAGCGCCGCGTGGGCGAGCGGCTGCAGGTCCCCACTGGCACTCACCGTGCCGTCGCGCGGGATCGACGGCGTGAAGCCGTCGTTCCACAGGTCGGCCAGGGTCTGCCAGAAGTCCGGCGACACGGCCGAGTGCCCCTTGCGCATGCTGCTGAGACGGAGCCAGACGATCAGGCGGCACACCTCGGGGTCCAGCGGCCTGCCCTGGGCGGAGCCCAGGTGGGCGATCAGCCCGGCGCCCTGCTCCATCGGGGAGTCGGACGCGGAGAACGCCACCAGGGGGCCGAAGCCGTGGGTGACCCCGTACACCGACTCCGAGCCGGAGAGCCGCTCGGCCAGCAGGTCCACGCTGGCCCGCATGCGGCGGACCTCCTCGTGGTCGCAGGGCTCCATCCGCGCGTCCCAGCGCGTGCTCCTGACGATCGAGGCCAGGTTGTCGGTGGAACGTCCGTCGATCAAGGCTGTCACGTGTCTGCTCCCGCGTCGGAAAGGGAAGGTCGCTGTAGTCGCCGGAGCTTGCCGGTGTCGGAACGGTCGATCCGATCGACCAGGCGCACCTGCCGGGGGCGGGCGTCGAACCGTCCCACGGCCGCGCGCACCTCCGTGACCGACAGGGCTCCCTCGCCCTCCGGGACCACGAGCAGGTCGAAGTTCTCGCCGCTGAAGGCGTCGGTGACCGGGAGGAAGGCCAGGTCCGCGCAGCGCAGCACCGACCTGACCGACTCCTCCAGCCGGTCGAGGTCGACCCGGCGGCCGTTGATCTTCACGAGCCGGTCGCGCCGCCCGTCGAAACGGAACCGGCGCGCGTCGAGCCGCCGTACGTAGTCGTCGGTCCGCCAGACGTCGGCGGGCGCCTCGCCCGGCCGGAACGCCAGCCGGGGGCTGCGCACCACCAGCGGCGTCTCCTCGCCGGGAGCACCGTCGATGTCGCCGTCGGGGGCGCCCGTGGTCACGTCGCCGGGCGCACCGGCGGACGCGCCGTCGGAACCGGCGGGGATCTCGGCCGGTGTCTCGGCGTGGGTCTCGGCAGGGGTCTCGGCGCGGGGGGCGAACTCGACGTCCTCGAACAGCTCCCACGGCGGCCGGTCCGGGCCCCAGGTGCGGGAGGCGATGCCACCGGCCTCGGTCGAGCCGAAGACCTCCACGACGCGTATCCGCTCCCGCCCGGTCTCCTCGACGAGGGACTCGGCCGCCAGCGGGAGGGTCGCGGTGCTGTGCAGCACGCTCAGGTGCTCGGTGCCGCCGACCCAGGAGGAGTGCCTGCGCAGGATGGAGAAGGTCCAGGGCACCGCCACGATCGCCCAGCGCCGGTCCTGCGGGGCGGGCATGGCGCCGAAGTAGCGGGGGCGGTACCAGGCGGGCAGGCGCAGGCGGGCGGGCACCAGCACGCTCGCGAGCGCGCCGTACACGTGCTTGGGCGGCGCGAAGGACAGCAGCGCCTGCGGGCGGTCCCGCTCGACCAGCGCGGCCAGCAGGCCCGCCTCGGCCCACATCTGCTCACGCGTCCGCCGCCAGCACCGGCTCGGGCCGGTGCTGCCCGAGGTCTCCAGGTCCACGGTCTCGGCCAGGCGGTCCAGGACGAACGCGTCGACGTCGGTGCCGGGGCCGAGCAGGTCCCAGCGGACCAGCCAGGGGTCGTCGTTGATCCGCGGTGCCGCGAACCCGGAGCCGAGCAGCTCCTGCGGCGACACCTCGGTGTAGACGTCGGCGGTGTGGGAGGAGGCCACGCCGCCGTGTTCCGGAACGCGCTGGGAGGTCAATTCCGCTCCGCGGAGTGCTCGACGAGGTCGAGGAAGTCCTGGACCGTTCTTATACGTGCCAGGTCCTCTTCGGGAATGTCAATGCCGGTGTGCTCCTGCATGGAGAAGGCGACCTCCACGACGGCCAGGGAATCGAGGGCCAGGTCGTCGGTGAATGATTTCTCCGGCAATACCCTCTCTGCGGGCACGCCCGCCACCCTCTCCACGATCTCGGCCAGGCTGGAAAGCATTTCCTGTTGCTCTGCGGACATTTTCCGATATCCCTTCACGATCACATTGGACGGCTTTCCCGACTTTCCGTGCCGGTCAGGGTGACACATCCCGCGGGCGGCGCAGCACCAGGACCGCGTTGTGGCCGCCGAACCCGAAGGAATTGCTGACGGCCACGTCCGCCGCGTGTTCCTGGGCTCGGTGCGCCACGAAGTTCATCTCCGGGTCCTCGGGGTCGTCGCAGTTGACCGTGGGCGGGGCGATCCCGGTGCGGACGGCCTCCAGGGCGATCATCGCCTCGACGGCGCCGGCCGCCCCGAGCATGTGGCCCGTCATGCTCTTGGTCGAGCTCACCGGCATCGACGTGGCCCGCTCGCCGAACACCCGGCGGATCACCTTGATCTCGGCGGTGTCGTTCATCCGGGTGCCGGTGCCGTGCGCGTTGACGTATCCGACCTCGTCCGGGGTCACGCCGGCGTCCTTCAGGGCCAGGCGCACGGCCCGCTCCACGGCCGTCCCCTCCGGGTGCGGGCTGGTCAGGTTGTAGGCGTCGGTGCTGGCGCCGTACCCGGCCACCTCCCCGTACACCCGGGCCCCGCGCGCCGCGGCGTGCTCCTCGCTCTCCAGCACCAGGACGCCGGAGCCCGCGCTCATCACGAACCCGTCGCGGCCGGTGTCGAAGGGCCTGCTGGCGGCGCCCGGGTCGTCGTTGCGCCGGGAGAGCGCCCTGGCCCTGGCCGCGGCGGCCAGGTCGAAGGGGGTCAGGGCGTCGTCGGCCCCGCCGGCCAGGACGACGTCCGCCTCGCCCCTCCGGATCAGCCTCATGGCCTCGCCGACGCAGGTCGCCCCGGTGGCGCAGGCGGTCGTGATGCAGGCGGAGGGGCCCTGGGCGCCGACGTGCAGGGCGACCTCGGAGGCGACCGTGACCACGCCCGTCGAGGTGAAGGTGTAGGGGCTCAGCGCCATGAAGCCGCGCGCGGCGAACGCGGCGCCCGCGTCGACGAGCACGCTGCTCGCACCGCAGGCGCTGCCCACCGTCACCCCCACCGCGGGCGCGAGGGCGGCGTCGACCTCGAGGCCGGCGTCCTTGAGCGCGAGCACCGCGGCCACCAGCGCCAGGTGCGCCGGTCTCGTGGTGCGCCGCACCAGGGAGGCCGGCAGCCACTCCTCGGGGTCGAAATCCACGATCTGGCCGCCGATTCTGACGGGAAGACCGGAGACGTCCATTCCGGAAATCTCGCGAATGGCGCTCGTTCCCTGAATCAGATTGGACCACGTGGTTTCCCAGCCCACCCCGAAGGGCGAGACGACCCCATAGCCGGTGACGACCACCCTCCTGGGCGGAGCACCTCGCGGAGAATCAATGTCGTCGATGGCCACCAGCGCCTCACCGGGAAGTTCGGGAATCCCATGCCGGGCTCGACGGTAACCGAGGGCCAGGGGGTTCGTCACCGCCTCGGATACGCTTTTCCGTACGAGCCGGGAACAGATCTTCTATTACATGCGGGCACCGGTTCACAAGGGTCGTGCCGGTTTTTCCGGCTCCCCGGCCGTCGTCACCGCGAGCCTGCCGGACGGCCTTGCCGTTGATTTCTTCTTTTTTCCCGCACTTTCGGGCGGTGGCCGTGGCGGCCCGCCGGAGCGGGTCCGCGTCACCGTCCGGGACGGGTCCCGGGCAGGTCCGGGACGGGTTCCGCGCGACCGGCCGGGGCGGTCCCGGCGCGGCCCCCGGGACGATCTCCTGCACCGCCCGCGCACGGGCCGGGGTGATCTTCAGGAGCGTCCGGGAACGGCCCCCGGGGCACCCGCGTCCGGCCGTCCGGCGCCCGCCGGGGGCGCCTCGGCCCGGTGTCCCGTCGCCGGGCAGGGGGTGTCCCGCCAGCGAGACAGCCTCTCACCGGCTCTCACCGGTGAACCGGGGGACGGGAGGGGTTCGCGTGACAGAGATAACAATAACGTCACCCAAGGAACCTGACTTGCTCATGGTTCGTTGCCATAGGTATGGCTATATGCGTAGGTCCGAGCATTTGATCCTGAGCGCGCGCTCAGGTGACCTTCCACCGCATCTCTGCTCGGGCTGAGATTGGGAGAGCGTCGTTGAACGACCAGGTGCAGGTACGTCTCCTCGGGCCCGTGCGCGCGACGAGAGGCGATCATGAGCTCGACCTGGGATCGCCTACGCAGCGTAGCCTGTTCGTGGCGCTGGCGACACGTCCGGGAGCCTCGGTGAGCCGGCAGGAACTGATCAACGCCGTCTGGGGAGGGAACCCCCCCACAACTGTTGAAAGCAGCATTTACACATACATAGCACGCCTAAGGCGCATTTTTGAACCATTGAGGCCGCCGAGGGCGCCCTCCGAGATGCTGGTGGGCGACGGCACGGGCTACATGCTCGCGCTCGACCCGCGCAGCATCGACGCCCAGATCTTCGAGCAGCACCTGGAGAGCGTCCGGCACCTGCAGCGCTCCGGCCCCTGGCCCCAGGTGGTCGAGAGGCTGGACACCGCGCTGTCGCTGTGGCGCGGACCGGCGCTGGGCGGCGTGGTCGGCCCGCTGGCGGACGCCGAGCGGACCCGGCTGGAGGAGCTGCGCTTCACGGCCATCGAGGACCGCGCCCAGCTCCTGCTGGAGGCCGACCGCGCGGGCGAGATCATCGGTGACCTGTCCGGCCTGGTCCGTACCCACCCGCTGCGGGAACGGCTGCACTACCTGCTCATGGTGGCCCACTACCGCTGCGGTCGGCGGGCCGACGCGCTGAAGCAGTTCCACAGCGTGCGGCGCCTGCTCATCAGGGAACTGGGCATCGAGCCGGGCGAGGACCTGCGCAGGTGTCACGACCAGATCCTGAACGGCACCCTGCGCGCGCCCATGCCCCCCGCCGACTCCCCGGCGACGCTGAGCTCCCACGGCAGCGGCCCCTTCCCGACGCTGACCTCCCACGGGAGCGGCCCCTTCCCGACGCTGACCTCCCACGGCAGCGGCCCCTTCCCGACGCTGACCTCCCACGGCAGCGGCCCCTTCCCGACGCTGACCTCCCACGGCAGCGGCTCCTTCCCGACGTTCGTGGTGCCCGCCCAGCTCCCCCGGGACGTGCCGGGGTTCACCGGGCGGCGCGAGGAGCTGCGACGGCTGGAGGAGTTCGTCTCGGCGGCCGAGGTCCTCGGCGAGGCCGGGGTCATCCTGGTCAGCGGCGCCCCGGGCGTGGGCAAGTCGGCGCTGGCCGTGCGCTTCGCCCGCGGGCTCACCGACCGGTTCCAGGGCGGCCAGCTCCACCTGGACCTGCGGGGCTTCTCCAACGAGGCCGAGCCGATGGAACCGGCCGAGGCGCTGCGCCACCTGCTCGCCGGGCTCGGCAGCGTCCCCGACCCGTCCGAGGACCTGCAGGCCCTCTCGTCCCACTACCGGAGCCTGGTGACGGGCCGGCGGATCCTGATCGTGCTGGACAACGCCAGGTCGGCCGAGCAGGTGCGTCCCCTGCTGCCCGGCGACCCTTCGTGCCTGGTGCTGGTCACGAGCAGGAACAGGCTGTCGGGGCTGACCACCCGCGACGGGGCACTGCGCGTGACCCTTGACCTGATGCCCAAGGACGACGCGGTCACGCTGGTGAAGAACGTCATCAGGCAGGCCAGCGGGGAGGCCGAGCGTCCCCTCGTCGACCGGCTCTGCCTGGTGGGCGACTACCTCCCGATCGCGCTGCGGATCGCGGCGGAGCGGATGACCAGCCGGTTCCACGGCGGGATCGCCGTCGCCACCCGGACGATCCCGGAGCGGGAGGAGCTGCTGGAGAGCGCCGACACCGAGTGCGACGAGCAGTCGTCGATGCGGTCGGTGTTCTCCTCCTCCTACCGCGCGCTGTCCGCCGACGCCGCGGAGATGTTCCGCCTGATGGGCCTGCACGGCGGCTCGACGTTCGACCTGGTGACGGCCGCGATCATGGCGGACGTGGACCACGACCGCGCCAGGCGGGTGGTCGACTTCCTGCTGAGCGGGCACCTGCTGCGGATCACGCCGTGCAACCGGCTCAGGTTCCACGACGACATGCTGCGCGCGTACGCCAAGGACCGCGCCATGGCCGAGATGTCCTACCGGACGCGGCGGGCGGCCGTCTCCCGGCTGGTCACCCACTACCTGCGCACCGCGGACGCCGCGATCCGCCTGCTGTACCCGGCGCGCTACCCCCTGCCGCCGCCCCCGCTGGCACCCGACGGGGTGGCGGCCCTGCGCTTCGGCAGCGCCGAGCAGGCCAGGACCTGGTTCGAGATGGAGTTGCCCAACCTGAGCGCGGCCGTGCGCCAGGCGGGGGCCTACGGCGTGTGCCCGGTCAGGGAGCGCCTGCCGTCCCTCATCCAGAGCTTCCTGCGCGGCCGGTCGGAGGGTCAGCCGAGCGTCCCGGCGAACAGTCCCCGCCCCGAGGGGCCGCCCTCGATGTAGTCCACCTTCAGTCCCGCCCCGGTGAACGCGGTCTCGTACTGATCCCGGGTGAACAGGGTGTTCACGTGGGTGACGGTGAAGTGACGGGCGGGCGAGGCGGCGTCGGCCACCACGTAGTGGACCTCCATGACGCTCGCGTCGCCCTCCCGTACCGTGCGCGAGACCCGGGCCAGGGTGCGGCCGTCCACGGTGACCACGTCCCCGGCCACGTAGCCGGGCAGGAACGACTCGGGGAACCACCACGGCTCGATGACCAGGACGCCCCCGGGGACGAGGTGGGCGGCCATCGTCCCCACGGCGGCCGCCAGCTCCCCCTCGTCGCGCATGTAGGCGATGGAGCTGAACATGCAGGTGACCGCGTCGAAGGTGCGCCCGAGCGCGAAGTCGCGCATGTCGCCCTCGTGGGCGGGCACCCCGGGCATCCGCGTCCTGGCCACGGCCAGCATGTCCGCCGACAGCTCCAGCCCCTCGACGTGGTCGAAGAGCCCGGCGAAGTGCCTCAGGTGGGACCCGGTCCCGCAGGCCACGTCCAGCAGGGACGACGCCCCGGGGAGCCGCTCGCGGACCAGCTCCGCGACGGTCGCCGCCTCGGCCTCGTAGTCCTTGCCACGCCCGGCGTAGATCGCGTCGTAGACGTCCGCCAGCTCGGCCTCGTACATGGTGCCCTCCTTCAGCGACCGGCGGCCGGGACGGCGGCGCGGTAGGTCTCGACGAGGCCCGCGATGCCGGCCGCCACCTCGGCGGGGGTCGGCATCGCGTTCATCTCGTCACGGATCCTGCGTGCCTCCCGGGTGAAGGACGGCTCCGCCAGCAGCCGCAGCAGAGCCTGCCTGACCCGGGCTCCGGTGGCCTCGCTGCTGTGCATCGTCAGGCCCGCGCCCTGCTCGGCGAGGTAGCGCGCCCGCAGCGGCTCGTCGAACAGGTTGGGCAGCACGAGCTGGGGCGCGCCACTGGCCAGCGTCGTGAAGAACGTGCCGCTCCCGCCGTGGTCGATCACCGCCGTACAGGTCGGCAGCAGCGCGTGCAGGGGCACGAAGCTGACCAGCCTGACGTTGTCCGGCACGCGTTCGAGCTGCGCCTGGTGCTGCTCGGGCAGGGTGGCGACGATCTCCACGTCCAGGTCGGCGAGGCCGTCGAGGATCTCCTGGACCGGCACCAGGTAGCCGTCCAGGTTCTCCACCGACGTGGTCCCCAGCGTCAGGCAGACGCGGGGCCGCTCGGGCGGGACGCGCAGCCAGGGCGGGATCACCGCGCGGTCGTTGTACGGGACGAACCGCACCGGGACGCGGTGCGGCTCCGGGCCGGCTCCCGGGTCGGGCGGCAGCTGCAGGGAGGGCGGCGTGTAGTCGATCGTGAAGTGGCCGTGGGTCATCTCCTCGGAGAACTCCACACCGTGCCTGCGGGCCTGCGCGGTGATCCACGCCTGCAGCGGGTCCTGGCGCTCGTGCGGCGGCTGCTGCTCCTTGACGCGCAGGTAGTGGCCGCGCATCCGGCCGAACAGGTCCAGGGTCCACATGAACCGCGCGTGGACCGCGCCGCACGCCTTGGCCGCGATCGGGCCGGCGTAGGTCACCGGCTCCCAGATGACCAGGTCGGGTTCCCACTTCCGGCAGAACTCGGTCAGCCCGTCGATCATGGGGTCGTTGACCAGCCTGCACCACCAGGGGACGAACTGGGCATACCCCCGCTTGAGCTCGTCCCAGGTGAGCCGCTCGGGGTTGTTGTCCGCCTGGTCGAAGAGGGGCACCGCCCGCTTGTGCTCGTCACGGGGGTCGAAGAAGCCGAACGCCCTGTTGGCCCGCCAGAGGCTGTGGTCCTTGCCCACCGGCACCGCGGTCAGCCCCGACCGGGTGATCACGTCGGTCAGGTCGGGCTGGCTGGCGACGCGGACCTCGTGCCCCTCGGCCTGCAGCGCCCACGCCAGCGGAACCATGACCAGGAAGTGTGACTTCTCCGCGTAGGTGGCGAACAGAATGCGCATGGTCGTCCTTGCCGTCCTTCCGGGTCGTCCTTCCGGACGTACGGGCGCTTCCGGGCGTGCGAGCGTGACAGGGCGCGGCGCGGGTGGAGCGGCCGCCTGCTGCGCCCCCGCCGGGCCCGGCCACGGCCGGGACACGCCACAAGCCTTATCACATTCACTCCGCCGAAAGGCAATACCCTTTCGCGGGGCGGCGGGGGTTGATTTCCCGATGTGCCCGAACAGTAGTCTCAGGCACCGCCGCAGACGAAAACGCAGGAGCTCCGATGAAAGGCATAGTCCTTGCCGGAGGAAACGGGACGCGTTTACATCCGCTGACCCTCGCGACCTCCAAGCAGTTGCTTCCCATCTACGACAAGCCGATGATTTACTACCCGATCTCGGTGCTGATGCTGGCACACATCCGTGACATCCTCATTATTTCCACGCCGGACACCCTTCCGTCGCTGCAGGCGCTTCTGGGTGACGGATCCCATCTGGGCGTGAACTTCAGCTACGTGCCGCAGCCGGAGCCGCGCGGGATCGCCGAGGCGTTCCTGCTGGGTGACGCGCACATCGACGGGGACCCGTGCGCGCTGGTGCTGGGCGACAACCTCTTCCACGGCGCGGGCTTCCCCGACCTGCTGCGCAGGGCCCGGGAGGAGCTGGACGGCTGCGTGATGTTCGGCTACCCGGTGAGCGATCCGGAGCGGTACGGCATCGGCGAGCTGGACGCCGAGGGCCGGCTGATCTCGATCGAGGAGAAGCCGAGCCTGCCCCGCTCCGACCAGGCCATCACGGGCCTGTACTTCTACGACAAGCAGGTCGTGGACATCGCCAGGGAGCAGCGGCCCTCGGCCCGCGGCGAGCTGGAGATCACCGACGTGAACCGGGTCTACCTGGAGCAGGGCAAGGCGAACCTGGTCCCGCTGGGCCGGGGCTTCACCTGGCTGGACGCCGGGACGCACCAGTCCCTGCTGGAGGCGAGCCAGTACGTGCAGATCCTCGAACGCCGCCAGGGGGTACGGGTCGCCTGCCTGGAGGAGATCGCCCTGCGCATGGGGTTCATCGACGCCGACGCCTGCTACCGGCGGGGCAACGAGATGAGCCAGTCGGTATACGGCCGATACGTCATGGACATCGCTCGATCACTCGCGTGACTGACAGCAAAGGTGCAGCCAAATGCGGATCCTGGTCACCGGCGGTGCCGGGTTCATCGGCTCGAACTTCGTGCGGCGCACGCTCTCCGGCGCCTACGAGGGATTCGAGGACGCCCGGGTCGTCGTCGTGGACAAGCTGACGTACGCCGGGACCATGGAGAGCCTGGCGTCCGTCGCCGACGACCCGCGGCTGGAGTTCGTCCAGGGCGACATCTGTGACGCCTCGCTGATGTCGAGGCTGACCAGGGGTGTCTCCCTGGTCGTGCACTTCGCGGCCGAGACCCACGTGGACCGGTCGATCGACAGCGGTGCCGACTTCGTCACCACCAACGTGGTGGGCACCCAGACGCTGCTGGAGGCCTCGCTGGGCGGCGGCGTCGGGAAGTTCGTCCTGGTCTCCACGGACGAGGTGTACGGGTCCATCGAGACGGGCTCCTGGGTGGAGGGCCACCCGCTGGAACCCAACTCCCCGTACTCGGCCTCCAAGGCCGCGGCCGACCTGCTGGCGCGGGCTTTCTCGCGCACCTACCGCTTCCCCGTCTCGATCACCCGCTGCCCCAACAACTACGGGCCGTACCAGTTCCCCGAGAAGGTCATCCCGCTGTTCGTCACCAACCTGCTGGACGGGGAGCGGGTGCCGCTGTACGGCGACGGCCTGCACGTGCGCGAGTGGGCGCACGTCGACGACCACTGCCGCGGCATCGCCCTGGTCGCCTGGCGGGGCAGGCCGGGCGAGGTCTACAACATCGGGGGCAACGCAGAGCTGACGAACCGTGAGCTGACCGCGGCGCTGCTCGACATCGCCGGGGCGGACTGGTCCATGGTGCTGCCGGTGGAGGACCGGCCCGGTCACGACCGCCGCTACTCCGTCGACAGCTCCAAGATCTCCGCCGAGCTGGGCTATCGGCCCCGGGTGCCCTTCGCCGACGGCCTGGCGGCCACGGCCCGCTGGTACGCCGAGAACCGCAGCTGGTGGGAGCCGCTGAAGAAGGCGCAGGCCGCCCCCGAGGACCCGGCGGGCCCCGGAAGCGCCGCAGGCTCCGCAGGCTCCGCGGGCTCCGCGATCCCGGGGGCCGGCGCCGGGACGCCGGCCGGCGTGTGACCCGCCGCAATTACCGCCGCCCGGCGGAGAAAGCGCCGGAGAACGCGCACCTGTCTCGCTGGCGGGACAAACGGCCTTCCGGCCGCGGGCCGCGGGCGCTTTCTTATTCCGAACGCCGCTATATGGTGACGGGCGGAACCGATACGTTAACCTCCAGAGCTGGAAAGCGGTGCTGGGAATGGAGATCATCGGAAATGGCTTTCTCGCGAGGCACCTGCGGTCGATCGAAGACGCCCATCCGGAGGTGACGATTCTCGCCGCCGGTGTGTCGCTGTGGAAGAATTCCGATTCCGACTACGAGCGGGAAACCGCGCTGGTGGACGAGACGATCGAGAAGAGCCTCCGCCAGGACCGGACCCTCGTTTTCCTCTCGACCGCGTCGATGAGCATGTACGGCGGGGCCGGCTGCCGGGGCCGTGAGGACGAGCCCGTGGAGCCCGTCACCCCCTACGGCTGGCACAAGCTCGCGCTGGAGCGGCGCGTCCAGGACTCCGGGGTACGGCACCTGATCCTGCGGCTCGGCTACGTCGTGGGCCCGCACGTGCCGGCGAACCGGTTGATCCCCTCCCTCATCGAGCAGATCCGCTCCGACAACCTCACGATGTACCGCAGCGCGCGCAGGGACATCATCGACATCACCGACTGGATAAAGGTCATCGACCTGCTGCTGGCCACCGGCACCACCCAGGAGGTGGTGAACGTGGCCACCGGCGAGTCCGTGCCGGTCGCGCTGATCGTCGACCACCTGGAGATGCGGCTGGGCATCACGGCCCGCAGGCAGATCATCGACGAGGGGACCTCCCACCACATCTGCGTGGAGAAGCTCCGGCGGCTGGTGCCCGCGGTCGACGACATGGGCTTCGGCCCCGGCTACCACCGGATCGTGATCGACCGCTACCTGGAGGCGACCTCCCAGCTGGGGAACGCGACGCCGGAGGCGGCAGGGTCACCGGAACCGGCGGAACCGGCGGGGTCACAGCGGCACGCAGGTCCCCCGTCCCGCCGAGCCTGACCGGCCGGGCCACAGGCGAGCAGAGAGGCAGGGCAGTGCGCACACCAGAGGTCTTCGTCCGGGGAATCGGCACGTTCGTCCCGCCGACGGTCAGCGTGGAGTCGGCCGTCGCGCAGGGACTGTGCACGCCCGAGCACGCCAAGGTCCACGACATGCTCGGCGCCGCGGTGGCGGGAGACATCCCCGCTCCCGAGATGGCGCTGCGGGCGGCGCGGGAGGCGATCACGCGCGGCGGGGGCGGCACCGGCGCCCTCGGACTGATGCTGTACGCCGACGTCTGGCACCAGGGCCCCGACGGGTGGTCGCCGCAGTACTACCTGCAGCACCACCTCGTCGGCGGCGACCTGCTGGCCGTCGAGCTGCGCCAGGGCTGCAACGGCGTGCTGAGCGCCCTGGAGCTGGCCGGCGGGTTCATGGCGGGCGACCCGCGGGGCCGTGACGCGCTGATCGTCACGGCGGACAACTTCGGCACCGCCCGGATGGACCGCTGGTGCTCGGGGCCGGACTTCGTGCTCGGCGACGCCGGGAGCGCGCTGGTGCTCTCCCGCGAGCCCGGCTTCGCCCGGCTGCTCTCGGTGAGCTCGATCTCCGTGCCCGAGGCCGAGGAGCTGCACCGCGCGGGCACCCCGCTCTTCCCGCCGAGCGCCACCACCGGCGAGGCCGTCGACTTCAGCGCGCGGGCCGAGGAGTTCGGCCGGATGTGCTCGACCGACACCGACCTCGCGCTCGCCTGGGTCATCGTGCAGCAGCGGATGATGCAGGTCCTCAGCCGGACCCTGGCCGAGGCGGAGATCAAGGTGGCGGACGTCACCCGCACCATCTTCACCAGCCTCTCCCCCGAGGCCGTCGAGCACCGGTGGATGGCGGTGCTGCGCATGCCGATGTCCAAGTCGAGCTGGGACTTCGCCAGGACCGTCGGCCACCTCGGCGCCAGCGACCACCTGGTCTCCCTGGACCACCTGCTGTCGACCGGCGAGCTCGGTCCCGGTGACCACGTGCTGCTGGGCGGCATCGGCCCCGGCGTCACCATCTCGTGCGCCGTCCTGAAGATCCTCGACACCCCCTCGTGGGTCTAGGACACCTCGTCGGAAGGGGGCACGGCCCATGGAGTTCGGTCTCGGCGGCGCGCGCGGCGAGCGGCGCGACGCGATGTTCGACGGCGCGCGCAAGAGCCTGTACGAGGAGTCCGGCCCGCCGCGGGAGCCGTTCACGCGGGACCGCTGGCGGGCCGCCGCGGAACTGGGCGCCACCGGCCTGTGCCTGCCTCCCGAGCACGGGGGCGGCGGCCTGGGCGCCCTGGACACGGCGCTGTCGCTGGAGGCGTTCTCCCGGGGCGGCGGCGACACCGCCCTGGCGTTCGCGGTCTCGGCGCACCTGCTGGCGTGCTGCGTCGCGATCCGTGACAACGCGGACGAGGACACGCGCGCGGAGCTGCTCCCGGGCCTGGCCTCCGGGGCGCTGGTCGCGGCCAACGCCATGACCGAGGACGGGGCGGGCTCCGACGTGAGCAGGCTCGCCACCGTGGCCCGGCCCGACGGCGACCACTACGTGCTCGACGGCGTCAAGTCGTTCGCCAGCAACGCGCCCGCGGCCGACCTGATCGTCACCTACGCCACCACCGACCCCGGCCTCGGCTTCCTCGGCGTGACCGCCTTCGCGGTCCCCCGCGACCTGCCGGGTGTCACGGTGAGCGAGCCGATGGCCAAGATGGGCCTGGACGGCTGCCCGGCCGGCCGGGTGGAGTTCTCCGGCTGCCGGGTCCCCGCCCGGTTCAGGCTCGGCGCCGAGGGGCGCGGCAGCGCCGTCTTCCAGGGCTCGATGGCCTGGGAGCGGGCCTGCCTGCCCGCCGTCTACCTCGGGATGATGGAGGAGCAGCTCGGCCGCGCCGTGGAGCACGCGCGCGGGCGCCGCCAGTTCGGCCGCGCCCTGGGCGACTTCCAGGCCGTCTCGCACCGGCTGGTCACGATGAAGCAGCGGCTGGAGGGCGCGCGGCTGCTGCTGTACCGGGCGTGCTGGTCGCTGGACGAGCAGGACGCCGACGCCGCCACCCACGCCGCCCTGTCGAAGATCGCGGTGTCGGAGGCGGCCGTGGCCAACAGCCTGGACGCGATCCAGGTCTTCGGCGCGACCGGCTACCTCGGCGCCGCGGGCGTCGAGCGGCAGCTGCGCGACGCCGTGCCCGGCACGATCTTCTCCGGGACCACGGAGATCCAGCGGGAGCTCGTCGCCAGGGGGCTGGGGTTGTGAGCCTGCACCGGCTCCTCATCGACGCCGCCGCCCGGTTCCCGGACAACCTCGCCCTGGCCGGTCCGGCCGGTGAGATGACCTACCGCGAGCTCGACCTGCGCGCCGACGCCCTGGCGCACGTGCTGTCCGGCGAGGGCGTACGCCCCGGGGACCGCGTGGTGATCTGGGAGGGGAAGACACCGCTCGCCGTCGTGGCGATGCAGGCCGTGCTCCGCCTGGGAGCCGCCTACGTACCGGCCGGGGAGAGCGCGCCCGCGGCCCGGGTGGCCGCCCTGATCCGCGACTGCAGCCCCCGCGTCGTCTGCGCCGACGGCGACCGGCTGAAGGCGATCGCCGGCGACGCAGGCGACGCAGGCGGCGCGGACGACGACGGCGGCACCGGCGGCATCGGCGGCATCGGCGGCACCGTGGACCTCGACGGGCACCGCGCGCTCCCGGCCGGTCCGCGGCCCGTCCCGGTCGACCATCCGGCCGGTGCCGACGATCTCGCGTACGTGCTCTACACCTCCGGCTCGACCGGCGTCCCCAAGGGCGTGAGCGTCAGCCACCGCGCCGCCCGCGCCTTCGTGGACTGGGCCGCGGCCGAGCTGGACGCCCGGCCGGACGACCGGTTCGCCAACCACGCGCCGTTCACCTTCGACCTGTCGGTGCTCGACCTGTACGCGGCCTTCTCCGCCGGGGCGACGGTCTGCCCGGTCCCGGCCGAGCTGGCCTACGCGCCCGCCCGGATGGTGGAGTTCCTGCACCGCGAGCGCATCAGCGTCTGGTACTCGGTCCCGTCCGCGCTGACCCTGATGATGCGCGACGGCGGCCTGCTGGAGCGGCCCGCGCCGGGCGCGCTGCGGGCGGTGCTCTTCGCGGGCGAGCCCTTCCCGATCGCGGGGGTGCGCGACCTGGCGGCCTGGACCGGCGCCCGGCTGCTCAACCTCTACGGCCCGACCGAGACCAACGTCTGCACCTTCCACGAGGTCACCCCCGGCGACCTGGCGCGCGACCGCTCCGTGCCGATCGGCCGCGCGTCCTGCGGCGACGTCGTACGGGTGATGCGGCCCGACGGGCGGGTGGCCGGGGTCGGCGAGGAGGGCGAGCTGGTCGTGGAGGGACCCACGGTGATGCTCGGCTACTGGGGACACGAGCCGCAGACGGGGCCGTACCGCACCGGGGACATCGTGCGGGTCCTCCCCGGCGGGTCACTGGACTACCTCGGCCGCCGCGACCACATGGTGAAGGTGCGCGGCTACCGGGTGGAGCTCGGCGAGGTCGAGGCCGTCCTCGGCAGCCACCCGCAGGTGGCCGACGTCGCCGTGGTGGTCAGCGGCGAGGGCGCCGACGCGCGGCTGCGCGCGTTCGTGCTGCCCGCGCCGGGAGCCGCGCCGGGCGTGCTGGGGCTCAAGCGGCACAGCGCGGAACGGCTGCCGCCCTACATGATCGCCGACGAGATCCTGCTCGTGGGCGAACTGCCCAGGACCCGCAACGGAAAGATCGACCGGGCCGCCCTGAGCTCCGGGACCACGCCGTACGGCCAGCTGTGAAGGAGACGACCATCGTGAGCACCGACCTGTCCGAGCGGGAGATATCGGATCGGCTGATCGCCTTCATCCGGGAGCGGTTCCTGTCGGGCGACCCCGCCGGGGAGCTCGACGAGGACTCGCCGCTGCTGGAGTGGGGGATCCTCAACTCGCTGAACACCGCGCTGCTGGTGGCCCACATCCGCGACGAGATGGGGATCGACGTGGCGTTCGAGACGATCGACCCGCGGGCCTTCAAGAGCGTCCGCGGCCTGACCTCGGCGCTCCTTCCGCACACGGCCCCGGCCTGACCCCCGTTCCCGGTCCCCGGCCGTGAGCCGGGGCCGGGAACGGCCGGGGCACCGCGCCGTCCCGTTCCCGCGTGTCTCGTCCCCCGGAGGACGACGTGTCGTTCCTCCGGGGGACGGTGTTCAGCTCGCGACGGTGCCGCGGTGTTCGGCGGTGAGCCTCTCCAGCTCTCCGACGAGCTCGTTGGGGGTGGGCATGGCCTCGATCTCCGTCCGCAGCCTTCCCGCGGCCTCGGCGAAGGAGGGCTCGCCCAGCAGGCGCAGCAGGTGCTCGCGCACCCGCGGGCCGCTGGCGTCACGGCCGTGCATGACGATCCCCGCCCCCTGCTCGGCCAGCCGCTCGGCCCGCAGCTCGTCGTCGAACATGAACGGCTCGATGAGCTGCGGGACCCCCTGTCCCGCCATGGTGAGGAACGTGCCGCTCCCGCCGTGACTGATCACGGCCGAGCAGGTGGGTGCCAGGGCCTGGAGCGGGACGAAGGAGACCAGGCGGACGTTGTCGGGGACGTGGCTCAGCTCGGCCTGCTGCTTCTCCGGCAGGGTGGCCACGAGCTCGATGTCGAGGTCGGCGAGGCTGGTCAGGACGTCCTGCACGCTCAGCGAGTAGCCGTCCAGGCGTTCGGTGGCCGAGGTGCCCAGCGTCAGGCAGACCCGGGGCCTGGCCGGGGGGACGTGCAGCCAGGGCGGGACGACGGCGACGCCGTTGTAGGGGATGTAGCGCAGCGGCACGTAGGTGTGCGGCAGGTCCAGCCGCAGCGAGCCCGGGGTCGGGTCGATGGTGAAGTGCCCGCTGGTCATCTCCTCGGAGAAGTCGACGCCGACCTTGGCGCCGCGGGCGCCGATCCAGGCGGCCATGGCGTCGCGCTCGCCGGGGGCCTGCTCCCGGAGGGCGCGCAGGTAGTGGCCGCGCATCCGGGCGAACAGGTCCAGGCTCCACAGCATCCGGGCGTGCGCGGCTCCGCACGCCTTGGCCGCGATCGCCCCCGCGTAGGTGACCGGTTCCCAGATCACCAGGTCGGGCTTCCAGTGCCGGCAGAACGCGGTCAGCTCCCCGATCATGGGGTCGTTCACCACCCGGGCCCACCACGGCACGAACTGCCCCCCGTACCCGTTCTTCAGGTACTCCCAGGTGAGCACCTCGGGCCGGTCCTCGGCCGGGTCGTAGGAGGGCTGCCGCGACGCCGACGCCGGCTGGTCCTTCGTCCGTCCCACCAGCCGGTGCAGGATGTGGTCCGTGCCGACGGGGACGGCGGTCAGGCCCGCGCCGGTGATGACGTCGGTCAGCTCCGGCTGGCTGGCCACCCGCACCTCGTGGCCCGCGTTGCGCAGCGCCCACGCCAGCGGCACCATCCCCAGGAAATGGGTCTTCTCCGCGTACGACGTGAAGAGAACGCGCATGACTCCCCTAACCGTTGCTGACGGGCCCCAGCGCCTGCGCGCTCAGGTAGTCGACCGCGTCGACGAAGGTGTACGGCTGCATGAAGCCGCCCGCGCGCACGTCGCGGTAGAGCCGCGCCAGCGGGTGGGAGGCGACGAAGGAGGAGCCGCCGATCAGGGTCTGGGCGTCGAAGACGATGGACGGCGCCATCTGGTTCACCATCATCTTCGCGCACTGGAACGGCGTCATCATGGCCGGCCCGCGCTCCTGCGGGTCGCCCGTGTCGTCGTAGGCGAGCCGGTCGGACGTGGCCAGAGCGGCCGCGACCGCCGACCTCATCGTGAACAGCCGGGCGTCCATCTCGGCCACCAGCGTGCGGGCCGCGGCCGCGCCGGCCGTCCCCCTGCTCAGGATGGTCGAGACGGCGATCTCGCGCGCCGACCGGGCGATGCCCGTGTAGATGCCGAGCATGGTGACGGAGCTCACCGTCTGGCCCGCGAGCATGGCGAGGTCCTGCTCCCCGGCGAGGCCGCGCAGCACCACGTCCTCGGGGGCGATGCGGCAGTTCTCGAACAGGATGTCCACGGTGCCCGAGGCCCGCATGCCGAGCCCGTCCCAGTTGTCCATCACGGTCAGGCCCGGGGTGTCCCGGGTGAGCACCGCCATCGCGTACCGGGAGCGCTCCCCGGGGACGCGCGTCTGCGCGTACACCGCGAAGTCGGTGGCGATGGGCGCCAGGCTCACCAGCGTCTTGCCGCCCGTCAGCAGCCAGCCGCCGTCGTCGGTCGGCGTCAGGGTGGTGAGGCGCCGGTCGCGCGGGATGTCCTTGACGCCGGTGGGGACCACGGACTCGCCGGAACCCATGCCGCGCAGCAGCCGTTCGGCCAGCGCCCGCGCGTGGGCCGGGCCGGTCCGCCACTCGTAGGTCAGCGTCAGCGCCCGGCTGAGCTGCATGTGCAGGGCGAGCGCCGTCGAGGCGTCGGCCTCGGCGACCTTCAGCAGCGCCAGGGAGACGTCGTGCAGGCGCTCGACGCCCAGCCCGCCGAGCGCGGAGGGCACGGTGGCGCCGAGGACGCCGTCCTTGCGCAGGCCGTCGAAGACGTCATGGGGGAACGTCCCGTTCCTGTCGTTGACCGGGGCGGCCTCGGCGATCGCCGGCCGGTGCGTCTCGATGAGGCGGAGCAGCTCGCGGCCCTCGGGCGTGATCGGCTCGAGGAGTTCTCCATGCATCGCGGCGTCCTCGGTGTGCACTGTCATCGGCCCATCCCGCTTCCCCTCGTTCGCACGTCGGCCCACTGCCTTCGCATGCACCGCAAACGACTTTTCCGCGCGCGGCCGAAGAAATCAACCGTCAAATTATCCACACCCTCGAAAAAGGCCATTCGCATGGACATCGGAACCGCCGGAGAATAGCTTGACCCACCGATCACCCGGAACTAGCATCTGTCCCGCTGGCGAGACGGGGCCACCGCTTTCAGATCGCGGACGACGACCGCCCGGCCGGCTCGAATAATCCTCCAGGTAATCCCATTCAGCCGCGACGCCGAGTTGAAGGTGGAAGAACGTGCTCTTTCCCCACACCAAGACCAGAAGGACGCTGCTGCGCCACGCCAACCCGCCGGAGGGCGTCACCGCGCACGATCTTCTCCTCAAGGCCGGGCTGAACGACCTGCCCTCGGCCGAGGTGTTCGCGGCGCTGTACACCAAGGAGGTGTCCGCGCAGTTCACCGTGGAGCGCCAGGACACCGACCAGGTCGTGGGGTACGTCTCCTTCCACCACCTGGACCTGTCGGGCCGGCACGTGCGGGCGAGCTTCTACACCGACCCCACCGCCGCGGGCACCGGCGTCGGCGCCGAGGTCATGCTCCTGACGATCAACTACGCCTTCGCGATGTGGAACGTCAGGAAGATATATTTCTGGACCGCCGAGCCGGATTTCCAGATTCTGCACACGACCTTCGACACCGATCACAAAGAGGCGACTCTTCCCGAGCATCTTTACGACCGGGGCGAGCTGCGGGACGTGCATATCTACGCCGTCTACCGCGAGTTCTGGGAGGAGCACGGCGCCGATCTCCTCAATAAGCTCGTACAGACCCCGCTCGAACGCCGGAACGCGGCGTCCACCGATTCCGCCGAGACGCCGTCAGGAGAGAACAGTTGACCGAGATGTTCGTTTCCGACCAGAAGAAGGAAGTACGCGAGCGGATCGAGCGCGAGGCGCTGAAGATCGTGTTGTTCAGCTCCAACGAGCTCGCCATCCCCGAGCTGACCGACCTGGGGGAGATCACCGAACCCAGCGATCTGGGCAACCTCGACTCCTTCTCCATCATCCTCCTGATCCTCGCCCTGGAGGACGCCTACGGCGTCCCTCTCCTGGATGACATGGCCGGTTTCGGCGGCAGGAACTTCGACGACCTGGCGGACTTCGTCATCGAGCGGCTCCCCCGCCGCGCCGACGGCCAGGGATAGCGACGGGGCACGGCACGGTACCGATGAGCGGGAAGAACGGCGTTGACCTGGCGCCCGTCCCCCTCCCCGCACGCCGTCTAGATCTCGTCTAGAACTCTCCCGTGGCCTCTAGGGCAAACTCTCAGCCATCGACGGATCCGTCGAGGCGAAAGGGTGTGACAGACGTGACGACAGACGTGAACGGTTACCCGAGTCTTGCGACCACACATCACGGACAGACCAGACCCGCCCACAACGCGCGAATGGCACTGGACGCACCGGGCATGACCAGGAGAACCGCCCTCTCCCTCCCACCGAACATGTCCCTGACCGCCTGGAGCCGTCTGGGCCGGCAGATCTTCATCATCTCCGACTCGTCCGCCTGGTGGCTGGGCGACTGGCTGATCTACGGCCAGGCGCAGTACCCCGACCGTTACAAGCGGGCGATCGCCGAGACCTCGCTGGACTACCAGACCCTGCGGAACTACGCGTGGGTGGCCCGGCAGTTCAGCCTGTCCCGGCGCCGGGAGAAGCTGAGCTTCCAGCACCACGCGGAGGTGGCCAGCCTGCCCGAGCCGGACCAGGAGATCTGGCTCAACCGCGCGGAGAAGGGCTCCTGGTCCCGTAACGAGCTGCGCCGGCGCATCAAGGCGGAGCGCAACGGCGGGGTCGCCGACGAGGTCACCCACATCCAGATGAACGTCATCGCCGAGCAGAAGAAGCGCTGGCAGGAGGCCGCGGAGAGCACCGAGCAGGACCTGCTCGTCTGGATGGTCTCCAACCTGGACCGGGCGGCGCTGGCGGCCCTGGAGGCCAGGGAGTCCGCCGCCCGGTCGGACGCCCTGCCCCAGTCCGCCTGATCCCCCCGGGCCCCACAGGGCCCTCACCGGACGGAGAAGACAGCTTGAGCCCCGATCACGGCGATCCTTCCGAGGACGTCATCGAGACCGCCGTCACCACCGTCCGGGGATCGGAACACCTCCGCCTCCGCTACCTTCCCGACAGCGTCCGCCTGCACGCCCGGGCCGCCGGCTCCTCCCCCGCGATCACCTTCGTGGAGTACGGGATGCGCCGGGACACCGGCCGCCGGGAGAAGAGCGACCGGACGATGAGCTACGCCGAGCTGGACGAGCGGGTCCGTGCGGTCGCTGCGGTCCTGCAACGGCGGTGCGAGCCGGGCGACCGGGTGGCGGTGCTCTGCCCGCACGAGCCCGGCTACGTCGTGGCCTTCCTCGCCTGCCTGTACGCGGGCCTCGTCGCGGTTCCGCTGTACGCGCCCGAGGCGCTGCGCAGCAACGAACGGCTGCTGTCGGTGATGGGGGACTGCGCGCCGCGGTGTGTGCTCACCACCTCCGCGGTGCGCCCCTCCGTCCAGCGGCTGCTGGACGGGATGCGGGGCACCGGCGGCACCGGCGGCACCGGCGGCACCGACGACGCGGGTGGCGTGCCCGCCGATCTTCTCTGCGTCGACGAGGTCCCCGCGGACGAGGCCGGGAACTGGCGCAGGCCGCGCATGGCGCCGGGCGACGTGGCGTACCTGCAGTACACCTCGGGCTCGACCGGCGCCCCGGCGGGGGTGCGCGTCACGCACCTGAACCTGTCCGTCACCAACCACCAGATCAGGGCGCACTGGCCGTCGTCGGTGATCGCCTCGTGGGTGCCGTTCTTCCACGACTTCGGTCTCGTCTGCGGGATCACCAACCCGCTGGGCGCGGGCGCGCACTCGGTCAACCTCAGCCCGATGGCCTTCGTGCAGGACCCCTACCGCTGGCTGCGCATGATCTCCGACTACCGGGCCGACTGGAGCATCACGCCGAGCTCCAGCCTGGTGCAGTGCGTGCGCCGGGTGACCGGGGAGCGCAGGAGCGAGCTCGACCTGAGCTCGCTGCGGCTGCTGACGATCGCCGCGGAGCCGGTGTACGCCGAGTCCACCGAGGCGTTCACCTCGGCGTTCGCGGCCGGCGGCCTGTCGCCCACCGCCCCGTCCCCCTGCTACGGCCTGGCCGAGGCGACCCTTCCGGTCAGCGCCCCGCCGGTGGGCGAGGGCATGACCGACCGGTGCTTCGACCGCGAGGCCCTGGCCGCCGGCGTGGCCCGCGAGCTCCCGCCCGGCAGCCCGGACACCGTGCGCATCGTCTCCTGCGGGGCGCCGAGCCTGGGGGTGTCGGTGCGGATCCGGCACCGGGAGGACACGAGCGCGCTGCCGGACGGCCGGGTCGGCGAGATCTGGGTGAGCGGGCCCAACGTGGCCGACGGCTACTGGAACCGGCCCGACCGCTCGGCCGCCGTCTTCGCCAAGCACCTGGTCGAGGCGGACGGCGACCTGCTCCCCGGCCCCTGGCTGCGCACGGGCGACCTCGGGTTCCTGCTGGACGGGCGCGTGCACGTGGTCGGCAGGGCCAAGGACATGATCATCATTCGTGGCCGGAACCACTACCCCGACGACATCGAGGCGACCGTGCAGGCCGCGCGGGACGCCGCCTCCGAGGTCGTCTCCGAGGGGTCGGCGGCCGCGTTCTCCGCCGAGATCGACGGCGAGGAACGGCTCGTCGTCCTCGTCGAGGCCGATCCCGCGCTCCTGGCGGCCGACGGGACCGAACGGGAGGTGCTCCTGCGCGGCCTGCGACAGGAGATCACCCGAAGTCACGGCCTGACCGCGCACGACCTCGTCCTCGTACGGCGCGGCACCCTGCCGCGGACGACCAGTGGGAAGATCCGCCGTGGTGCCTGCCGCGAGCAGTACCTCCGCGGGGAACTCGCCCACTGAGCCGAAGTGGCTTCCCATCCGGAGGTGATGTATGGCCAGGCCCCTTTACGTCTGGGACTATCTGCAGGAGTACGAGAACGAGCGGGAGGACATCCTCGACGCGGTCGACACCGTGTTCCGCTCGGGCCAGCTCGTGCTCGGCCGTGCCGTGCGGGACTTCGAGGCGGACTTCGCCGCCTATCACGGCGTCTCCCACTGCGTGGGCGTGGACAACGGGACGAACGCGATCGTGCTGGCCCTGCAGGCGCTGGGCGTCGGGCCGGGCGACGAGGTGATCACCGTGTCGAACACGGCGGCGCCCACGGTCGTGGCCATCGACGCCACCGGCGCCACCCCGGTCTTCGTCGACGTGCACGAGGACACCTACCTCATGGACGTCGGGCAGGTGGAGGCGGCGATCACCGAGCGCACCCGCTGCCTGCTGCCGGTGCACCTGTACGGCCAGTGCGTCGACATGGAGCCGCTGCGGGAGATCGCCGGCCGGCACGACCTGGTGATCCTGGAGGACTGCGCTCAGGCGCACGCGGCCCGCCATCACGGCCGGATCGCGGGCTCGATGGGCCAGGCCGCCGCGTTCTCCTTCTACCCCACCAAGGTGCTGGGGACGTACGGCGACGGCGGGGCGACGATCACCTCGGACCCGCAGGTGGACGCGGCGCTGCGGCAGCTGCGCTACTACGGCATGAAGGAGCGCTACTACGTCGAGCGGACGCCGGGACACAACAGCCGGCTGGACGAGGTGCACGCCGAGATCCTGCGCCGCAAGCTGACCCGGCTGGACGGCTACGTCGCGGCCCGCAGGGCCGTGGCCGCGCGCTACGCCGAGGCGCTGGCCGGCACCGACGTCGTCGTGCCCGCGGTCGCCCCCGGCAACGAGCACTCCTACTACGTCTACGTGGTCCGCCACCCGCGGCGGGACGACATCATCGAGGCGCTCAAGGCCTACGGCGTGTCGCTCAACATCAGCTACCCGTGGCCGGTGCACACGATGTCGGGGTTCGCGAAGCTCGGGTACCGCACCGGGAGCCTGCCCGTCACCGAGGCGGCGGCCAAGGAGATCTTCTCGCTGCCGATGTACCCGTCGCTGACCGAGAGCGACCAGGCGATGGTGGTCGAGTCGCTGCTCAAGGTGCTGGCGGCCCTGTGACGGAGCGCGGCGGGGGTCGTTCCATGCGGGTGCTGTTCGTCAGCCACGCCGAGAGGACCCATTTCCTGGGGATGGTGCCGCTGGCGTGGGCGCTGCGCAACGCCGGTCACGAGGTGCGGGTGGCCAGCCAGCCGGAGCTGACCGGCGTCATCACCGGCGCGGGCCTGACCGCCGTGCCGGTCGGCGCGGACCACATGCTGCAGCAGTTGCTCACGCACGGGGAGAGCCTCGATCCGGACGCCCCGCCGCCGTTCGACATGGCGGAGGACCGGCCGGAGAGGCTGACCTGGGAGTACCTGCGCCGGGGCTACCACGACGAGCTGGTGCCGTGGTGGTGGCGGGTGGTGAACGACCCGATGATCGGGGAGCTGACCGCGTTCTGCCGGCACTGGCGGCCCGACCTGGTGATCTGGGAGCCGGCCACCTACGCGGGGGCGATCGCGGCCAAGGCGTGCGGGGCCGCGCACGCCCGCATGATGTGGAGCCTGGACCTGTTCGCCCGGATGCGCGGCCACTACCTGCGGGTCCGTCGGGAGCAGGCCCCGCACGAGCGCGACGCCATGGCCGAGTGGCTCGGGGCGCGCGGCGCCAAGGTCGGCGTCGCCTTCTCCGAGGACATGACGACCGGGCAGTTCACGATCGACCACACACCGGCCTCGCTGAGGCTGGACGTGCCGCTCCCCTACGTGCCGCTGCGCTACATCCCCTACAACGGCACCGCGGTCGTCCCGCCCTGGCTGCACGTCCCCCCCGTCAAGCCCCGCGTCTGCCTGACGCTGGGCACCTCGGCCACCGAACGCCTGGACGGCTACTCGGTCGACGTGCAGGACATCCTCACCCACCTGGCCGACCTCGACATCGAGGTGGTGGCCACGCTGCCGGAGAAGCAGCAGGCCGAGCTGGAGAACGTCCCCGGCAACGTCCGCCTGGTCTCCTTCGTCCCCCTGCACGCCCTGGCACCCACCTGCTCGGCCGTGATCGACCACGGCGGTCCGGGCACGGTGTTCACGGTGGCCTCCCACGGCGTGCCGCAGCTCATGGCCCCGAAGCTGTTCGACGAGCCGGTGCTCGCGGAGAACCTCGCCGCGCGGGGCGCCGGACTGGTCCTGCACGGCCGTGACGCCAGTGGCCCGCGGGTGCGCGAGCACCTGCTGCGCCTGCTGGGCGAGCCCTCCTTCGCCGAGGCCGCAGGAAGGCTGCGCGCGGAGATGGAGGCCATGCCCACCCCCAACGAGCTCGTCGGAGAGCTGGAGAGGCTCACCGCCGAACACCGCGGCCGTGCCGTGAGCTGAGCGGCGCGGCCACAGGAAGGAAAGACCATGCGGGTCCTGTTCACGTCGTACGCCGAGAAGAGCCATTTCCTGGGGATGGTGCCACTGGCGTGGGCGCTGCGCAACGCCGGTCACGAGGTGCGGGTGGCCAGTCAGCCGGAGCTGACCGACGTCATCACCGGCGCGGGCCTGACCGCCGTCCCGGTCGGTAAGAACCACGGCCTCGGCAGGCTCCTGCAGCTCGCCAAGGACACCGGTCAGGAGAAGGATTTCGACATGGCGGAGGACCGCCCCGAGATGCTCACCTGGCAGCAGATCAAGACCGGCTACCAGGGGCACGTCCTGTGGTGGTGCCGGGTGGTGAACGACCCGATGATCGCGGGGCTGACCGAGTACTGCCGTCAGTGGGAGCCGGACCTGGTGATCTGGGAGCCGCTGACCTACGCGGGGTCGATCGCGGCCAAGGCGTGCGGGGCCGCGCACGCCCGCTTCATGTGGGGACTCGACCTGACGGCCCGGATGCGCGGCCACTACCTGCGCGCCCGGCAGGAGGCGGGTGTCGCCACCGACGCGCTCGGCCAGTGGATGGGGGTGCACTCCAGGGGTTTCGGGGTGCCGTTCTCCGAGGACATGACGACCGGGCAGTTCACGATCGACTACACGCCCGGCTCGCTACGGCTGGACCTGCCGCTGACGTACGTGCCGCTGCGCTACATCCCCTACAACGGTGTGGCCGTCGTCCCGCCCTGGCTGCACGTCCCCCCGGCGAAACCCCGGGTCTGCCTGACGCTGGGCACCTCGGCCACCGAACGCCTGGACGGCTACTCCGTGCCGGTGCAGGACATCCTGACCAGCCTGGCCGACCTCGACATCGAGGTGGTGGCCACGCTGCCGGAGAAGCAGCAGGCCGAGCTGAGCCACGTCCCCGACAACGTCCGCCTGGTCTCCTTCGTCCCCCTGCACGCCCTGACCCCCACCTGCTCGGTGATGATCCACCACGGCGGCGGGGGCTCCTTCTCCACCAGCGTCGTCAACGCCGTCCCCCAGCTCATCCTCGCCGACATGTTCGACGCCCCCCTCAAGGGCGAACTCCTCGCGCAACAGGGCGCCGGCCTCACCCTGCACAGCAGCCAGGCCACCGGACCCCGCGTCCGCGAACACCTCCTGCGCCTGCTGAACGAACCCTCCTTCACCCAGGCCGCCCAGCGGCTCCGCCAGGAGACCCTCGCCACCCCCGGCCCCAACCAGATCGTCCCCGAACTGGAACGACTCACCGCCGAGCACCGCGGCCGTGCCGTGAGCTGAGCGGCGCGGCCACAGGAAGGAAAGACCATGCGGGTCCTGTTCACGTCGCACGCGGAGAAGAGTCATTTCCTGGGGATGGTGCCGCTGGCGTGGGCGCTGCGCAACGCGGGCCACGAGGTGCGGGTGGCCAGCCAGCCCGAGCTGACCGACGTCATCACCGGCGCGGGCCTGACCGCCGTCCCCGTCGGCACGGACCACGAGCTGCGGCGCATGACCCAGGTCATGCGGAGGATGAAGCCCGACGCCCCGGCCTTCGACATGGCCGAGGACCGGCCCGAGGTGCTCACCTGGGAGCACCTGAGATGGGGCTACGACGGGGTGGTTCCGTGGTGGTGGCGGGTGGTGAACGACCCGATGATCGCGGGACTGACCGAGTACTGCCGTCAGTGGGAGCCGGACCTGGTGATCTGGGAGCCGCTGACCTACGCGGGGTCGATCGCGGCCGAGGCGTGCGGGGCCGCGCACGCCCGCTTCATGTGGGGACTCGACCTGACGGCCCGGATGCGCGGCCACTACCTGCGCGTCATGGCGCAGCAGCCGCCCGGCGCCCGGCGGGACGTGCTCGCCGAATGGCTGGGGGCGCGCGCCGAACGCTTCGGGGTGCCGTTCTCCGAGGACATGACGACCGGGCAGTTCACGATCGACTACACGCCCGGCTCGCTACGGCTGGACCTGCCGCTGACGTACGTGCCGCTGCGCTACATCCCCTACAACGGCACGGCGGTCGTCCCGCCCTGGCTGCACGTCCCCCCGGCGAAACCCCGGGTCTGCCTGACGCTGGGCACCTCGGCCACCGAACGCCTCGACGGCTACTCGGTCGACGTGCAGGACATCCTCACCCACCTGGCCGACCTCGACATCGAACTCGTCGCGACCCTTCCGCAGAAGCAGCAGGGCGAGCTGAGCCACGTCCCCGACAACGTCCGGCTGGTCTCCTTCGTCCCCCTGCACGCCCTGACCCCCACCTGCTCGGTGATGATCCACCACGGCGGCGGGGGCTCCTTCTCCACCAGCGTCGTCAACGCCGTCCCCCAGCTCATCCTCGCCGACATGTTCGACGCCCCCCTCAAGGGCGAACTCCTCGCGCAACAGGGCGCCGGCCTCACCCTGCACAGCAGCCAGGCCACCGGACCCCGCGTCCGCGAACACCTCCTGCGCCTGCTGAACGAACCCTCCTTCACCCAGGCCGCCCAGCGGCTCCGCCAGGAGACCCTCGCCACCCCCGGCCCCAACCAGATCGTCCCCGAACTGGAACGACTCACCGCCCGGCACCGCGGCCGTGCGGTGAGCCGGGCGGCGCGGTAGGCCGGAGGCGGGACCGGGGGCGGCCCGCGGGATCAGACGACGTGCACCTCGGGCACGTACAGGATCCACCTGCCGCCCGCCTCGCGGAAGGCGCGCTCCTTGGCCATGATCTCCTCGGCGTGGTTCCAGGCGAACAGCAGCGCGTAGTCGGGGTAGGGGTCGGCGAACGCGGCCGGCTCCCGCACCGGGATGTGCGAGCCCGGGGTGAGCCTGCCCTGCTTGGCGACGGTGGTGTCGCAGATGAACGGGACCAGGTCCGGGCCGATGCCGCAGTAGTTGGTCACGGTGGCGCTCTTCGCGGTCGCCCCGTAGCCCACGACCCGCTTGCCGTCGTTGCGCAGGTCGCGCAGCAGGGCGGTGAGGTCGTCGCGGATCCGCTCGACGTTGCGGGCGAAGCCCTTGAGCGTGGGCATGGCCGCGAGGTTGCGCTTGTTCTCGTCCTCCAGCAGCTCGGCCACGGCCTCGGACGGGGTCCTCGCGCCGGCGTGGGCCAGCGTGTAGCGGACCTCGCCGCCGTGCACCGGGAGCCTCTCGACGTCGACGAGCTCCAGGTCGAAGCGGGCGGCCATGGCCTGGACCGAGCGGACGGTGAAGAAGTAGAAGTGCTCGTCGTAGATCTGGTCGAAGGAGGTGCGCTCGACGATCTCGGAGAAGTACGGGTCCTCGAAGACGAAGACGCCGGTCGGGGCCAGCAACGCGGTCACCCCGCGCAGGATGGACTCCATGTACGGGATGTGGCAGAGGGTGTTGGCGGCGTAGATGACGTCCGCCCGCCCGTCGGTGGCGAGGATGTCGCGGGCGGTCTCCTCCTCGAAGAAGGACGTGCGCACCCGGATGCCCTTGGCGTGGGCCATCGCGGCCACCCCGCCGGACGGCTCCACGCCCAGGTGCCGGACCCCGGCCTCGGCGATCGCCTTGAGCATCACCCCGTCGTTGCAGCCGAGCTCGACGACGAACGGGTCGTCGCCGGTCAGCTCGGTGGCGAGCAGGCGCCGCGCGAGCTTCTCGAAGTGCTCGCGCATGACCGCCGAGCCCGACGACACGTACGGGTAGTCCTCGTGGAACATGCGGTCGCGGGGGATCTCCTCCATGAGCTGCACCATCGTGCAGGACTCGCATATCCCGACGGCGAGCCGCACGAAGAATTCGTCCGCGAAATCCTCGGGACGGACGAACGCGTCGGAGAGGGGCTGGCGCCCGAAGTCGAAGAATTCGGCAAGGGGACCGGCGCAGACACGGCAGCGCGACTGGGAAGACATACTCGGCTCCTCGATTCGATGTGCACGGGAGGGGTGAATCAACTGAAAATCGTACGGAGATTCGCTTCGGGCATGCCGAAGAAAGGAAGCCGGGAGCGTTTGTTCAGGATACCGTGGCGTCCCCGGCCGCCACTTTCCCGGCATTTCATTGTCATATCGTTATCCGCCGTGCCCGCCGGCGGATCTCGTCGACGAGCCCGGCCTGCGCCAGGGCCTGGCCGGTGTGGGCGGTCTGGTCGCCGCCCTGCCTGACCGAGCGCGCGAACGACTCCAGGATGTTGACGAACTGGCGGTCGGCGGGAAGCGTCCGCTCCTCGACGTGGTCCTGCCGCTCCAGGCGCACGACCGGGCGCATCGAGTCGGGCGAGGTGTAGGCGCGGTCCAGGAAGAGCGACCCGAGCGACCCCCACAGCGAGTACGAGCTGCGGTAGGAGTGCTCGAACCCGAACCTGATCTGCGCGCTGACGCCTCCGGGCGAGCAGAGCAGCGCGCCGCCGTCGACGTCCACCCCGGTGGCGGCGTCGTAGCGCAGGAACGCGCCGCAGACCTCCAGGTCGCCGCCCAGGAAGAGCTGGGCGGCGCGGATCGGGTAGACGCCGACCTCGAACAGGGCCCCGCCACCGAGCTGCGGGCGGTAGCGGAAGTCGCCGGGGTCGCGCGGCGGGATGCCGAAGTCGCCGGCGAAGGAGCGCAGCTCGCCGATGGCCCCCTCGCCGAGCAGCCGCCGCACCTCCTCGTGCTGGGAGTGGTGGGGGAAGACGAGGTTCTCCACCAGCAGCAGCCCGCTCCGCTCGGCCAGGGACAGCAGTCCCCCGGCCTCCTCGCGGCTGACGGCCAGGGGTTTCTCGGCCAGCACGTGCTTGCCGGCCCGCAGCGCGCGGCCGACCCACTCGGCGCGCAGCCCGGTGGGCAGCGGGATGTACACCGCCTCCACGTCGGGGCGCTCCAGGAGTGCCGCGTACCCGGTGACGGCGTCGCAGCCGAAGCGCCGCGCGAAGGTCTCGGCCTTGGCCGTCTCGCGGCTGGCGACCGCCACCGGCAGCACGTCCGGGGTGGCGGTCATCGCGGGCAGCATCCGCCGCCAGGCGATGTCCGCGCACGAGAGCACGCCCATGCGCACCGGTGGGACCGTCAACGCTCTCCTCCCCACAGGCCCTGCAGGCAGGCGACCAGGGTGCGGGCCTGGACGTTGATGTAGTAGCTGTGCCGCAGCAGCCCGGACAGCTGGCCGACGGTGACCCAGGCGTAGTCCTCGGGCACCTCGACGGGGAAGTCGTCCTCGGCCTCGATCACCAGGTACCTGATGACCGCGCCCATGAAGCGTCCTCCCTCCTCCGACAGCATCGCCTCGAAGCGGATCCGGGACGGGTCGGCGTTCAGCACGTACTCCATGAAACGCGGGCGCCGCCCGGCGGGCACGCCCTCGTAGCTCTCGGGCGCGCACTGCAGGGTGGCCGCCAGCTCGACCATGTCCGGCAGGCCGCCCTCCATCCGGGCGTGGACCAGCACGTGCAGCACGCCGTGGATGCGTTTGACGACGAAGGCGACCACTCCCTGGCCGACCGGCACGAACAGGGGCTGGCTCCACGAGCCGACCTCCCGGCCGGCCCCGCTCACCGCGACCGCGGCGACCGTGAAGTACTTGCCCTCCTCGTGGGCGATCTCGTCGCGGGAGCGCTTCCAGTGGGTGACCTGCTCCAGGTTGATGCACCAGCGGTCGACCAGCTTGGTGCTCCTGGCCGCGGTGAACCAGCTCAGCAGGCCGGAGGTGGTGTGCAGGGCGGCCCCGCCGCCGACCACCGAGCGGCGCAGCGCCCCGCAGAAGTCGTCCTCCTCGTCGCCGCCCAGGACCGTGCCGTCGAACGGGACGCACGCCAGCACGGTGCGGGAGTCCATGTTGACGAGGTTGTCGACGCGCAGGAGCTCCTGGAGCTGGCCGATGGTGAGCCAGCAGAAGCCGTCGCGGACCTCGACGTCCTCGGTCACCTCGACGACCATGTTGCGGTTGCGCTTGCACCAGAACCACGACCCGTGCTCGGACTGCAGCACGTCGACGAGCACGCCGCCGGGCCGGGGCCGGGTGAAGTACTCCAGGTAGGGCACGCCCGCGCCGCGGTGCACGCCGACGTAGTTGCTGTGCGTGGCCTGCACGGTGGGCGACAGCTGCACGGAGTTGATGTTGCCCGGCTCCATCTTGGCCTGCATGAGGAAGTGGACGACGCCGTCGATCTCCTTGGCGAGGATGCCGAGGATGCCGATCTCGGACTGGTTGATGATCGGCTGCGACCAGCTCGCCGCCGGATCGGAGCGGGTGCTGACCCGCAGCCCCTCCACGGAGAAGAACCGCCCGCTGCGGTGGACCAGGTTGCCGCTGCCCGGCGCGAAGCTCCAGCCGTCCAGGTCCGCGAAGGGGATCCTGGTGACCTCGGCGCGCTCCGTGCGGTGGCGCTCGGCGAACCACTCCCTGAACTCGGCGAGCGGAAGGACGGCACTGTCCCTGGCCATGGCCGATTTCGTCAGGCGGGTTCTGAACTCATTATTCTCCCGGCGCAGAGAATGTGATATCTGGGGGAGGCTGGTCATGTTCCGACCCTCCGGTCTTTGGATCGCACGGCCTTCGCCGGAGAGTAATTATATAAATCCCGTTAGTCCATTGCATTCGTTCTTCCGGTACGGATCCGAGGCGCCGGGAATCGCTTGACCGCCGGGTTTTCTGAAAATAGCGTTTGTCCCGCTGGCGAGACGGAACGGGGCGGAGCGACCCCTCGTCCGAGGGAGGGTGGCAGCCCGATGAGTTCTTCTGTGAACGGCGGCGGGGACGTCATGGTCGGCAGGGTCGAACCGTGCCGCATCGTCGAGCTCCCGGAGATCGTCGACCCGCGGGGCAGCCTGTGCGTGGTCGAGTCCGGCAAGGAGATCGACTTCGACGTGAAGCGGGCCTACTACATGTTCGGCATGCCGCCGGAGACCCGGCGCGGCGGGCACGGCCACCGCCGCCTGCGGCAGCTGATCATAGCGGTGCACGGAAGCTTCAAGGTCGACGTGGACGACGGTTTCAACAGGCGCACCTTCGTGCTCGACCACCCGCGGCGCGGGCTGTACATGACCCCGATGGTCTGGCGGGACATGGTCGAGTTCGCGCCCGGGACGGTCGGCCTGTGGCTGGTCTCCGAGACCTACGACGAGTCCGACTACTACCGCGACTACGACGAGTTCCTGCGGGACGCGCGGAGCGTGAGGTGAGCGTCCCCTTCCTGGACCTGCGGGCCCCGTACGGGGAGCTGCGCGCCGAGATCGACGCGGCCCTGCAGCGGGTGCTGAGCTCGGGCTGGTACCTGATGGGTCCCGAGCTGGAGGCGTTCGAGGCGGAGTTCGCGGCCTGGTGCGGCAACGCGCACTGCGTGGCGGTGGGCAGCGGCTGTGACGCGCTGGAGCTGTCCCTGCGCGCGATGGGCGTCGGAGGAGGGGACGAGGTGATCGTCCCCTCGCACACGTTCTTCGCGAGCTGGGTGGCGGTCTCCAGGAGCGGCGCGCGGCCGGTGCCGGTGGAGCCGGACGAGCGGACCTGCACCCTCGACCCCGCGCGGATCGAGGCGGCCGTCACGCCCCGCACCAAGGTGATCATGCCGGTGCACCTGTACGGCCACCCCGTCGACCTGCGGGCCGTCGAGGACGTCGCGGCCCGGCACGGCCTGCGGATCCTGCAGGACGCCGCCCAGGCCCACGGCGCCCGCGAGCACGGCCGCCGGATCGGGTCGCGCTCCACGTCCGCGTTCAGCTTCTACCCCGGCAAGAACCTCGGCGCCCTCGGCGACGGCGGCGCCGTGGTGACGGACGACGCCGAGCTGGCCGCGCGGCTGCGGCTGCTGCGCAACGTCGGCTCCCGCGAGAAGTACGTGCACGAGGTCGTGGCGGCCAACTCCCGGCTGGACGAGATGCAGGCCGCCGTGCTGCGGGTCAAGCTCGCGCGGCTGGACGAGTGGAACGAGCGCCGCCGGGCCGTGGCCGCGCGCTACCTGGACGGGCTCAAGGGCGTGGGCGACCTGGTCCTGCCCGTGCCCGCGCCGTGGGCCGAGCCGGTCTGGCACCTGTTCGTGGTGCGCACCGCGCGCCGGCGGGAGCTCCAGGAGCGGCTGGCCGCCGCGGGGATCGGCACGCTGGTCCACTACCCGGTCGCGGTGCACCGCTCCCCCGCTTACGCCGGGCAGGGGTACGCGCCCGGATCGCTGCCGCTGGCCGAACGGCTCGCCGACGAGGTGCTGAGCCTGCCGATGGGCCCCCACCTGGACGACGACGCGGTGGACGCGGTCGTGGCCGCCACGCGCGAGGCCTGCGCCTGACGGGACCGGACGGCCGTCCGGTCCCGCCGGGCCGTCAGGTGGCCGAGCCGCTGTCGGGCTGTTCCAGCCACCAGGGGTTGGCCCGCGCCCACTCGATCGTCCTGGACAGGCCGTCCCGCAGGTCGGTGGTGCTGCGCCAGCCGAGCACGGCGAGCGCCTTGGAGGTGTCGGGGACGCGGCGGGACAGGTCCTGGTAGGCGGAGCCGAAGCCGTCGCGCGGGTCCACCGGGACCGCCTTGTCCCCGTCCGTCAGCTCCACCACGAGCTCGATGAGCTCGCGGACGGACGTCTCGACCGAGCTGCCGATGTTGAAGCACTCCCCCAGCGCCACGGCGGCGGTGCCCGCCTCGACGGTGGCGGCGATCGCGTCGTCGACGAAGGTGAAGCAGCGCGTCTGCCCGCCGTCGTCGTACAGGACCGGCGGCAGGCCGCGCAGGGCGCGGTGGATGCTGCGGCTGACCACGAAGCCCGGCCGCTGGCGGGGCCCGTAGACGTTGAAGTAGCGCACGATGGTGGCGTCGAGCCCGCGCTGGCGCATGTAGGCGAACGTCAGGTGCTCGGCCAGCGCCTTGCTGGAGGAGTAGCTCCACCGGTCGGTGGCGGTGCTGCCGAGGACGCGGTCGTCGTCCTCGGCCCACGGCACGGCCGGGTTCTTGCCGAACACCTCGCTGGTGCTGGCCAGCACCAGCCGGGCGCCGGCCCGCTCGGTGAGCTCCAGCACGTTCTTCGTGCCCATGAGGTTGATGTCGATGACGTCGAGGGGACGGTCGATGTACCGGTCGACGCCGACGACGGCCGCCAGGTGGTAGACGGTGTCGACGTCGCCGGTGATCACGCCGGCGAGCGCCTCGGGGTCCCTGATGTCGCCGCCGACGTACCGCGGCGCGGGTCCGTCGTCCCGGCCGGACGGGGGCGGTCCGCCGTCGAAGACCGTGACCTCGTCCCCGCGCCGGACCAGGGCCTCGGCGAGGTGGCTGCCGAGGAAGCCGAGACCACCGGTGACGACCACCTTCGCGGTGTTGCTCGCCATGTCCCCTACCTCCCGATCCCGCGGTAGGCGTACCCGGACTCGCGCAGCAGGTCTATGGTCTCGCGCGGGTAGTAGGCGCGGCCGTCGACGACCGCGCACCCCGGGGCGACCTGCTCGCGGAGCGCGGCGAAGTCGATGTCGTGGAACTCCCGGTGCCAGGCGAGGACGGCCAGGCAGTCGGCGCCGCGCACCGCCTCCTCCAGCGAGGCGGCCTGCGGAAGCCCGAAGAGCTTCTCGGCCTCGTCGGCGTCGACCAGCGGGTCGTACAGGGTGACCTTCGCGCCGGCCTTGAGCAGTTCCTCCACGACCGGCCTGACCGGCGTCTCGCGCAGGTCGCCGGTGTTGTTCTTGAAGGCCAGCCCCAGGACCGTCACCTTCGCGCCCGCCGGGGAGCGGCCCATCCGGGCCAGCTCCTCCACGATGAGGTCGCGGGTGTAGTGCGGCATGGAGTCGTTGACCTCGCGGGCCGCGGGGATCGTCAGCAGGTCGATGCCGCGCTCGCGGGCGGAGCGCCAGACCATCCAGGGGTCCTTGGTCAGGCACGAGCCGCCCACGCCCACGCTCGGCAGCAGGATGTTGACGTTGCCGTTGCCCTTGGGGATGGAGTTGGCCGCGGAGATGATGTCGAGGACGTCGACGTCCAGCGCCGCGCAGACCCGGGCCAGCTCGTTGGCCAGGGCGATGTTGTGGTCGATCCACCAGTTGTCGGCGAGCTTGACCATCTCGGCCGCCTCCAGGGAGGCCACCGGGATCACCTCGACGCCGATCGCCCGGCGCCAGAACTCCACCGCCGCGGCCGAGGAGTCGGCGCACCAGCCGCCGACGACGATGGGGAAGCTGCGCAGCTCGCGCAGGGCGGTGCCCTCGGAGAGGCGTTCGGGGCAGAAGGCGAGCCCGAAGTCCTCGCCGCAGACCAGGCCGCCGCGCTCCAGCAGCGGCAGCGCCAGGGAGCGGGTCACCCCCGGCGGGACGGTGCTCTTGAAGACCAGCAGCTGGCCGGGCCTGATGTGCCTGCCGAGCTCCTCGCAGGCGCCGCGGAGCTGGCTCTCCTTCATGACGCCGCGCTCGCCGGTGGGCGTGCCGACCGCGACGATCACCACGTCCGCCTCGGAGACGCTCTCGTAGCTCGTGGTGACGCGCAGCCGGCCGCCCGCGTGGCGGGCCACCAGCTCGGGCAGGCCGGCCTCGCTGAACCGGCAGTGCCCGGCGTTCAGCTCCTCGACGAGCACGGGGTCGGTGTCGACCCCGATCACGTTCACGCCCCGGTCGGCCAGGACCGCGGCCACGCACGACCCGACGTATCCCAGGCCGAGAACCGCGGCCGTGATGTTCTCCCGCTCTGGCAGGAAACGCATGTCATCTCCAAAGGTCTGGCTTTACCGGGTGAGGACACGACGCAGGCGCCAGACGCCTAGGGCGAACAGGACGGCGGCGTAGCAGCTCAGGATGGCGAACTGGGGCAGGATGTCGACGATGGTGCCGCCGTTCCTGACCAGTTCGGCGAAGGCCTCGTAGGCCCAGGCGTGCGGCGTCACATGGGCGATGGTCTGCATGGTGGGGCTGAAGGACTCCAGGGCGACCATGGAGCCGCCGAGCGCGGCGAGCCCCAGCCCGAGGACCATGGCGACGGAGATCGCCGCCCCGGGGGTCTTGAACGCCGATCCCAGCAGCATCGCGGCCCCGCTCCCGACCAGGGAGAAGACCAGCACGAGGGTACCCGCGGCGAACGGGTCCCCCCAGTCGACCCCGAAGATCACGGCCGAGCCGATCATGATCAGCAGTGCCTGGGCGAGAGCGATGATCAACCGGCCGAGGGCCTCGCCGGTGACGATGGTGCGCGCCGTGACCGGGCTGGCGTACATCCGGCGCGCGACGCCGAGCAGCCGGGTCTCGATGAGGCCGATCGCGGCGGTCAGCGAGGTCAGGAAGGTGAACATCAGCATCAGGGGCGGCGCCGAGGCGCCGAAGGGGTTGAACCCCTCGGGGAACAGGCTCCGGCCCGTGGTGGTGACGTTCACCTGGACCGTCCCGATGTCCACCCGGGCGGCCCTGGCGAGGTTCTCCTCGAAGGTCCCGCTCCCCTCCTGCTGCCCGAAGCGGGCGGCGCGCAGCAGCGCGGCCTGCTGGGGGACGACGGAGCGGATCCAGGTGCCGATCTCGGCCGCGCCCGGGTCCTCCTGGCGGGTCAGGTAGCGCAGCTCGACCTGTCCCCCGTCGCGCACCCTGGCGTCGTAGTCGGCCGGGACGATCACGCCGGTCCGCAGCCTGCCGCGCTCCACCGCGGTCCGCAGCGCGCCCTCGTCGGCGACCGGCTCGACCACGATGCGCTTGCCCGAGCCGAGGGCCTGGACCAGCTGCTCCGACAGCGGCCCGGAGCCGCTCACCACGCCCAGCGTCAGCTGCTGGCTGCCGCCGAACATCTGCCCGAGCACGAAGACCATCAGGAACGGCGCCACGATCAGGAAGAAGATGTTGGTGCGCTCGCTGAAGACCCGGCGGAGGTTGACCATTGCTATGGCGAGGGCCTTCACGCGTGCACCATCCTTCCGATGCGGAACAGGGCCAGGGCGCCTCCCAGGACGGCGAAGCCGAGCAGGGCGGCGACCGGGATCGCCACGGCCTGCAGCGACCCCCCGCCGGCCAGGTCGCCCAGGCCCTGCATGAACCACTTGTGGGGTGTGAGGTAGCCGAGCACGTTGAGCCCGCCGAGCTGCGCGCTGGGGAAGAACACCCCGCCGAAGATGCCGAGCAGCATCGCCACCACCGACTGCCAGTTCGACGCCTGCTCGGCGGTACGGGCGAAGGTGGCCAGCGCGGTCATCAGCCCGGTGGCGGCGAGCACTCCCGAGACCACCAGCGCGGCCACGCCGAGCGGGTCGCCCCAGCGGGCTCCGATCACGAGCGTGGTGACCACGACCAGGATCGTCATGCTCACGATGCCGACCAGGACGCCGCTGAGCAGCTTGCCCATCACGATCGTGGGCCGGGAGATCGGCGCGGCCAGCATCCGGGTCAGCGTGCCGCCCCTGCGCTCGTCGAAGATGCTGGTGACGCTGAAGACCACGGCGAAGAACAGGAAGAACATCGCCATGCCGGCCGAGTAGTAGGTGGTGACGTCCAGCTGGCGCTTCAGCGCGGAGGCGTCCTCGCGCAACGAGACCGGCATGGGGAGCGCGCCGGCCCGCTCGGCCAGCTCGCCAGCGGGGGCCGTCCCCTGGGGGGTGGCCACGGCGACGGCCAGCCGGACCGAGTGCAGCCCGGCGGCGTAGGACTGCGCGACCTCCCGGGCGACCTGGACCGCGACCGGGGCGCCGACGTTGCCGATGATCTCCAGTGTGGCGGGCCGTCCGGCGCGCGCGTCGGCGGAGAAGTTCGCGGGGACGACGAAGGTCGCCTCCACCTCGCGCCGCTCCGTCAGCGCGCGGGCCTCGTCGACGGTGGCCACCGGCCGCAGGGTCACGACGCCCGACGTGCTCATGGGCTCCAGCACCTGGCCGACGAAGCCGGTGTTCCCGGCCGCGCGGTCGGCGTCGACCACGGCGTAGCGGGCCTTGAACTCCTGGCCCGCGTCACCGAGGACCGCGTTGAGGATGAAGGCCATGCCGAGCGGCAGCACGACCGCGAAGACGATCAGTGTGCTGTCCTTGGCCCGCTGCCGCAGGTCCTTCACGAGTATGGTGATCATTCCGCGCACCGTGGGCCTCCGTTCCCCTCAGTTCCCGTCGGTCCCTGTCAGTCCCGAAGCGCCTTGCCGGTGAGGTGCAGGAAGACGGCCTCGAGGTCGGGTTCGCGCACCTCCGCCGAGCGGACCGCCGCGCCCGTGCCCGCCACGACCTCGAACAGTCGCGGCAGCACCGCCCTGGCCCCCTCCACGAGGAGGTCGATCCGGGAACCCTCGCCGGACACCTGGCGCACCTGCGGCGCGTCGGCGAGCGCCTGCCGCACGCGGTCCAGGTCACCGTCCACCTGCAGCAGCACCTGGTCGTTCTCGCCGACCATGTCGACCAGCTCGCGGCGGGTGCCCTCGGCCTTCATCTGGCCCAGGTCGATGATGCCGACCCTGTCACAGAGGCGCTCGGCCTCCTCCATGTAGTGGGTGGTGTAGAGCACGGCCACCCCCTCGGCGGCCAGGCGCTGCACGCTCTCCAGGATGGAGTTGCGGCTCTGGGGGTCGACTCCCGCGGTGGGTTCGTCCAGGATCAGCAGGCGTGGACGGTTCAGCAGCCCGATGCCGATGTTCAGGCGGCGGGCCATGCCCCCGGAGTAGCCGGAGACCGCCTCGTCGGCGCGGTCGGCCAGCCCGATCGTCTCCAGCACCTCGCCCACCTTGCTCTTGCCCTCACGTCCCCGCAGCCCGTGGAGCTGCGCGAAGAACCACAGGTTCTGACGTGCCGTGAGGTCCTGGTAGAGCGCGAGTTCCTGGGGTACGTAACCGATCAGCGCCTTGGTCTTCGTGTTCCGCGCGTCGTGCGGCTGCCCGTCGATGACGACGGTGCCCTCGTCGCGCTCGACGACGCCGACAATCATGGAAATCGTCGTGCTCTTTCCGGCGCCATTAGGCCCGATCAGCCCGTAGACTTCGCCCTCGGCGATGGAAAAACCGATGCCGTCGACCGCGACTATCTGGCCATAACGTTTACGGAGTCCTTCGCACACCAGAATGCTGTCGCTCATACGGCCTGATTCAACACGTCCTGTTCTCCGTGCACAAGATATCGGAGAAGGCGGTGGCTGGCTTTGCGATCGGCTCGCGAATGGCCTACGGCGTTTGCCGTCGTACGGGGTGCCCGCTCTCGGGAGAAAAAGGGCCCGGACGGGGTGCTCCCCCGGTCGCCCGGCGGGTGCGAGGGGACCGCGAACGCGGGGGGAGGCGCGAGGCCTCCCCCCGCGAACGCGGAAGGAATCAGCAGGTGCTGCTGCTGATCGTGCTGCTGGGCAGCTCGGCGTACTCGGGCGCTACGTCGATCTCCTGCAGCTCGAGAATGTTGGACAGATCCATTAAGACACCTCCTTCGAGGGCTCGAATGTCAGACCGGCCATGTGGCGGCCCCGGACGGCCGGGAGTTTCCTCCTCTTTGGCACATCGTCGTCCTCGCCGGTTTCGGAAGGTGAACCGCTCGTATTTCACGAATTTCACGGAGCCTGCACCGTGACACTCAACCGAAAAGCGATGACGAGCGAAAGAGCCATCGAGGCGTCAATCCCGGTCGCTCCGCTGACGAAACATAGTTATGGATCGCCGGAATGCGCAACGGCCTGTCCTAAAACGGCCACCCTGTCCGTGTTTCCATAAGCCGGAAACAACGGCCATGGGTCCGGGGCTTTAGCCGTGACATTATATTTTCATGCACCACGCCGAGCCGAATGCCAGCGGGGACCGGGTAATCACGCTCCAGGAACTGCGCGACGTTTTTCACCGGATGGCGGAGAGCCGGTGCCGGGAGGTCCTCGCGGTGCTCTCCGAGGACCCGCTGGGCAGGTTCCTGTCCGAGCGGGTGGGCGAGCTCCGCGCCGCCGAGAACCGCTCGGTCTCCGTCGTCCGCGCCGAGGCCGCCGGCCCGGCGCCGGACTCCCCCGCGGACCGCTCCCGGGTCCGGACGCTGCCCTCGGTCCCGCTCTCGGCGCTGATCACCGACCGGCGGACGGCGCTGCTGTGCCTGCGGACCCCGCCGGGCGAGGAGGCCGGCCCGGTGGCCCTGGTGACGCGGCCCGGCCACGTCTCCACCCTGGTGTCCGTCTTCGACCACCTGTGGGGCAGTGCCTACGCGCCGCCCCCCGAGGGCGCCTCCCCCGACGGCAGGCCCCAGGGACGCTGCCGGGCCGTGCTGGACCTCCTGGCGGAGGGGCTGACCGACAACGCCGTGGCGGCCCGGCTCGGCATCGCCGAGCGCACCGTCCGGCGCGAGGTCAACGGGCTGATGCAGTCGGCGGGCGCGACCAGCAGGTTCCAGCTGGCGCTGCGCGCCCAGGAGCTCGGCTGGCTGCGCCGTCCCGCCGGCGAGACAAGACCGCAGACGGGCCCGGAAGCGGGACCTGCCGCGGGCCGCGTATCGCTTTCCCATGACCGTGGATAGCAGCGTTGACTATCCAGGAACCCCAAACCTAATGTCCAACCGTCAGCGAGATCCGACGGTTCGATCACACGGGACCATTGCGTCCCGGAACCATCACCGCCGAGAGAAATTCAAGGTGACACAGTCGTGCTCATTCCCCATGTCGAGACTCAGCGGACGACGCTCGCGATCGCGGACGTGTCGGACGGGGTCGCCCTCTACGAGCTTCTCCTCGGCCTGGGACTGCACAGCATGCCTCCGCTCAAGGTGTTCGTGGAGCAGATGAAAAAGCAGGATATTTCTGCACTTTTCGCGATCAAGCTGCGGCACACCGGAGAGACCGTGGGGTTCGGGACCCTGCACGAGATGGACCCGGCCGGGCACATCCAGGTCGGCATATTCACCGACACCGACAAGGCGCGGTACGGTCTCGGCGGTGAGGCGATGATGCTTCTCGTGAATTACGCGTTCGCCACCTGGGAGAACGTCAGGAAAGTCTATTTCGTCACCACGGACGCCAGCATCGACCGGCTCGGCTGGGTCGGAGACCTCATTCCCAAGGAGGCGACCCTCCCCGAGCACATGTTCTTCCGGGGACGCCTGTGGGACGTGCATTTCTACGCCATTTACCGGCGGATGTGGGAGAAGCAGGGCGCCGACGTCCTCACCCGGCTGGTCGAGGGACCTGACGCCCGGCCCAAGGGCCTGCGCGCGCTCATCCGTCATCTCAGGAAGCTCGTCACGAGGCCCAAGGAGTACGCGCGGTGACCGACACCCCGACCGGCCGCAGACCACCCCCCGAGTTCGGCGGCGAACGGCTGCTCGTGATCGGTACCGGCGCCATCGCCGCGATGTACCTGCCGTTCTGGCTCAACTGGCTGACCACGGCGTACCGCGACCTCGAGGTGCAGGTCGTCCTGACCACGAGCGCGGAGCGTTTCGTCAGCGCCCAGGCGCTGAGCGTGCTCGTCCGGCGCGAGGTCGTCCCGGACCGCTGGCCCGAGGAGACGCGGCCGGACGCGCTGCACGTGCGGCTGGCCGAGTGGAGCGACAGCGTCGTCGTCTACCCGGCGTGCGTGAACTTCATCTCCAGGCTGGCCCTCGGGCTGGCCGACACCCCCGCGCTGCTGATGCTGCAGTGCACCTCGGCCCCCATCGCGGTGGCCCCCTCGCTGCCGCCGGGCGCGCTGGACAACCCGACCCTGCAGCGGCACCTGGCGACCCTGGCCGAACGGCGCAACGTCGTGGTCTCGCCGGTGCAGGCGGTACCGAGCCTGACCACCGGGCGCCGCGACGCCGCGGGGGCGCCCCCGCTCTCGACGGTGATCGGAATGCTGGAGGAACTGCGCGGCTCCCTGTCCGGCGAGGGGTCACGGGCGGCCGAGGGGTCACGGGCGGCCGAGGCCGAGGCGGTCTAGCCGGACGGTCCCCCGCCGGGGCCGTACGGGACCCGCCGGTTCCGGCGAGGCGGCGAGGCGGCGGACACGGCCGGGACGGCACGCAGCAGCGGGCACGCGATAGGGAGCACCACGCATGCAGGACATGATGCAGATCTACACTCTGGCCGACCCGCTCTTCTTCGAGGAGCCCACGCGCTGGTCGGGAGGGGTGGGCTTCATCGGCGACGCCGAGCTCGCCGTGTCGCGCGCGGCCGTCCCCGAGGGCTGGGTGCGCAAGGAGCGCGGCGTCTGGGTCTCGCTGCGACCGGCCGATCAGGCCACCGCCGAACAGGGCTGGAAGGTGCATCTCTCGGCGACGCTGGACAACGCCGACCGGCTCTGCTCGGCCGCCTGGGACCACTGCGTCGAACGTGGCATCCCGTTCAAGCACCTGCGTGACCGCAACATGCTGCTCGTCTTCAACGCCAAGTACTCCCCGCGCGGCTCCAGCGGGAAGCTGGTCACGATCTACCCGCGCGACGAGGAGGAGCTGCGGTCGGTGCTGACGGAGCTCTCGGCCGAGCTGGACGGCGAGCCGGGCCCGTACATCCTCAGCGACCTGCGCTGGGGCACCGGGCCGCTGTTCGTCCGCTACGGCGGCTTCACCGAGATGACGTGCGTGGACGAGCACGGCGAGACCGTCTTCGCGATCCGCCACCCCGACGGCACCCTGCTGCCCGACCGGCGCAGGCCGGTCTTCGATCCGCCGAAGTGGGTGGAGCTGCCGGAGTTCCTCCGGCCGCACCTGGACTCCCGCCACGACGGCGCGGGTGCCGAGCTTCCCTACCTCGTACGGCGGGCCCTGCACTTCTCCAACGCCGGGGGCGTCTACCTGGCCACCCGGCGCACCGACGACAGGGAGGTCGTGCTCAAGGAGGCCCGCCCGGACACCGCGGTGGACGCCAACCACCAGGACGCGATCACCCGGATGGCCCGCGAGAGCTGGGCGCTCACCGCGCTGCGCGGCATCCCGGGGATCCCCGAGCTGTACGACGAGCTGGACGTGGCCGGGCACCGCTTCCTGGTCGAGGAGTACATGGACGGCCAGCCGCTGAACGTCTGGTGCGGGACCGCCCACCCCTGGGTGACCAGGGCGGAACCGACCGAGGAGGAGATCGCCGCCTACACCCGCAGGGCGGTGCGCATCTCGGAGCGGATCGAGGAACTGATCACCGCCGTGCACGCGCGCGGGGTGGTGTTCGGCGACCTCCACCTGGGCAACGTCATCGTCCGGCCGGACGAGTCGGTGGCACTCGTCGACTTCGAACTGGCGTTCGATGCGACGGACGCCGACTGGCGGCCCGGGCTCTCGGCGACGGGGTTCGGCAGCCGCGACAAGAGCGGTGCCGACCGCGACCTGCACGCCCTGGCCGCGGTACGCCTGGCCATGTTCCTGCCGTACAGCAAGATCACCGCACTTCAGCCGGACAAGGTCCACGAGTTCGTCCGGCTGATGTGCGACGAGTTCCCGGTGCCCGCGGACTGGGCCGGGACGATCCTGTCCCACCTGGCGCCCCCCGGTGCCTCCCCGATCCCACCGGATTCCGGGAGCCCCGGGATCCCTGGAAGCCCCGCGGGGTCCGTGGCTTCCGTGACCTCCGCGGGTTCTCCGGCGCCCCTCGGCCGGACGCGGCCCGAACAGGAGCGTCCCGAGCAGGCGCGTCCCGACCTGGACGCGCCGGTCGTCGACTGGGAGGCGGTGCGCGCGTCCCTGGCGAAGGGGATCCTGGCCTCCGCCACGCCCGACCGGGAGGACCGCCTGTTCCCCGGTGACGTCCACCAGTTCCTGTCCGGGGGGCTCGGCCTGGCCTACGGCGCGGCCGGGGTGCTGTGGGCGCTGGACGTGACCGGCCACGGCCGCCGTCCGGAGCACGAGCGCTGGCTGATCGACGCGGTACGGCGCACCACCCCGCGCCGCCCGGGGTTCTACGACGGCACGGCCGGCCTCGTCCACGTCCTCGACCACCTGGGCTACCCGGACGAGGCGGCCGAGCTGCTCGACCGGCATCCGGTGCCGGACCGCGCGAACATCTCGATGTTCTCCGGGTTCGCGGGCATCGGCGCGGCGCTGGCCCACCTGCCGGAGGGACGCGACCGGCTGGCGACGGCGCTGACCGTCGCCGACCGGCTGGCGGACGCCGTACGGCGCCGCGATCCCGGCACGGCCCGCGGCCCGGGACTGCCCGCCCCCACCCGCCCGGTGGAGCCCGGCCTGATGCGGGGCTGGTCCGGGGTGGCCCTGTTCCTCATCCGGATGTTCGAACGGACCGGTGACCCCGGCCACCTCGACCATGCCGCGCTGGCCGTGGGCCTCGACCTCGACCGGTGCGTGACGACCGCCGACGGCGGGCTCGTGGCCGAGGAGGCGGGAGTGCGCACGATGCCCTACCTCGACGTCGGCAGCGCGGGCATCGCCCTGGTCGCCGACGAGTTCCTCGCCCACCGCGAGGACGACAGGATCCGCGCGAGCCTGCCCGGCCTGCTGCGCGCATGCCGGACGCGCGTCGCGCTGCAGTCCGACCTCTTCCGCGGCACGGCCGGCCAGGTGGCCGTGCTCTCCCGGCTGGGCGCCGACGACGAGCAGGCGATGGACCGCCGGCTGCGGGACCTGTGCCGGCACGCCGTCTCCTTCCGGGGGCACCTCGCCTTCCCCGGCACCAACGGCTTCCGGCTCTCCATGGACCTGGCGACGGGCGGGGCGGGCGTGCTGCTCGCCATGTCGCAGGCCGCCGGGACCGGCACGTCCTTCCTGCCGTTCTTCTCTCCCCGCGGGAGGCGCTGAGATGGACGACGAAGCGGCGGTGTCCGTCAGGGGACTGCGCAAGGAGTACGGGCGGATCGAGGCCGTCAAGGGCGTCGACTTCGACGTGGCGCCCGGGGAGGTGTTCGGCCTGCTGGGCCCCAACGGGGCGGGCAAGAGCACCACGATCAACATGCTGTGCACGCTGGTCCGGCCGACCGGCGGCAGCGCGACCGTCGGCGGGCACGACATCGTGCGGCAGCGCGACGAGGTCAGGCGCGACATCGGGCTGGTCTTCCAAGAACCGACCGTCGACGGCTACCTCACCGGCGCGCAGAACCTGAGCTTCCACGCCGAGCTGTACGGCCTGCCCAGGCACGCCATCGGCGACCGGATGACGAGGGTCCTGGACATCGTCGGCCTGTGGAAGCGCCGCCACGACCGCGTGCACACCTACTCCGGCGGCATGCGGCGGCGCCTGGAGATCGCCCGGGGCCTGCTGCACTCCCCCCGCGTGCTGTTCCTGGACGAGCCCACGGTCGGGCTCGACCCGCAGACCCGGGTGGCCATCTGGGGCTACATCGCCGAGCTGCGCGAGCTGGAGAAGATCACGGTCTTCATGACGACGCACTACCTGGAGGAGGCCGAGTACTGCGACCGCATCGCGATCATCGATCACGGTTCCGTCGTGGCGCTGGACACCCCGGAGGCGCTGAAGGCCACGGTGGGCAGGGACCGGATCCGCATCCACACCGAGGACGACGAGGCCGCCGCGACGGCACTGCGGGAACGCTTCCTGGTGGAGGTCGCGCCGCGCGACGGCGGGCTCGTCTTCTCCGTGCCCAGCGGTGAGGAGTTCGTGCCGCGCCTGTTCTCCGGGCTCGGCGTGCCCATCAGGTCGGTGCAGATGACCAGGCCCTCGCTGGACGACGTCTTCCTCGCCTACACCGGCTCGACCATCCGCGACGCCGAGGACGGCGCGAGCGGCACCGACGGCACGGATGGCACGGATGGCACCGACGGCACGGGCGGTACCGGCCCCGAGGACGGCGCGAGGGGCGTTCCCGACGTTCCCGGCGTTGCCCGCACTCCCGCTGTTCCCCGCACTCCCGACCCTCCCGGCGTTCCCGGCACTCCCGGTGTTCCCGGCGGTGAGGTGAACGGCACGTCTCTCGCGAACGGCGCGGGCGGCGACGACTCCGGTGACGTCCGCGGCGAAGAGGTGACGGTCCATGGCCGCGATTGAGACTCCCCCGGCCCGCGTCCCGCTGCGCGGCGCCGCCCACAACCTGCGCGCGGTGCGGGTGGTCCTCCGCAGGGAGATGATCCGCTTCGCCACCGACGGCAAGCGCGTCACGGCCATGCTCTTCCAGGCCTTCATGTGGATCTTCATCATCGGCACCGGGTTCGGGGCCCTGATGCCGGGGGTCCCCGACGGCGTCGACCTGAAGACCTTCATGTTCCCCGGCGTCATCTCGATGACGGTGATCCTGACCGCGATGTTCTCGGCCTCATCGATCGTCTGGGACCGCGAGTTCGGTTTCCTGCGGGAGATGCTGGTCGCGCCGGTGAGCCGTACCGCGATCGTGTTCGGCAAGGTCCTCGGCGGCGCGCTGGTCGCGACGCTCCAGAGCCTGGTGATCGTGGCCATGGCCGGGCTGGTCGGCGTCCCCTACGACCCGATCATGATCGCCGGGCTCGTCGGCGTGATGTTCCTGACCGGCTTCACCATGTCGGCCTTCGGGGTGCTGGTCGCCGCGCGGATGACCAGCATGGAGTCGTTCCAGGGGATCGCACAGATGGCGATCATGCCTCTGATGTACCTGTCGGGGGCGCTGTTCCCGCTCACCGGCCTGCCCGGCTGGATGAACACCCTGACGCTGCTCAACCCGCTGACGTACGCGGTCGACCCCACGCGCCAGGTCGTCTTCGCCCACCTGACGGTCCCGCCCGAGGTGATGGCCGTGTACGGCCCCGGGGTGTCCTGGTCGGGGTGGACCGTCCCGGTGGCCCTCGAACTGCTGCTGGTCGGCGGCGCGGGCCTGCTGATGCTCGCCCTGGCCGTCGCCCGCTTCAACCGTACCGACTGAGAGCCGTAGCCCGCGGGAACCGCGCCCCGGGACCGGTCCTGCCACGACCGGGACCGGCGTGAGCGCCACCGCGCCCGGCCGGTCAGGCGGACTGGGCGTCGACCGTGCCCAGCAGTTCCCTGAGCCGGTCGCGCTGCTCGGCGGTGAGGACCGAGAACAGCTCCTCGGCCACCCGCCTGCGCTCCTCGCGTACCCGCTCGTACAGCTCGCGTCCCCCGGCCGTCACCACCAGCAGGGTGGAGCGGCGGTTGGCCGGGTCGACCTCGCGGCGGACCAGACCGGCCTCCTCCAGGGCGTCGACCACCGGGGTCACCGAGCGCGGCACGATCCGCAGCCTCTCGGCGAGCTGCACCATCCGAAGCGGCGGCTCGGACTCGACGATCACCCTCAGCGCCCGCGCCTGGCCGGGGCTCAGACCGAGCGGGCCCAGCCGCTCGCCGTACCCGCGCCGCAGCCGGCGGCCGACGCCGTGCACCAGATCGGCCAGTTCCGTCTCCACAGCGCCGAACCTATCCCAGCGCGTCCGGGAATGAATGAGAGGTAACCTCTGTTTGAGTAAACATCGGAAAGGAGTTCCATGACGGAACCAACCGGGAGTGCCCTGCGGCACGAAACATCACGTATGCACGACGAACCCCGCGCTCCCCTGCGGCGCGTCGTCGGCCTGTTCCGCCCCTACCGGGGACGGCTGGCCGTCGTGGGCGCCCTCATCGGGGTCTCCTCGCTCGTCTCGCTGGCCTCGCCGTTCATGCTCCGCGAGGTGCTCGACGACGCCATCCCCAACGGCAGGACCGGCCTGCTGACGCTGCTCGCGCTCGGCATGGTCACGGTGGCCGTCGTCACCAGCGTGCTCGACGTGATCCAGACGATGATCTCCACCGGGGTCGGCCAGCGCGTCATGCACGACCTGCGCACCACGGTCTACGGCCACCTGCAGCGCATGTCCCTGGCCTTCTTCACCCGCACCCGGACCGGCGAGGTGCAGTCGCGCATCGCCAGCGACATCGGCGGCATGCAGCAGGTGGTCACCTCCACCGCCGCCTCGATCGTCTCCAACCTGACCACCGTGGTGGCGACGATCATCGCGATGCTGGTGCTGGACTGGCGGCTGACCCTCATCTCGCTTGCGCTGCTCCCCGTCTTCGTCGCGATCAGCCGCAGGGTCGGCCGGGAGCGCCGCAGGATCACCTCCGAGCGGCAGCGGAAGATGGCCGCCCTGTCGTCGATGGTCCAGGAGTCGCTGTCGATCAGCGGCATCCTGCTCGGCCGGACCATGGGGCGCGGCCCCGAGCTGGCCGGCCGCTTCTCCGCCGCCTCCGACGAACTGGCCGACCTGGAGGTCCGCTCCAGCATGGCCGGGCGCTGGCGGCAGTCCACCATCCAGATCATCATGGCGGCCATGCCCGCGGTGATCTACTGGTCCACCGGCCTGACCTCGGCCGTCTCCATCGGCACCGTGGTCGCCTTCACCACCCTGCAGACGGGCCTGTTCCGGCCCTCCGTCTCGCTGCTGCGGCTCGGCGTCGACGTGCAGAGCTCGCTGGCGCTGTTCGCCCGGATCTTCGAGTACCTGGACCTGGAGGTGGACATCCACCCCGGCACCCGTACACCGGAGAGCGTGCGCGGCGAGATCCGCTTCGAGCACGTCGACTTCTCCTACGGCGAGACCCCGGCCCTGTCGGACGTGGACCTCACCGTCCCGGCCGGCACCACCCTGGCCGTGGTCGGCGAGACCGGCTCGGGCAAGACCACCCTGAGCTACCTTCTCCCCCGCCTGTACGACGTGACCGGCGGGCGGATCACCATCGACGGCGTGGACGTGCGTGAGCTGACCTTCGAGTCCCTGGCCGAGACGGTCGGCGTGGTCTCGCAGGAGACCTACCTGTTCCACTCCTCGATCGCCGACAACCTCCGCTTCGCCAGGCCCTCGGCCACCGACGAGGAACTCGTCGCCGCCGCGCGGGCCGCCCGGATCCACGACCACATCGCGTCACTTCCCGACGGGTACGACACCGTGGTCGGCGAGCGCGGCTACCGCTTCTCCGGCGGGGAGAAGCAGCGCCTGGCCATCGCCAGGACGCTGCTGCGCAACCCGCCCGTGCTCATCCTCGACGAGGCCACCAGCGCCCTCGACACCCAGACCGAGCGCGCCGTCCAGGAGGCCCTGGACACCCTGTCACGCGGGCGCACCACCATCACGATCGCCCACCGGCTGTCCACGATCCGCGACGCCGACCAGATCGTGGTCCTCGACCACGGCCGCGTCGTCGAACGCGGCACCCACGACGAGCTCCTCGCCTCCGACGGCCCCTACGCCGCCCTCGTCAACCGCGACCGCTCCCTCACCACCGCCTGATCCGGGTCGTGGCGCGGGCCCTGAAAGATCACCTCTCGTTCACGCCGGAGGGGGTGGTCAAGGCGGCCTCGGCGTTCTACGTTCCGTTCGATGACCTACGGCCTGACTCGGAGGAATGATGGATCGTCGAACGCTGTTACGCGCGACCGTCGTCGGAGTGGGAGGTGCCGCGTTCTCCGGAGCGCTGTGGGGGCAGGCGTTCGGCGCCGTCGCCCAGCCGGGGCCCAGCCCGTACGGTGACCTGCGGGCCGCGGACGCGAACGGTGTCGAGCTCCCCGCGGGGTTCACCAGCCGGGTGATCGCCCGCTCCGGGCAGCGGGTCGCCGGGTACACCTGGCACCCGGCGCCGGACGGCGGGGCGTGCTTCCCCGACGGCAGCGGCTGGATCTACGTGTCCAACTCGGAGGTCCCTCTCGTCGGCGGGGCCTCGGCAGTGCGCTTCGCCGCCGACGGCTCCATCACCTCGGCCTACCGCATCCTGTCCAGGAGCAACGTCAACTGCGCGGGCGGCGCCACGCCGTGGGGCACCTGGCTGTCGTGCGAGGAGGTCCCGCTCGGACGGGTCTTCGAGACCTGGCCCGCCGGCGGGCGTTCCGCCGAGGAGCGCACCCGGATGGGCCGCTTCAAGCACGAGGCCGCCGCCTGCGACCCGGTGCGGCAGGTCGTCTACCTCACCGAGGACGAGGGCGACGGCTGCTTCTACCGGTTCGTCCCCGACACCTGGGGTGACCTGCGCACCGGCAGGCTCCAGGTGCTCTGTGCCCCGGCCGCGCAGGTGACCGGGCCGGTGACCTGGCAGGACATCCCCGACCGCGACGGTTTCCCGATCGCGACGCGCAAGCAGGTCTCCGCCGCCAAGCACTTCGACGGCGGAGAGGGCTGCTGGTACGACCGCGGCGTCTGCTACTTCACCACCAAGGGCGACAACCGGGTCTGGGCGTACGACGCCGCCGCCTCCAGCCTCGACCTGGCCTACGACGACTCCCTGGTGACCGGCGGGACCGCCCCGCTGACCGGGGTGGACAACATCACCGGCGCGCCCACCAGCCGCGACCTGTTCGTCGCCGAGGACGGCGGCAACATGGAGATCAACGTCATCACCGGCGAGGGGGTCGTGGCGCCGTTCCTGCGGCTGCCCGGGCAGTCCTCCTCGGAGATCACCGGCCCGGCGTTCTCCCCGGACGGCTCGCGCCTGTACTTCTCCTCCCAGCGCGGCACCTCCGGGTCCTCGGCCGGCACCGGCGGGATCACCTACGAGGTGACCGGGCCGTTCCGCGTGCGGCCCTGACCCTCTGCCCGTCGGCGCCCGTCCCGGACTCCGGGACGGGCGCCGGTGGGCTCACGGCGCGACGGCCGTCCCTCCCGGCACCGCACCGGACGCCCGGCGCACGGTCCCGCGAGCCGTCAGGAAGAGGGCGAGCGTGCCGAGAACGAGGAACCCCTGGGCGACCAGGTTGGTGACGGTCGCGACGTCGTGCAGCATCAGCAGCAGGAAGCCGAGGCACGAGTAGGTCAGCAGGGCCCCGCCCGCCGCCGCGAGCCGGTGCGCCGCGCCCCAGTCCCGGTCCCGCGACCATCGGATGATCACTACCGTCGCCGCGGCGAGCAGCACGACGCCCATGGCGATCCCCCACCGGTTCTCCGGCCGGGCGACGAACACGGCGGACGTGACGAACACCGCCGTCCCGGCCTGCCACGGAGCCGGTGCCCGCAGGAGCCTCGCCGGGCGGGGAGGCCCTGCGGGCGCGCCGGGAGCACCGGGAGCACCGGGACGTCCGGCGGACGAGCGGGGTCGTCCCGTCGCGAACGCGACGACGACCAGGAGGGTCACGATGACGGCGGTCGCGATCCGCTGCGGTGCCGACGCCATGAACCCGCTCTCGTCGTGAATGCCGCTGAAGATGAGCAGCGATCCCAGGACGAACACGACCGAGGTGACGGCGAGGCCGAACCTGCCCAGCCAGGGAACCGCCGCGCGACGGGGCACCAGGCTCTCGACGAGGGCGATCGGGACGCCGATGCTCCAGATCGCGTGCCCGGCGAGGAAGCCGAGGGCGTTGTTGCCGCTGATGCCCAGCGCCGGGACGAAGGTGGCGTGCGAGGCGTCGCCCTCGTACAGCGGGGCGGGGTTGAAGAGGGTCTGGTCGATCAGGCCCGCCTCCAGCAGGCCGTACGCGGCTCCCAGCAGCAGGATCGTCGTCCAGCCGCGTCCGGTGCGCCGTACCGTCTCGCGGATGATGATCGCGCCACCGCCGTACATCGGCGCGAGGAGGAGCAGGCCCCACAGCTCGGAGGCGGGGACGTTGCCGAGCAGGTACTCGGCGACCAGCGGGGACAGCAGGAACAGCCCCAGGGCGGGGGCGATGCGCCGCGCCGTCCCCGGCTCGCCGCCCGGCTTCCGGCCGGGGCCGGGATCGGGATCGGGATCGGAGTCGGGGCCGGGGTCGGAGCCGGGATCCAGGCCCGGTTCCCGGCCGGTGCCGGTGCCGGGGTGAGGATCGGGGTCCGCCGGCCGGGGCTCCTGCCGCCGGTCGTGGGGAACGTTCGCCGTCATGGGAGCGACGCTAGGCCGCGACGACACGCGCCCGCATCGGCCGCAGGAACGGCCCCCGCCCTACTTTAGATGGGTTCTCGACATATATACCTTTTAAAGGAAATATCATTCCATATCTCCTTCACGAGATCCTCGTGGAGAACTGCGTGATAAATGCACCACAACCGGGAAAAGATAAATAAGCGACTTACGTGAGTTCGTCGTTACTTTTCCGGCGGATCGATCCCCGCGCGCAGCGACCCGGCTCGACCCGCGAAGACGTCGGCGTACGGGACCCGTGACGGTTCCTTCAGGGGCTCCCGTTCCGGAGGGCGATGATGGTCGATCTTGGTTTCGCCGGGGCGAGCAGGCCCGCCAACGACTACCGGCTGCTCGGGGTCACCGACGGGGACACCCCCACGATCGCGATGGCGATCCGGATGGTGTCGATCGACACCCCGGAGAGCGCGTACGGCGGCAGTCCTCCCACCGCGCAGGCGGCCCTGGAGCGCGCCCGGGTACGGCTGCTGGACGGCACCTACGACGCCCTGCCCGAGGACCTGCGCGCCTACCTGGCCTCCAGGATCACCCCCGACGCGGCCGCGCGGCACCAGGCCGCGGGCAAGGCCGCGGCGGCCGAGCACCAGGCCGCGGTGACCGCCCGGCTGACCCGCCCGGACGGCTCGCAGCGCAAGCTGGCCGTGATCGCCACCGGGGAGCTCATCGAGGGCAACGGCCGCCTGCTGGCCTACACCGCGCCCTGGTTCACCGGCACCGCCGCCGACCCGCTGCCACCGCGCGGCGACCCGCGCCGGCGTACCTTCAACCTCGACATGGTCGCCTCCGGCTGGGCGGCGACCTTCCTCATCTACCCCTCCCTCCCCTCGGCCGCCGACCTGAACCTGCTGCTGGCCGAGGCGGAGGCGGCCTGGGCCGGACGGCGCGGGGCGTGGGCGCGGTTCGGCGAGGACCTGCTGCTGGGGTACGAGTACCGGGCCTGCGTCAAGCTCGGCTCCGGCGATCTCCGTGACGGCCCGGAGGCGGCGATCCGGCAGGCGTTCCAACGGGTGTGCGTGGACCTGGGGACCATGCGGGAGACCGGCCTGTACGGCTACCACCGGGTCCCGCCAGCCCGCCGCCTGTGGATCTGGGAGACCGACCTGGAACGGGCCCGCCGCGACCTTCCCCTCGTCCCCTGATCCCGGCCGGGACGCCTCATCCCGCGGGACGGTCCGATCGGGTCAGGCGCCGCCGCCCGGGGCCTGCCCGGAGTGGTGGTCCAGCAGCCGACCGAGCAGCGCGATCAGCAGGCGCCGCTCGTCGGCCGACAGCGGGGCGAGCAGGTCGTCCTGCACCCCGTCGAGCACCTCGTCCATCCGGCGCAGCCGCGACCGGCCCTCGTCGGTGATCGTCACCGTGTTGCGCCTGCGGTCGGCGGGGTCGGGGGCGCGCTCGACGGATCCCTGCTCGGTCAGCTCGTTGATCGCGTTCACGACGTCGCTGCGGTCGACGCTGCACCGGCGCCCCAGCACGGCCTGGCTCATCGGCCCGAACTCGTGCAGGGCGGCCAGCAGGCGGTAGTGGTACCCGCGCGCGTCCGCCTCGGCGAACCCCGCGGACACCAGCCGCCGCGCGTGCACGGCCAGCTGGGTGATCAGCCAGCTCGGCTTGGCGGACAGGCGGCTCGGAGGTGATTCCACGAACGGCCACCCTAACAGAATCGTTGGAACGACCTATGATCTCCGTCGCACCGGTCCCGCCGTCGTCGTCGGCCCTGACGGGGCCCGCGGTCCTGCCGTCGTCACCGATCCCGCCGGGACCGTCCCCGCCGGATTCCGGTCCGCGCGACGTCCGCGCGTACGATCTCGCCCATGGCGGAAGGATCGAGTCCCATGAACGGCGCCTCCCAGGTCACGCGGCCCACCGTCCGCGTCGCCACCGACGAGGACGTCCCCACGCTGGTCTCCCTGGTCCAGTCGGCGTACCGGGGAGAGCAGAGCCGGGCGGGCTGGACCACCGAGGCGGACCTGCTGGACGGGCAGCGGACCGACGCCGAGGGCGTGACGGACGCGGTGCGGGGGCCGGACGGCCGCATGCTCCTCATGGAGTCCGGCGGCGAGGTCGTCGCCTGCTGCCAGGTGGAACGCAAGGAGGGACACGCCTACTTCGGGATGTTCGCCGTACGCCCCACCCTGCAGGGCGGCGGCATCGGCAGGGCGCTCCTGGCCCACGCCGAGCGGTTCGCCCGCGACGAGTGGGGCGTGACCGAGATGCGGATGACGGTGATCTCGCTCCGCGAGGAACTGCTGGCCTGGTACGAGCGCCGCGGCTACACCCGCACGGGCGAGAGGTCCGCCTTCCCGTACGGCGACGAGCGCTTCGGCGTGCCAACCCGCGAGGACCTGGAGTTCGAGCTGCTGGTCAAGACCCTCGGCTGACCGGGACGAGCGGAGCCGGTCCTGCCCGTGCCGCCTCGCCGGCGGCGGTAGCGTGATCCGAATGAGCGAGACCTACCTCGAACCGGCCGCGTGGTTCGCCACCCTGCCCAGCGTGTTCATCTCGGCCAGCATGCTGCTCACCGACGCCGACGACCGGGTACTGCTGGTCAAACCCAACTACCGGCCCGGCTGGAACTTCCCCGGGGGGATCACCGAGGAGAACGAGGCTCCCCACGACTGCGCCGCGCGCGAGATCGTCGAGGAGCTCGGCCTGTCCGTCGAGCCGGGTGATCTCCTCGTGGTCCACTGGTCGCCACCGCTCGGGGAACGCCCCCGGCCGCTGGTCAACTTCCTGTTCGACGGCGGCGTCGTGGCCGATCCCTCCCGGATACGGGTCCAGGCCGAGGAACTGGACGAGGTGGCGTTCTTCCCCTGGGAGGAGGGCATCGCGCTCCTGCCGTCGAGCACCTCCGCGCGCCTGCGCACGGCGCGCCTGGCCAGGGCCGACGGTCACCCCCACTACCTGGCGGGCGGCTCCGACGAGACCGCCGAATGACCCCCGTGACGACCGGCCGTTCCCGGTGAACGGCTGACCTGGTGATTAGCGACGGCAAACGGGTAGGGCCGCGGTATGAGCGAACTACCTCCAGACCGCGAGGGTCTGAGCGACGAGCAGGCGATCGAGGTCGCGGAGTGGACCGACGACCGCGGGCTCAACCACGAGGTCGTCGAACACGACGACAGGCACCGTGACACCCTTGACGAACGTCTCCGCCGGGAGCTGCCGGACCACGAGCGGCCCCCGCGCGAGGACTTCCGCCTGGTGGCGCCCGACGAGGGCGGCAGCCCGGACCGGACGGCCGAGGAGTACGCCACGGACGTGGGCCCGGACGACGACGACCTGTCCGCCGAGGAACGCGCCGTGCACATCGAGCCGGACATCGAGTACCGGGACGTCTGATCCGGTGGCGGACGCCGCGTACCGGGACGTTCCATCCCGCGACGGACGTCGTGAGCCCGGCACCCCCGGACCCCGCCTCACCGGCGGGGGCCGGGGGTGTTTCACGTCCCGGGGTGTTCCGCCCTCCCGGGCGGTGACGGCCCGGGACGGCGGAACGCCCTGGGAGCGCCGTCCGGCGGGGTGACGCGAGAGCCCTCGGAGCACCCCCGGCGGCCGATTCCCGTACAGCCGGATCGTTGACAGAAACCTGTGGGAAACATAAACTCGCCCCTGTTGGGAAAGCGCTTTCCGGAGCATCCGCCCGGAGGTGTCCTCTCGCCACGAGGTGGTGATGCCATGGTCGCCCTCTGATCCGCACCTTCTCTCTCCCGAGCGCGGTGTCCACTCCCGCCTCGCGTCCCGCGACACCGCGGTCTCACCTCCCGGGCGAACCGGCCCCGGTCGGCGAGCACGGTCACGTGGCCGGACGCACCCCTCACCGTTGCGGTGCACCCGCCGTCTCCGCCCTACTCCCCGCGGTCACGGCCCGCGCACCCGCGCCGCCCGTCGCGGCCCCGTACTCCTCTCCCGGCCGACGCCGCCTGACAGCATGCCGCCGCGACCGCGGCGTGCAGAGAGCAGAGAACACATGCCCCTCCCCGCCACCCCCCCACCGGCCCCGCGGCCCGCTCCGGCGGCACCGACCGGCCCCTCCCCGGCCGCCGCCCCCTTCTTCCGGCGCGGTCCGCGCACGACGCTCGTCCTGGGCGCGATCGCCCTGCTGATCGCCGCGCTGACCGGCACCACCACCGCCACCGCGCAGACCGGAGCGCGTCTCGCGGACCCGGTCGACGCCATGGTCGGCTTCGCCACCGTCAACGCCCTCGGCCAGAACGGCACCACCGGCGGCGCCGGCGGGCCCACGGTCACCGTGACCACCACCGCGCAGTTCCTCGACTACATCTCCCGCCCGGGGCCGTACGTCATCCGGGTGAGCGGCAGGATCACGCTGCCCACCGGCTCCAACGACGGCATGTACAACGTCGCCTCGGACAAGACGATCATCGGGGTCGGCGCGAACGCCGCGCTGGTCGGCGGCGGGCTGAACATCGGCCTGCCGGTCAGCGACTCCGTCACCTCGCCCCCGGCGAACGCCGTGCACAACATCATCATCCGCAACATCGCGTTCTCCGGCGCCTCCGACGACATGATCAACGTGCAGATGTTCAGCCACCACATCTGGATCGACCACAACGACTTCTCCAACGGGGACGACGGCGCGGTCGACATCAAGCGCGGCTCCGACTTCGTGACCGTCTCGTGGAACAGGTTCCACGACCACGACAAGACGCTGCTGCTCTCCCACGACGAGGACGCCGGCCCGCAGGACATCGGCAGGCTGCACGTCACCTACCACCACAACTTCTTCGACGCCTCCGACCAGCGCCACCCCCGGGTCCGCTTCGCCGACGTCGTGCACGTCTACAACAACTACTACCGGGACAACAGCTACGGCATCGCGTCCACCTACAACGCCGGGGTGCTGGTCGAGAACAACTACTTCTACAGCGTCAACAACCCGGGCCGGGTCGAGTTCAGCGGCGACCTCGGGCGCCTGGTCGAGCGCGGCAACATCCTGGTCGACTGCAACCACCCCATCGAGACCCGGGGAACGGTGACCGAGCCGCGCACCTACTACTCCTACGCCCCGGATCCGGCGTCCGCGGTGCCGACCATCGTGCCCGCCGGCGCCGGCGTCGGGAAGATCTGATGGAGACGAAAATGATCATCAACCACCTCGACCGTCCCGCCGCGAGGCGCCGCCGTTCCACCACCGCCGCGGCCCTCCTGGTCGCCGCGCTCGCGGGCGTGGGCGGCGCGGCCCACGCCGACGTCTCCGGATCGGAGCGGGCCGCCGGGTCCGGTGCGGCGGCGGGTACCGCCGGGGCCGCCACCGCGGCCTGCACCGGCACCCCCGGGGGATTCGCGTCGGTCAACGCCCTGGGCCAGAACGGCACCACGGGCGGCGCCGGAGGCCCCGTCGTCACCGTGAACACGGCCGCGGCCCTGAAGGACTACGTCGGCCGCCCGGGACCGTACATCATCCAGGTCTCCGGCCGGATCCAGGTCTCCGGCATGCTGACCGTGGTCGCCAACAAGAGCATCCTGGGCGTGGGCACGACCGCGGAGATCACCGGTGGCGGCCTCCAGCTCGGCTCGACCACCCGGCCGGGCAACAACGTCATCATCAGGAACATCCGGTTCACCGGCGCCGAGGACGACTCGATCAGCGTCACCAACAAGGCGCACCACGTGTGGATCGACCACAACGACCTCTCCGACGGCTACGACGGCCTGCTCGACATCAAGCGGGAGTCGGACTTCGTCACGGTCTCGTGGAACCACTTCCACGACCACAGCAAGTCGGCGCTGCTGGGCCACTCGGACAGCTACACGGCCGACATCGGCAAGCTCCGCGTGACCTACCACCACAACTTCTTCGACGGCACCGACCAGCGCCACCCTCGGGTGCGTTTCGCCGAGCCGGTCCACGTCCTCAACAACTACTACCGGAACAACGCGCTGTACGGCATCGCCTCCACCGAGAACGCCGGCCTGCTCGTCGAGGGCAACTACTTCCAGAACGTCGCTCACCCGATCTACGTCGGCTACGACAAGAGCGGGCCCGGCCGGGTGGTCGAGCGCAACAACCTCTACGTCGGCTCGGGCACCCCGCAGACGGCCGGCACGGTCGTCGAGCCGCGCACGTACTACTCCTACACCGTCGACGACCCCGCGACCGTCCCGGCGAAGGTGTCCGCCGGCGTGGGCGTCGGAAAGATCGGCTGCTGACGGGCCGGGCCGCCGCCCCCGGAACCCCCCGGCCTCCCGCCCCGGCGGGCGGCGGCCCCTCCGCACCACCTCCCCCTCCCCGCCTCCGAAAGGCAGACGCCATGCCCCAGCCCCTCACCGGCCACGTCTCCCGGCGCGCGGCCCTGCGCGCCGGCGCGGCCACCGCCGTACTGGCCACCGCCCTCTCCTTCGTGCCGGCCGGCGCGAGCGCCACCTCCGCCGCCCCCGCCGCGGGCTCCGCCCTGGCGGCGGCGCCGATCGGCTTCGCGTCGGTCAACGCCCTCGGCCAGAACGGCACCACCGGCGGCGCCGGAGGCCGTACGGTCACCGTGACCGACGCCGCGTCGTTCCTGGAGTACATCGACAGCAAGGAAACCCTGATCATCCGGGTGGCCGGCACCATCGAGATCTCCAGCAAGCAGGGGGTGCGGCCCAACAAGACCATCATCGGGGTGGGCACCTCCGGTCACATCACCGGCGGCGGCCTGGACTTCTACCGGTCCTACAACGTGATCGTGCGCAACATCCGCTTCACCGAGGCCGAGGACGACGCCATCAACGTCGGCCGGGAGTCGCACCACATCTGGATCGACCACAACACCTTCTCCGGCGCGGTCGACGGCTCCATCGACGTGGTGCGCGGCGCCGACTACGTCACCGTGTCGTGGAACCACTTCGACCACGCCGACAAGAGCATGCTGATCAGCCACTCCGACGGCGCCGCGGGCACCGACATCGGCCACCTGAAGGTGACGATCCACCACAACTTCTTCGACAACAGCCGGCAGCGCCACCCGCGCATCCGCTTCGGCGAGCCGGTGCACGTCTTCAACAACTACTTCCTGGGCAACGAGCTGTACGGCGTGGCCTCCACCGAGAACGCCGGCGTGGTCGTGGAGGGCAACTACTTCCAGGACGTGCCGCACCCGCTCTACTCGGCGAGCGGCTACGCCGACAGCGGGCCGGGCCGGGCGGTGCAGCGCAACAACATCTTCGTGAACTCCGGGACGCCCGAGACGGCCGGGACGGTCGTCGAGCCGCGCACCTTCTACGCGTACACGGTCGACCCGCCGGCCGGCGTCCCGGCGTCGGTGCGCTCGGGTGCCGGCGTCGGCGCGCAGTGGAGCGAGCTGTAACCGTCGCCGGACCGCCCGCGGGCGGCGAGGCGGCCCGCGGACGCCGCCGCGGACCGCCCGCGGGCGCGGCCCTCAGGTGAGGATCGCGACCAGGGCGTGCAGGTCGTCGACGACGTGATCCGCGCCGCCCGCCCCGCGAGCCCCGGGGCGGGCGGCGTGCAGGTGCCCCCAGGGGCCCCTGCGGATCAGCGCGGTCCGCATCCCCGCCGCACGAGCGGGCAGGACGTCGTTGTCCAGCCGGTCGCCCACGTAGAGGATCTCGCCGGGCTCGCGCCCGGACACCTCGGCGACGCGGGCGAAGAACTCCGGGGCGGGCTTGGCGACGCCCCAGCCGTCGGAGGTGTGGATCGCGTCGACCGGCAGGTCCATCGCCAGCAGGGCGTCCCGCGCCTGCGGCGGCTGGTTGCCCGCGATGATCAACCGATGACCGAGGCCGCGCAGCGCCGTCAGCGCGGGACGGACGTCCGGGTAGAGGTCGTCGGCGTCGAAGTTCACCCGCAGCCCGTCCGGGTCGTCGCGCCTCCACGCCTCCTGCTCGGCCTCGACGTCGAACCCCGGCCGCAGCAGCCGGAAGGCGTCCTCGAACGACCGGTCGAGCGCGGCCATGCCGCCCAGCACGCCGAGCATGGTGAACCGGGTGACCCCCAGCCGGTCGGCCCAGCGCGACCAGATGCGCGTCTCGTCGATCAGCGTCTCGCCCACGTCGAACACCAGCGCCCGGACCACGATCTCCCCCTCGTTCAGGCCCACGATCGTATACGCCGGTACACACCCCGCTCGGGCGACCCCGCATGGAATACTCAGCGTGCATGTTCGGACACGAAGGGATACAGGTCGATGGTGATGACGGCGTCTCAGCGATCCACCCAGCGCACCGCACCCCAGCCACCCGCCCGGCCCGCGGCGCCGGACGACCGTCCGCTACCTCGCACCCCGAGGGAGATCTTCGAGTCCCTTCCCCCTATCCGCGGCCTCAGGGCCGAAGTCATCGACGGGAACCTGATCGTGAGTCCTTCCGCCGCCCCCCGGCACGCACGCATCGTCAGATCACTCAGCAGAGCCCTGATTCCCGTGGAGGACAGGAACGGCTGGGAGAGTTTCTCCGGCGACGTCGGCATCTGCGTCGAAGGCCCGCGTGACACCGTCGTCCCCGACTACTGCCTGGTCCCGCTGAACGCCCCTCTATGGGGTGATCGCGAGATCCTCTCCTCAGGACTCGTCCTGGTCGCGGAGATCGTCTCGCCCGGGAGCATGGAGATCGACCGCGCCACCAAGCCCCGGATCTACGCGGGCTGCGGTGTCCCGATCATGATGATCGTCGATCCGGTCGCCTCCCCGCCGATGGTCACGGTCCTCAGCGACCCCGAGGAGGGCACCTACCGGACCACCACCCACACCCAGATGGGCAAGCCGCTCCGGATCCCCTCCCCCGTCGACTTCGACCTCGACACCTCGATCTTCCTCTGACCGCGGTCCCCTCGCCCCCCGGCGGCGCCTGGTTCGCCCGCCCCGCCCTTCCGGGCGAGGCTCAGAGCTTCTCCATCGCCTTGCGGATGCGCTTGTCGGAGATCGAGTACGGGGTGCCGAGGGTCTGGGCGAAGTAGCTGACCCGCAGCTCCTCGATCATCCAGCGGATCTGGCGGACGTCGTCGTCACCGCGGCGGCCCGGGGGGAGCTTCTCGACCAGCTCGTGGTACTCGTCCTCGATGTCGTGGATCCTGTCCATCCGCTCCTGGTCGCGGAACGCGTCGTCGTGCACCTTCTCCAGCCGCCGCTGGGCCCCCTTGAGGTAGCGCAGCAGGTCGGGCAGGCGCGCGTAGCCGGTCTCGGTGACGAAACCCGGGTGGACCAGGGCGGCCACCTGCTCGCGGATGTCCTCGACCGCGGGGGTGGAGCGGGAGGCGGGCAGCAGCGTCGAGACGGTGTGCCAGACCTTGAGGATGCTCTCGACCCTGGCGACCACCTCGGCCGTGGTGTCGTACAGCTCGGCGCGGACCTTGTCGTGCAGGGCGGCGTAGGCCGCCTTGTCCCAGACCGGGCCGCCGTACTCGCTCATGAGACGGTCGGCGGCGCAGGTGACGCAGTCGTCGAACAGGGCGGCGGCCCCGGAGTGCGGGCTGCGGCTGAGGGCGAGCTTGGACTGGTTGCCGAGGGTTCCCAGGATGCTCTTGGCCGGGGACGGGATGTTCAGCAGCAGCATCCTGCGGGTCCCCTCCCACATGGCGCGGCGCTGCTCGGCCTCGGTCTCGAACATCCGCACGGCCACGGTGGCGCCCTCGTCGGCGAGCGCCGGGTAGGCCTTCATCCTGCCCTGCTCGAACGTCCTGGGCAGCGCGTCCATGGCCCAGCCGGTCAGGCCGGACCTCTCCAGGCCGTCGGCGGCCTGGGAGAGGGTCTGGCGGAGCCTGGGGGCGAGCCGGCGCTTGAGGTCGGCCAGGTCCTTGCTCTCGGCGAGCTTCTTCTTCCGGCCGTCGACCACCCGGAAGGTGATCTTGAGGTGGTCGGGGACCAGGTCGGGCTGCCAGGCCTCGCGGGGCACCTGGATGCCGGTCAGGTTCAGCAGCTCGCGCTCCAGCACCGCGAGCAGCGGCTCCCGGGTGGGCTCGGCGCGGGTGAGGACCTGCTTGGCGTAGTTGGGCGCGGGCACGAAGTTGCGCCGGATCTGCTTGGGCAGGCTCCGGATCAGCGCGGTGAGCAGTTCCTCGCGCAGTCCCGGGATCTGCCAGTCGAAGCCCTCGACGTTGACCTGGTTGAGCAATGCCAGCGGGATGTGCGCGGTGACGCCGTCGGCGTCGGTGCCGGGCTCGAACTGGTAGGTGAGCGGGAAGCGCAGGCCGCCCTGGCGCCAGACGTCGGGGTAGTCGCGCTTGCTGACGTCCCCGGCCGTCTCGCTGATCAGCATCGACTTCTCGAAGCTCAGCAGGTCGGGCTGATCGGTCCTGGCCTTCTTCCACCAGGAGTCGAAATGGCGCCCGGAGACGACGTCGGCGGGGACGCGCCGGTCGTAGAAGTCGAAGAGCGTCTCGTCGTCGACCAGGATGTCGCGGCGCCTGGCCCGCTCCTCCAGCTCCTCGACCTCCTCGAGCAGCCTGCGGTTCTCGGCGAAGAAGGCGTGGTGGGTCTCCCAGTCGCCCTCGACCAGGGCGTGCCGGATGAACAGCTCCCGGCTCAGCTCGGGGTCGATGCGGCCGTAGTTGACCTTGCGCTGGGCCACGATCGGCACCCCGTACAGGGTGACCTTCTCGTACGCCATCACCGAGCCCTGCTTCTTCTCCCAGTGCGGCTCGGAGTAGGTGCGTTTGATCAGGTGCTGGGCGAGCGGCTCGACCCACTCGGGTTCGATCTTGGCGTTGACCCGGGCCCAGAGCCGGGAGGTCTCCACCAGCTCGGCGGACATCACCCACAGCGGCTGCTTCTTGGCCAGCGCCGAGCCCGGGAAGATCGCGAACCGGGCGTTGCGGGCGCCGATGTACTCGGTCATCGGCCTGCGCGGCTCGTTCGGGGGACGGCGCCCGCCCCCGGCCTCGGCGGTCTTCTTGTCGATGTCCTTGACGCCGACGTGCGAGAGCAGCCCCGACAGCAGGGACATGTGGATCTTCTGCTCGTCCCCGGGGGTCGTCCCGGGGACGACGCCGAGGGATTTGGCGGTCTGGCGGAGCTGGCTGTAGACGTCCTGCCACTCGCGGACGCGCATGTAGTTGAGGAACTCGGCCTTGCACAGTCGCCGGAACGCGCTGGAGGAGAGCTCCTTCTGCTGTTCCTGGAGGTACTCCCACAGGTTCAGGTAGGAGACGAAGTCCGACTCCTTGTCGGCGAAGCGGCGGTGTCTCTCGTCGGCGGCCTGCTGCTTGTCGGCCGGGCGCTCCCTCGGGTCCTGGATCGACAGGGCCGCGGCGATGACCATGACCTCGCGGACGCAGCCGTTGCGGTCGGCCTCCAGCACCATCCTGGCCAGGCGCGGGTCCACCGGCAGCCCGGCCAGCTTGCGGCCGAGCGGGGTCATCTGCCTGGCCTGGTCGAAGGCGCCCAGCTCCAGCAGCAGGTCGTAGCCGTCCCTGACCTGGCGCTGGTCGGGCGGCTCCACGAACGGGAAGGCCCCGATGTCGCCCAGGCCGATCGAGGTCATCTGCAGGATGACCGAGGCGAGGTTGGTGCGCAGGATCTCCGGGTCGGTGAACTCCGGCCGGGTGAGGAAGTCGTCCTCCTCGTACAGCCGGATGCAGACGCCCTCGGAGACGCGGCCGCAGCGGCCCTTGCGCTGGTTGGCCGAGGCCTGGGAGATCGCCTCGATGGGCAGGCGCTGGACCTTGGTGCGGTGGCTGTAGCGGGAGATGCGGGCGAACCCGGGGTCGACGACGTACTTGATGCCGGGCACGGTCAGCGAGGTCTCGGCCACGTTGGTGGCCAGCACGACCCGGCGGCCTGTGTGGCGCTGGAAGACCCGGTGCTGCTCGCCGGCGGACAACCGGGCGTACAGCGGCAGGATCTCGGCGTCCTTGCGCTTGGAGAGCGCCTCGGCGGTGTCGCGGATCTCCCGCTCGCCGCTGAGGAAGACCAGGATGTCGCCGGGCCCCTCGGCGCAGAGCTCGTCGACGGCGTTGCCGATCGCCTGGATCTGGTCGTCGTCCTCGGCGACCGGCCGGTAGCGCACCTCCACGGGATAGGTGCGGCCGGAGACCTCCACGATCGGGGCGTCGCCGAAGTGCTTGGAGAAGCGCTCGGGGTCGATGGTGGCCGAGGTGATGACGACCTTGAGGTCGGGGCGGCGCGGCAGGAGCTGCTTGAGGTAGCCCAGGATGAAGTCGATGTTGAGGCTGCGCTCGTGCGCCTCGTCGACGATCAGCGTGTCGTACTGGTCGAGGTCGCGGTCGTTCTGCAGCTCGGCCAGCAGGATGCCGTCCGTCATGACCTTGACCAGCGTGCCCTCGCTCACCTGGTCGGTGAAGCGCACCTTGTAGCCGACGGCCTCGCCGAGCGGGGTGTCGAGCTCCTCGGCGACGCGCTCGGCCACGGTCCTGGCGGCGATGCGGCGGGGCTGGGTGTGCCCGATGAGGCCCCTGACGCCCCGGCCCAGCTCCAGGCAGATCTTCGGAAGCTGGGTGGTCTTGCCGGAGCCGGTCTCACCGGCGACGATCACGACCTGGTTGTCGCGGATCGCCTCCAGGATGTCGTCCCGGCGCTTGCTGACGGGCAGCGCCTCCGGATAGGTGATCGCGGGAACGCCGGCGCGGCGGCGGGCGACCCGCTGCTCGGCCCGCTCGATGTCGGAGGTGATCTCCGCGGCGATCTTCTGCTGGGCGGCACGGTTCCTGACCTTGCGGGCCCCGTCGAGCCTGCGGCGCAGGCGCCGCTGGTCACGCAGGGTGAGCTCGGGCAGGCGCGCGTGCAGCTCGGAGAGCGGAGATGTCAAAGGAGGCGTTCCCATACTGAGACCCAGGATACTTTCGGCCCGCGAGTGACGGCTCCCCCGTGCCCGCGAGGACGCACGGGCCGAGGGACCCTGCCCGGACCGGAGCCCTGATCGGGCCCGACCGTCCATGCTGCCCGAGTCGCCGCGTCACCGCATCCGGATATCGGGGCCGTACGGCGGCCGGGGGCGGGTGACGGCGCAGACCGCGAGGCGGCAGGACCGGCGGGGCACCTGCTCGCGTCCCGGGAAGGCCCGAGAGGACGGCCGGAACAGGGAGCGGCCCCGCCGTCCCGGAACCGGGACGACGGGGCCTTGGGGTCGCGGGGAAGGACCCCGCTCCGGGCCCCCGTGGGGGGTGGGCCCGGGATCAGCCGCTAGGGGAGCGCCGGGTAGGCGTTCTGGAGCAGCTGCTGGAACTGGGCGGAGAACCACTGGCCGGAGATGGGGGCGTCCGGCAGGGCGCCGCTCATGTTGTTGCCGTTACGGGCGTTGCCGCCGTAGGTCGGGTCGCACATCCGGTCGAAGCCCTTGCCCTCGTTGTTCGGGATCTCCTTGCTGGAGCCGTCGGACTCACCCGGAGGCTTGATCCAGACGTAGGCGTCCAGACCCGGAGCGGGGTTGGCCTGCGGGCGCTCGCCCAGACCGGCACCGCTCTGGTTGCACCAGTTGCCGGCGTGGATCCGCCGGTCGACCCGGGACTCGTTGACGAAGGTGTTCAGCACGTTGGAGGTGCTGGGAGCGGACGGGCGGGCCGAGCCTCCCCAGCCGTTGCGGGAGGTGTCGATCAGCATGCCGATGTTGGAGTTGAAGCCCTTCCGGATCAGCTCGTTCCGGAAGGCCTGGGCGAAGGAGAGCTCGTCGACGTAGAAGTTCCAGTCGAGCCAGGTGGACTGGCGGACGGTCTGGCCGTTGACGGTGGTGTTGATGGTGAAGTGCGGCTCACGCAGCGCCGAGTAGTTGGCGGTGTTGGTGATGAAGCCGTCCACGCTGTCGAAGCCCGCGGTGGTGCCGGCGACGGTGCTGGCGAACAGGTCGGCGGCGGGGCCGAAGTTGGTGTCCCAGCCGAGCCAGCCGTGGTGCGCGGCGTCGACGTAGGTGTAGACGTTCGGGATCGCGTGCAGCTTGTTCAGGGCGTAGCGGACACCGTCGACGTAGGCGCCGCTGTCCTTGGCCTCCTGGCACTTGGCGATGTTGAGGTTGGTGACCAGGTTCGGCAGGGAGTCGATCTCGACGATCGTCGAGATGCGCAGGCCGCGGTACTTCGACTCGCCCATGATCGCGGCGATCGGGTCGATGTACTCGGTCTTGTAGCGGTTCAGGCCGTTCTGGGAGATGAGCAGCTCACCGTTGGAGGCCAGCGCCGAGCAGTCACGGTTGGGCAGGTTGTAGATGACGAACTGGATCGTCAGCGGCTTGCTGCCGTTGGCCGCGTCCTGCTCCAGGGCCTCGTCCAGGTGGGCGCGCAGGCCCATGGCCGAGGAGGAGCCGGCGATGGCGGCGATGCGGTCCAGCCACACGCCGGTGGAGATGTCGGCGACCGCGTCGCCGCCGGGCTCGGCGGCGGCCTTGGCCGACCAGTCCGGGTTCACGTAGCCGTCGGCGCCGGCATAGGGGTTGTCGACGTGCTCGCCGACCGGCGGCGTGTCGCCGTCGTCGTCGGCCTCGGTCGCGGTGACCGAGACGCCGGTGTGGCCGGTGGCGGCGGCCGCGATGGTGGCGGTGCCGTCCGTCTCGTCGGCGTCCTGGGCGGCCGAGACGGTCACGTTCTGCGCCGTGTTCCAGTTGGCCGTGGTGAACGACAGCGTGGCGGGCGAGATGGTGAGGCTGGCGTCACCGGTCTTGGTGAGGTTGACCGAGACGTTGCCGGTCGGCGCCTGGCTGAGCCTGAAGCCGACCGTCCTGGAGCTTCCCTCGGGGACGCTGACCGAGGTCGCGGAGGCGACGATCGACGGCGTCGAGGTGCCGCCGCCCACGGTGAAGGGCACCGCGGCGGTCTCGGTGGACAGCGCCGGGGAGGCGTTGTCGTAGGCCTTGGCCTTGGCGGTGTGCGCGCCGGAGGCCAGGCCGGTCGCGGAGTAGGAGTAGGGCGCGGTGGTGTCGGTGTTGACCAGCGTGCCGTCGACGTAGAACTCGACCTTGCTGACCGAGCCGTCGTCGCTCGCGGTGGCCGCCAGCGGCACGGCCGCGCCCGCCTGGTAGGAGGCGCCCGAGGCCGGACTGGTCAGGGCGACCGTGGGGGGCTGGTTGGTGGGGTTCTGCCCGCCACAGGTGACGCCGTTGACCGTGAAGGCCGTGGGCTTGGGGTTGCTCCCGGTGGAGATTCCGTTGAAGCCCATGCTGGTGGAGGCGCCGGTGGCGAGGGTGCCGTTCCAGGCGAGGTTCTTCGCGGTGACCTGGGTGCCCGTCTGGGCCCAGGTGGCCGACCAGCCCTGCTGGAGCGTCTGCCCGCCGGTGAAGGCGAAGCCGAGGGTCCAGCCGTTCAGCGGGTCACCGAGGTTCTTGAGGGTGACGTTGGCGGTGAATCCGCCCTGCCAGTCGTTGGTGGAGTAGGCGACGTCGCAGGATACTGCGGCGTGCGCCGTGGCGGCCTGGCCGGTGGCGAGGCCGGCGGCGGCCACCAGCAGGGCCGCCGTGGTCGCCGCCCGGTTACGCCAGGCTTGGCGACGCGAAGTGACTGTCATTCGTGATCATCTCCAGGACGAGGGTGGGAGCGCTCCCATAGTCCGGATGTTTCCGGCGTGTGTACAGGGTGTTGCGCCTCGGGGACCCCCGGGAGACGACCTGTCGGCCCCTGACCTCACCGAACGGGTTTCGAACCAGATGAAAGTTTCAGAGTCGCCCCCGTCGGCGCTCCCCGGCGGCGTCTCCGCGCCGTCGGCGGAACGATCCCGCGAGGCCCGGGGCGCCGCCTCCCCGGGCTCGCGGACCGACACTGTTACGCCCTCGTCGCCGCCATCGCGGCGCCCACGATGCCCGCCTCGTTCTGCAGGCCGGCCGGGACGATCGGGGTACGGATCTTGATGTGCGGCAGGAACTTGTCGGCCTTCTTGCTGACCCCGCCGCCGATGATGAAGAGCGAGGGCGAGAACAGCATCTCTACGTGTTCCAGGTACTCCTGCACCTTCTCGGCCCACTCCTCCCAGCCGAGGTCGTGCGCCTCGCGGGCGTGGTCCGAGGCGCGCTTCTCGGCCTCCTTGCCCTTGATCTCCAGGTGCCCGAGCTCGGTGTTGGGCACCAGGCGGCCGTCCATCAGCAGGGCGCTGCCGATCCCGGTCCCGAAGGTCAGCAGCATCACCACACCCGGCCTGTCCTTGGCCGCGCCCGCCGCCACCTCGGCCAGCCCGGCCGCGTCGGCGTCGTTGAGCACGATCGTGGTCTGCCCGGTCACCCGGGAGAACAGCTGCTGCGCGTCCGTGCCGATCCACGCCTTGTCCACGTTGGCGGCCGACCTGGCGACCCCGTCGACCACGACCCCGGGGAAGGTCACCCCGATGGGCCCCTGCCACTCGAAGTGCTCGACGATCTTCGCCACGACCTCGGCCACCGCCTCGGGTTCGGCGGGGTCCGGGGTGGGGATGCGCAGCCGTTCCCGCGTCAGCCGTCCCTTGGCGACGTCCACCGGCGCGCCCTTGATGCCCGATCCGCCGATGTCGATTCCCAGCGCTTCCATGTGCACCTCCTGACCGGTCCCCCTTCCCCGGCACGGTCGGCTGATGCTCCTTCCGGGCGAGCGGTCGGACCGGGTGAGCCCGGCGAGGGCCCGCGCGGGCGCGACGGGGTTCCAGGTGGTTCCCGGACGGGGCTCGGACAGGGTCCGGCCGGGGGACGGCCGTCCGTGTCACCGCGACTCCCGGACGGGGATCGGACAGGGCCCGACCGGGGGACGGCCGGGGGACGGCCGTCCGTGTCACCCGCCGGATCGCCGGTGGGCCCCCACCGTCCGGGGGCGCCGGGTGCGCGCGCCGGGGAGCGGACCGCCCCGGCCGGCGGGAACGCGGCGCGGCGCCTTGCCACGCCGCCTGCGGCGCATCACCAGGACACCTGCGGCGGCCGGCAGCAGCACCAGGCCCACGACCAGGCCGATCAGCGGCAGGAGGTCGTCATCGGGCTCGACCGGACGGCCCCGGCCCGCGACCGGGAAGGTGAAGGTGGCGGTGACGGTCTTCTTCACCATGCCGCTCATCAGCGTCAGCTTCCCCTTCCAGGGGCCGTCGGGCACCCGGCGGTCCAGCGTCACCGTCACCGGGGCGGCGGAGCCCGGCGTCAGCGTGACCCCGCGGTCGGCGGGGAAGGGCCCGGCCTGCAGGCCGCCGGGCCCTTCCGAGAGCCACAGCGTGCCGCTCATGTCCAGGGCCCGGCCGCCCGTGTTGCGGACCAGCGCCGCCAGCTGCGGGGCGCCGTCCGGGGCGCGCATGGGGGTCAGGGTCTCGATGCGGAAGTCCGACGGCGGTTCGCCACCGCGTCCGATGTCGAGGTAGACGCGGATACCGACCCGGTTGACGATGCGCACGGGCCGGTCGGGGTCGCGCCGGGTGGCGACCTGCGCCCAGATGACGCCGTAGCGCTCACCGCGCGACGCGGACTCCGGCACCGCGATCGTGACCCGGGCGGTCCCGCTCCCCCCCGGCGGCAGATCGAGCGAGTCGCGGTTCAGGGACGTCCAGCCGGTCAGCTCGTTCCGGGCACGGCCGGGCTGGAGCTGGAACCTGTTGCGCACGACGTCGGCGGCGGCCGCGTACAGCTCGACGCGCCGCCGCCTGGAGGAGGTGTTGGAGACCTCCAGGTTCCGTTCGATCGTGGTGCCGGGACGCAGGTGGTCGACGATGTACGACAGCGCCCGGGGATCGTCGTGGCGGCTGACCGGCGCCTCCAGCAGGCGGATGCCGATCGTGCCGCGGGGGGTGTCGTCGGCGGCCCCGCTCGCACCGGCCCGGCCTGCGGTGACGCCCGACAGGAGCGCGATCGGTGGCAGGAGGAGCGCGAGCAGGGCCGCGAGACGGTCACGCCACCGAATGTGTCACCGTGCCGGTGTAAGCGCCGATCTGGGCCGTGATCGGGATGTTCACGATCAGGGTGGGGTTCCACGTCGCCGTGCTGCCTCCGGTGCCGCCGGTGTGGGCGAAGGCCACGAGCGGGGTGGCGACGAGGTCGAGCGGGGCGGCGGCGGGGGCGGTGAGCTGCCCGGGGATGAAGGTGCCGCCGCCGCTGGTGGCGGTCGTCGGCCCCGACCAGTAGTCGATCGAGGTGGGAGGGATCGTCAGCGCGGCCGCGACGAAGTTCGTCGCGTACACCGACGCCGTCCACTCCGACGTGGCGCCGCCCCGGGTGTCGGAGACCGAGACGGGACCGATCGGCCCGGTGAGCGTGCCGCCGGGAGGTGCCGAGCCCAGGTCGATCGGGCCCGCTGGCGCCACGATGTCCAGGGAGCCCGCCTCGACGGCGAACGTGACGATGGTCTCGTCCGTCGGCGCGGCCACCGCGGGCGCGGCCGACAGGAACATGAGGGTGCTCGCACTCGCCGCGACGAGCACGATGGATTTTCTGCGCACGGTCTTCCCCCGAACGTCCGGATGCGTTTCCGAGGGGAGAGACAGGGGGCCGACCCCTGCCCGCAGCGATCACTTTAGGACATATGAGGCTACCGAGGGTGACGGCGGAGGTAAAGGGTCGGTCAGGAGATATACCGGGGATGGCTACTTTTGTCCTGAAAGCTCCTAAATTAGCCGCTTTCAGGGGAGCCGCCGCGATCGTCCGTACGAAAAGGTCAATCGGGCGTAAAGGTCGCAAGAACACGAAAAAGCAGAGTAAGCAGCCGCAAAAAATGCGCTGTCATGACGCTCAGCGCTTCACCGGCCCGGTGGAGGCCCTGACCACCAGTTCCGGTTCGAAGAGCAGCTCGTCGGCCGGGACCAGGGCCTTGTCGATCTGGGCGGCGAGCAGGTCGACGACCGCGCGGCCCATCGCGTCGATCGGCTGGCGCAGGGTGGTCAGCGGCGGGTCGGTGCAGTTCATCAGCGCGGAGTCGTCGTACCCGATCACCGAGACGTCGTCGGGCACCGAGAGCCCCGCCCTGCGGGCCGCCCTGATGGCGCCCAGGGCCATCACGTCGCTGGCGCAGATGACGCCGGTGACGCCCCGGCGGATCAGCCGCGCGGCCGCCGCGTGCCCTCCCTCCAGGGAGAACATGGTGTGCTCGACGAACTCCGGGTCGAGCTTCGCCGCGTCCAGCTTGCGCCGGGAGGGCACGTGGTCGGGGGGCCCGAGCACCATGCCGATGCGCTCGTGACCCAGCGACCGCAGGTGGCCGAGCGCCATCTCGGCGGCGGCCACGTCGTCACAGGAGACCTGGGGGAACGCCAGGTGCGCCACCGCGGCGTTCACCAGCACGGTCGGCAGGCGCCGCTCGCGGAGCAGCTCGTAGTGCTCGTGGGAGGCGTCGGCCTGGGCGAACAGCCCTCCGGCGAAGACCACGCCGGACACCTGCTGCTGGAGCAGCAGGTCGACGTACTCGGCCTCGGAGACGCCGCCCAGGGTCCTGGTGCACAGCACCGAGGTGAACCCCTGCTGGGCCAGCGCCCCGCCGACCACCTCGGCGAAGGCCGGGAAGATGGGGTTCTGCAGCTCGGGCAGGACGAGCCCGACCAGCCGCGCCCTGTCCCCCCGCAGCTGGGTCGGCCGCTCGTAGCCGAGCACGTCCAGGGCGGTGAGGACGGCCTCGCGGGTCGCCTCGGAGACCCCGGGCTTCCCGTTGAGCACGCGACTGACCGTCGCCTCGCTCATCCCGACCTTCTTGGCCACTTCTGCAAGCCGTCGCGTCATGATGAAACTATAAGGCAAAAGAAGTAATTACTTGCGGCTGCTTGCGAAAGTTACGTCAGCCGGTCAGGAGAGGCTCGTCCGGCCCTCGGTGGCCGGCCCCTCGGCCCTCGGTTCCCGTCCGCGGGCCCCTGTCCGGCCCCGTCCCTCGGCCCCGCCCGTCGACTCGTCGGCTCTTCAGCTCTCGGTGATCCGGCCGCCGTCGACGTGCACGCGCCGGGTGGTGTGCACCGCGTCCAGCATCCGCCGGTCGTGGGTGACCAGCAGCAGCGTACCGGGGTAGGAGGCGAGCGCCGACTCCAGCTGCTCGATCGCGGCCAGGTCGAGGTGGTTGGTCGGCTCGTCGAGCACGAGCAGGTTCACCCCGCGCGCCTGCAGGAGCGCCAGCGCGGCCCGGGTCCGCTCCCCCGGCGACAGGGTGGCGGCCGGTCGTGGCACGTGCGCGGAACGGAGCCCGAACTTGGCGAGCAGCGTACGGACCTCGGCGGGGGCCATCTCCGGCACCGCCGCGCCGAAGGCGTCCACCAGGGCCTCGTCGCCCAGGAACAGCCCGCGCGCCTGGTCCACCTCGCCGACCACCACGCCGGGACCGAGCGAGGCGTTCCCCTCCTCCAGCGGGATCCTGCCCAGCAGCGCGGCCAGCAGCGTGGACTTGCCCGAGCCGTTGGCCCCGGTGACCGCCACCCGGTCGGCCCAGCCGATCTCCAGGTTCACCGGCCCCAGGGTGAACGCGCCGCGCCGGACCACGGCGTCGCGCAGCGTGGCGACCACGGCCCCGGAGCGCGGGGCCACCGCGATCTCCATCCGGAGCTCCCACTCCTTGCGGGGCTCCTCGACCTCGTCCAGCCGTTCGATCAGCCGCTCGGTCTGGCGGGCCTTGGCCGCCTGCTTCTCGGTGGCCTCGGTACGGAAGTTGCGGCCGATCTTGTCGTTGTCGGTCGCCTTGCGCCGCGCGTTCTTGACGCCCTTCTCCATCCACGCCCGCTGCATGCCGGCGCGCTGCTTGAGGGAGGCGACCGTGCCGGCGTACTCCTCGTACTCGTCGCGGGCGTGCCTGCGGGCGACCTCGCGCTCGGTGAGGTACGCCTCGTAGCCGCCGCCGTGCACCCGGACCAGCTGCTGGACGAGGTCGAGCTCGACCACCCGGTTGACGGTCCTGGCCAGGAACTCGCGGTCGTGGCTGACCAGGACCGTCCCGGCCCGCAGGCCGGTGACGAAGCGTTCCAGCCGCTCCAGGCCCTCCAGGTCCAGGTCGTTGGTGGGCTCGTCCAGCAGGAAGACGTCGTAGCGGCTGAGCAGCAGGGAGGCCATGCCGGCCCGCGCGACCTGGCCGCCGGAGAGCGCCGTCATCGGCCGGTCGAGCTCCACGGCGAGGCCGAGTTCGGCGACGACCTCCGCGGCCCGGTCCTCCAGGTCGGCCCCGCCCAGGGCGAGCCAGCGGTCCAGGCTCGCGGCGTACGCGTCGTCGGCGCCCGGCGTGCCGTCGACCAGCCCCTGGGTCGCGGCGTCCAGCGCGCGCTGCGCGGCGGCCACCCCGGTACGGCGGGCCAGGAAGCCCGCGATCGTCTCCCCCTCGCGGCGCTCGCGCTCCTGGGGCAGGTAGCCGACCGACGCCGAGGACGGGCTGAGCCGCACCGAGCCCTGCTCGGCAGGGAGCAGGCCGGCCAGGATCCGCATCAGGGTGGACTTCCCGGCCCCGTTCACGCCCACCAGGCCGACGACGTCGCCGGGGGCGATCACCAGGTCGAGCCCGGAGAAAAGCGCTCGGTCACCGTGTCCGGCGGCCAGATCCTTGGCGACGATGGTGGCACTCATGCGCAAACGCTATCCGGCCCACGAGCTCCGGGCGCCCGGCCCGGCCTGCTCGCCCGTCTCTCCGGCCCCGAGAGGATGATCGAATCACACCCGTATTCCCGACAAACCAGACAAATCCTTTTTTGTTGCAAAAATCTTGAAGGGCTGCTCAGCGCCGACTGACCTGCCGTTACCCTCGGCGAAACGTTACCTTACGGAGACTTTACGCAGACTTTCTGGAGAAATGAGGCAACATCGGCCGTCGGCGGGACGTCTTATAGGGCGGGCACGGTCAATCCTGACCGCGCCTGCCGAACGGGGAGAAGAGGAAAGCGTCTTGATGAAACGAATCGCCATCGGTCTGCTGTCCGCGGCTGTGAGCGGATCACTGCTCATGTCGGCCGGGACGGCCTCCGCGGAGCGAGTCGCTCTCAGTGTGCGCATCGACAACGTCAACCCGAACCCGGTCGTCGTTCACGGGGACGAGGACACCAGGGTAACGATCGAGGTGCGCACCACCGAGGCCACCCGCGTCGAACTCCGCCTCAAGCCGGTCTCCGACCAGTTCCGTACGCAGGACGCCCGTGAGCCCAGGATCTTCCACAAGGGCGATCTGTGGCGCTTCACGACCAGCTTCGACGAGAACGACTTCGAAGGACGCTGGGTCGCGACCGCCGACGCGTACGACAAGGACGGCAAGAAGGTGACCGACGAGGTCAACTTCTCCGTCGAGCACAAGGACGCCGAGAAGCTCGACACGCGCGTCTACCGGTTCTCCGCGAACCCCGACGTCGTGCGCAAGGGCCGCTGGGTCTACTTCACCGGTCGTCTTCAGGTCAACGACGACGACCGCTGGACGAGCGCCCGCCGCGAGGAGGTCGAGATCTACTTCCGCAAGCGCGGCTCCAGCGCCTGGAAGTACGTGACCTCCACCGACACCGGCCGCCGTGGCGCGTTCTACGCCAAGGCCCGCGCCTACAAGAGCGGTGAGTACCGCGCCGTCTTCGACGGTACCGACGAGCTCGAGGAGAGCCGTAGCCGTACCGATCGGGTGCGCGTGTACAGCCTCCACTACCGCCGCTGACGACACGGGTACCGCCGTGAGGCGGCACCACGCGCGTGACACCGTCCGTGCGGCCGTGAGACACACGGCCGCACGGGCGGGCGGCGTACGCGAAGGCCCGGGGCGACCCGGGCCTTCGCCGTCTCCGCCCCCGTCTGCTCCCCACCCGGCCTGTGAGTGGTCTCACTGCTTGACCCCACCCCTCGCGGGCAGGTGAGCGGGTACGACGACCGGAGGGAAGCCACGGCGATGATGACCGGCGATTTCTACGACTACTCCGCGCTCCTTGACGACTCCGAGAAGGAGATCGTGCTCCGGGTGCGGGAGTTCATGGCGCGGGAGGTGGCTCCCATCGCGAACGAGGCGTGGACCAACGCGCGCTTTCCGCACCAGATCATTCCCGGGTTCGCCAAGCTCGACATCGCGGGTCTGCCGTACCGGGGGGCGCGCAGCCTGCTGACCGGGTTCGTGGTGCTGGAACTGAACCGGGTGGACCCCTCGATGGGGACGTTCTTCGGCGTCCACAACGGCCTGGCGATGGGCAGCGTGGACCGGCTGGGTTCGGAGGAGCAGCGGGAGCGGTGGCTGCCGCAGATGGCCGCCATGGAGAAGATCGGGGCGTTCGCGCTGACCGAGCCCGAGGGCGGCTCGGACGTCGCGGCGGGGCTGCGCACCACCGCCCGGCGCGAGGGCGACGTGTGGGTGCTCAACGGGGCCAAGCGCTGGATCGGCAACGCGACCTTCGCCGACCTGATCCTGGTGTGGGCCAAGGACGAGGCCGACGGCCAGGTCAAGGGGTTCATGGTGGAGAAGGGCACGCCCGGTCTCGCCGCCACGAAGATCGAGAACAAGATAGCCCTGCGCACGGTGCAGAACGCCGACATCACGCTCACCAACTGCCTGGTCCCGGAGATCAACCGCCTGCAGAAGGCGAACACGTTCCGCGACACGGGTGCGATCCTGCGGCAGACCCGGGGCGGGGTGGCCTGGCAGGCGGTCGGCTGCATGATGGGCGCCTACGAGCTCGCGCTGGAGTACGCCAAGACGCGCGAGCAGTTCGGGCGCCCGATCGCGGGCTTCCAGCTCGTACAGGATCTCCTCGTACGGATGCTGGGCAACGTCACCTGCTCGCTGGGCATGGTGGTGCGGCTGGCGCAGCTCCAGGACGAGGGCGTCTACGCCGACGAGCACTCGGCCATGGCCAAGGCGTTCTGCACGGCCCGGATGCGCGAGGCCGTGGGATGGGCCCGGGAGGTCCTGGGTGGCAACGGCATCGTCCTCGACTACGACGTCGGCCGGTTCGTGGCGGACTCCGAGGCGATCTACTCCTACGAGGGGACCCGCGAGATCAACAGCCTGATCGTGGGACGGGCGATCACCGGTATCGGCGCCTTCGTCTGAGGGACGACCCCGGCGGGGCTCGTCCCGGGGTCGCGACGGGCTCCCCCGGGGCCGTCCCGGTGATCGCCCCGTGACGTCCGTCAGGACCGGGGCCGCCTCGATGTTCAGGGTGTGGTCCACCGGGGCCGTCCCGGTGGTCACGGTGACGTCCCTCAGGATCGGGGCCGCCTCGATGGTTCACGGTGTGGTCCACCGGGGCCGTCCCGGCGATCGCGGTGACGTCCGCCGGAACCGGGACCGTCCCGGCCCGTCACCCCCAGACCGGCCGGGGCCGCCTCAGTGGTCCTCAGTGGTCCTCAGTGGTCCTCAGTGGTTCCTCAGTGGTTCCTCAGTGGTCGCGGTGGGTGACGAGGCGGGCCAGCGTGGTGAGCTCGGCGGCGGGCCTGGACGGCGCGCCTGCCGCGTCGAGATGGCGCAGCGCCCGGGCGAGCAGCTCGTCGGCCTCCAGCCTAATCCAGGCCCGCCCGCCCGCGTCCTCGACGAGTGCGGCCGCGCGGACCAGCTCGGAGTCGGAGAGTTCCCCCTCCCGGTGGTAGAGGCCGGCCAGTTCGCCCCCGGCCGTCGTACCGGAGGCGAGGGCCGCGACGACCGGGATGGACTTCTTGCGGCTCCGCAGATCCGAGTGGACCGGCTTGCCGGTCACCTCCGGATCGCCCCAGATGCCCAGCAGGTCGTCGACCAGCTGGAACGCCAGCCCCAGGTCCCTGCCGAAGGCTCCCAGGTGCCCGACCTGCTCGGGGCCGCCACCACCGAACAGGGCACCGAGCGCGCAGGCGCACCCCAGCAGGGCGCCGGTCTTGCCGGCCGCCATGGACAGGCACTCGGCCGGTCCGACGTCCCTGCGTTCCTCGAAGGCGACGTCCGCGCTCTGGCCGTCCAGCAGTTCCTGGACCGCGGCGCTGAAGATCCGCGTCGCCTCGGCCGTGATCGGCCGGTCCCCGGTCGCCAGGACGTCGAAGGCCAGCGTCAGCAGCGCGTCACCGGCCAGGATGGCCGGGCTGACCCCGAAGACGGCCCAGGCCGTGGGGCGGTGACGGCGGGTACGGTCGCCGTCCATCACGTCGTCGTGCAGGAGGGAGAAGTCGTGCGCCAGCTCGACGGCCGCCGCCGGGCGGAGCGCCGAGGACGCGTCGCCGCCGACGGCCTCGGCCGACAGCAGGGCCAGCGCCGGGCGGAGCGCCTTGCCGCCGCCGGCCCCGGGCGGCCGGCCCTGCTCGTCCCACCAGCCGAAGTGGTATCCGGCGATGTGCCGCATCGAGGCGGGCAGCGTGTCGGCGGCCGGTCGCAGGGTCGCCTCGACCAGGTCCCGGCTCCAGGCCAGCACCTCACTCGCGGAACGCCCGTCCTTCGCCGTCCCGGTCGTCTCAACCGTCGTCATGCTTCCTCTCCTCGCTCGGCTCCGTCCCCCTCGTTCCTCAGTGACCGATCTCGACGTCCTCCAGGATGCCGAGCGCGTCGGGCACCAGGACGGCCGCGGAGTAGTAGGCGCTGACCAGGTAGGAGATGATCGCCTTCTCGCTGATGCCCATGAACCGGACCGACAGGCTGGGCTGGTACTCGTCGGGGATGCCGGTCTGGTGCAGGCCGACGACCCCCTGGTTGTCCTCGCCGACGCGCATGGCCAGGATCGAGGTGGTCCGGGTCTCGGTGATGGGGATCTTGCTGCAGGAGAAGATCGGCACTCCCCGCCAGGCGGGCACCCCGCTGCCCCCGACGTCGACGCCCTGCGGGTAGAGGCCGCGCGCGTTGCACTCGCGGCCGAAGGCGGCGATGGCGTGCGGGTGGGCCAGGAAGAAGCTCGTGCTCCTGCGGCGGCTGAGCAGCTCGTCGAGGTCGTCGGGGGTCGGCGGCCCGGTGCGGGTGTGGATCCGCTGCTTGAGGTCGGCGTTGTGCAGCAGCCCGAACTCGCGGTTGTTGATCAGCTCGTGTTCCTGCCGCTCGCGCAGCACCTCGATCGTCAGCCGGAGCTGCTGCTCGACCTGGTCCATCGGGTCGTTGTAGAGGTCGGCCACCCGGCTGTGCACCCGCAGGACCGTCTGCGCGACGCTGAGCCGGTACTCCCGCGGGAGGAGCTCGTAGTCGACGAACGTCCCCGGCAGGTCGGGCTCTCCGGCGTGGCCCGCGGCCACCTCGACGGCGGCCTCGCCGTACTTGTTCTGCGGGCCCCGGGAGGCGGCCTCCAGCAGCCGCAGGTGCTCGCGGAGCCGCTCGGACCGCTCGACCACCTCCCAGAACGCCTGCTGGGGCAGGACCATCGCCGTTCCACCGGTGACCGCCCTGGCGGTGAACGGCCAGGTGTCCTCCGTCCTGGTCAGCGTCTCGTCGCCGAAGTGGTCGCCCGCCGCCAGCACGGTCAGCACGATCTCGTCGCCGTACGGCCCGCTGCCGACCTTGTTGACCTTGCCGTGCGCGATCACCACCACCTCGTCGGCGGGCTGCCCCGCCTGCACGAGCACGTCCCCGGCGGCGAAGTCCCGCTGGACGAACCGGCCCGCCAGCGCGTCGAGGACGTCGGTGTCGTCGAACCCGCGCAGCAGGGGCAGCTCGCACAGCTCGGCGGGGACGACCGCCACCTGCGACCCGGTGCTGGTGAAGCTGACCCGGCCGTCGCCGATCGTGTAGCTCAGCCGCCGGTTCACCCGGTAGGTGCCACCCGACACCTGCACCCAGGGGAGCATCCGCAGCAGCCACCGGGAGGTGATCTCCTGCATCTGGGGAGCCGATTTGGTCGTCGTCGCCAGATTGCGCGCGGCGTCCGTACTCAGACTCAGCTGCGACCGGCCGGCCTCGGGCTCCGTCACAACACACACCACCGATCCGTACTCGTATCCGACAGGGAGGAGAGGGCATGAATCGACCAGGGGAAAACGGCGATCAGTGGTGCCGAAAAAGGCGGAATCGTCGACCCCCCGACGCGCGGGACCGAATACGGTCCGCCGTCGTGGACGCCTTGATTTTGGGTGACCGTTAAATGAATTGTCAAGCAGCGGTGACGATCCGGTCCGTCATCGGTAAAAGCGCCGGACAATAAAGTGGGAAAAGTCTAATATCTTTGAACATCGCCGCCGCGCCGTACATGGTGGGCTTTTCCACCCGGAGACGCGGCGACTCCGGTTATCGTGCGTTATTTCCGGAACCTGGGGTGAGATCGGGCGAATCCAACGCACATCCTCTCCGGGCACGGTCATGCGCACGCGGGCGCGAAGCACTCCCGGTGACTCGTGAGGCGGCTCACGGAACACATCGCGAAGCGACCCGCGAAACAGTCGCGAAACGACTCGTGGAGCAGCGCGCAAAAAGGAGAAAAGCGTTCAGAGCGATTCTCCCCGACGGCGTTCCAGCAGCTCCGAGAACAGGTCCTCCCAGAGCGGCATGACGGCCTCGGGGGCGTACTCGCGCGCGGTGACGGCCGCTGCGGCGCCCATCCGCCTCCGCAGGCCGGGGTCCTCGATCAGCCGGATCATCGCCTCCGCCAGCGCGTCGACGTCCCGGGCCGGGACGAGCAGCCCGTCGACCCCGGGGGTGAGCACGTCGGCCGGGCCGGTCGGGCAGTCGAAGGCGACGACGGGCAGCCCCTGGGTCATGGCCTCGATCATCACCATCGGCAATCCCTCGAACCGGGAGCTGAGCACGTAGAAGGACGCCTTGGCCATCTCCTCGTCCAGGTGCTCGGTGCGTCCCATCAGGGCGACGACGTCCGACAGCCCGTGCTCGGCCGTCAGCGCCAGCAGCGCCTCCTTCTTCGGGCCGGTGCCGTAGATGCGCAGCCGCCAGCCCGGGTGGCGCTCGACGACCTTGGCGAACGCGGGGATCAGCAGGTCGAAGCCCTTCTGCCCGACGAGCCGCCCGGCCGCGACCACGAGCCCGTCCGGGCGGTCGGAAGGTGCCGGCCGCCCGGCGGCGACCGCGTTGGGGATGCGCACGACGGGGGTGCCGGGCAGCAGTTCCTGGTACTCCCCGCGGTCGGTCCCGGTGAGCACCGCCACCGCGTCCAGGGCGCCGTAGTGACGGGCGATCTGCGCACGGACCGCCTCGGGATGGGTGGCCAGGTTCATGTGCTCCTGCGCGACCCTGACGACACCGGCCGGGCCGCGACGGGCCGAGACGAGGTTCAGGGCGGGGCGGGTGGTGACTAGGACGCCCCCCTCCAGCGCGGAGACGTAGTCGATCACGGAACGTTCCACGCGTTCGGTGAAGTAGGAGGCGGCGAACTCGCCCGGGGGCACGATCTTGCCGCGGATCCGCCGCCAGGCCCGGCGTCCGAGCGAGTCGACGGGCCGCTCCCGGCGCTGGTCCGAGAGCGTCAGCAGGCGGACGCGCCCGTCGATCGGGAACTGCGGCCTCTCCCTGCGGCGCACCACACTGGCGATCTCGACGTCGTGCCCGGCGGCGGCCATCGCGTTCGCCTGGTTGATCACCGTGCGGATCGTCCCGCCCATGCCGTAGGCGTGCAGGAGCAGGTAGCGGATCGTCATGGCCTCCCGGCCGGGCGCCGTCACGAGGCCCCCTCACCGGGCAGGTATCCCCAGCTGCGGCACATCGGCCTGAGCGGCTCGGGAACCTCCTCGGGCGCCGGCAGGTCGCGTCCGGGCTGCACGGTCCCCGAACGGATCTTGTCCTTCCAGTCGCCGAGCCCCTTCTCCAGCACGGTCTGCTCGCCGTACGCCAGCATCCGCGGCTCCCAGGGGACGCCGAGGAAGTCGCACAGGCGGCGCGCCTGCGTCTCGGGGTCGGCGGTCAGGTCCTCGTAGCGCACGGTGCATCCCTCGAGCTCCCGGCGCGCCCGCTGCACGGCCTTCATGTAGCGCAGGGCGTCCAGCGCGGCCTCCTGCGGCGTCCTGCCGCCGGTGCCGCCGGTGCCGCCGGTGCCAGCTTCGTACCACGATCTCGCTATGGACGCCGGGTGACGCAGCAGGAAGACGAACCGCGCGTCCGGCCAGCAGGCGGCGATGCGCCGGTGGGCGAAGGCGTTGGCAGGGGTCTTGTCCACGAAGAACGTCTTGCCGCTCCTGACCAGCTCGCGATGGAGCACCCGGTCCCACAGCAGGTGCTCCAGGTCGGACCGGTCGTGCCCGAGCGCCCCCATGGCCTTCTCCGCCAGGGCGGTGCCGAACTCCACCCGCAGCCTGCGGACGTGCAGCTCGTGCGGGGCGTGCAGCATGGAGTGGGCGTTGAGCAGGGCCCGCAGCAGGGTGGAGCCGGACCTGACCGGGGAGAGGACGAAGACCGGGGCGACCAGCAGCCGGTCGGTCGCGGGGTCGGCGGGCGGCCTGAACGGCTCCTCGGCGGCCGGGGCCCTCGCCCCCGGAGATCTTCCCACCCTCGAACCGGTTTTCCCTACCCGGTTCACCTGGAATCCGGTGAGCCGCACAAGGGCGTCGTTGGCCTTACGCTGCCAGCTCATGGCGAGGCAGGCTACTCGACTTTCCTGGCATTTAACTGTGCGTTCACCGGACGTCACCTCTGCGTTCCGGAAATCCATCCTCGGGGACACCCCGGCTCGTGGGGCACCCCCGGTCCATCGGCCCGGATCGCGCGACGGTGGGCGATTCACCCGCGCCGGCCGGGGTAGTGAGACGTTCCCACAGCTCAGACGGCATGCGGCCGACGACGACCGGGCCGCACCGCACCGGGTCGCACCGCGCCGCACCGCGCGGCCGTGCGACCCCGGCCGCGCGGTACGGGCCCCGTGCCGTCCGAGCCCGCCACGCCCCCGCGAGGAGGAGATGTCAGTGACCCACGACGTACGCCCGGAGGCGTCCGCCCCCCAGGATCAGCCGGAGCGGCTCTCCTACCCGGACCCGTCCGGAAGCCGGGTGGACCCCGAGGAGAAGCTGGCACCGGACGTCGACGACGCGACCGCCGAGGCGCTGGGCAAGCTCTCCGAGGCGCTGGAGACCACCGACCGGGCCCGCGGTCACCTGTACACCTTCCACCAGCTGACCGGGCACGCCGACTTCCAGCTCGACGAGGCCGTGGAACTGCTGCGCGCCGCGGGCCGGGACGACATGGCGGAGCTGGTGACCCGCGAGCTGATCGGCCGCGACGTGCTGCCCGGCCGGTGGACCTTCCAGATCATGGAGGAGTACGAGGACGGCTACTACGGCGTCTTCGCCGACGTGGAGCGGCGGGTCAGACAGGAGCTGGCGGGCGGGCGCCGCCACATCCACGAGGCACGGCTGAAGAGGCGCCGCCAGGGCTGATCGTTTTTTCCCGGCGGCCTCGCCCCGCCCGTTCCCCTGCCGGGACGGGACCGGAACCGGTCCGGACCGCGCACCCCGTCCGCGCCCCGTCCACGCCCTGCCCGCACCGCTCCCCGCGGTGTGCGGGGCGCTGGACGGGTCCCCGTACAGTGTGAGGCATGGGGATGGTCAAGACCGTGGGGCTGGTTCTGCACCCGCAGCGCGATTCGAAGGTGGCCATCGACACGATCGTCGAGTGGGCCCGGGGCCGCGACGTCACGGTGATGGGGCTTCCGGACGAGGTGGGGCGGATCGACTGCAGCGCCGTGTCGGTCGACACCGAGACGCTGATCGACCGCGCCGACCTGCTCGTCAGCCTGGGCGGTGACGGCACGATGCTGCGCACCATGCGCCTCAGCTCCGGGAGGAAGACCCCGGTCCTCGGGGTCAACCTCGGCAGGCTGGGGTTCCTCGCGGAGATCGACATCGACGACCTTCCGCCCGCGCTGTCGGCCATCGACAACCACGACTACACGATCGAGCCGCGCATGGCGGTGTGCGTGACCCTGCCCGACGGCACCCTGATGACCGCGTTCAACGACATCGCCCTGGTCCGGATCCCCGGCGACGGGCTCTCGGCGGTGGCGATCACCGTGGAAGGGCACTCCTTCGTCCGGTACGCGGCCGACGCGGTGATCGTCGCGACCCCCACCGGGTCGACCGCCTACAGCTTCTCCGCGGGCGGTCCCATCGTCTCGCCGAACGTGGAGGGGTTCCTCGTGGTCCCTGCCGCGGCGCACTCGTCGTTCAACCGGGCCATCGTGCTCTCGGCCGACGAGCGGGTCACCCTGGAGCTGCTGCCGACCAGCGGCACGCTGGCCGTGGAGGTGGACGGCGCGGTCAGGGCGCACCTGTCGCCCGGGGACGAGCTCGGCGTCACGGCGATGCGCGCCGCGGCCTGGGTGGTCCGCCTCGGCACGACGAGCTTCTACGAGCGCGCCCGCCGCAAGCTCCGCGTCAACGGCAGCGCCGAGGTCGACTGACCCTCCCGGTCTCTCCCCCGCACCTGCCGGATCCTCCGCGCGGTGTCGACGGTGGGCGGGAGCGCAGGACCAGGCGGTGACGGGGCCTGCCGATCCGTCCGCGCCGGTTCACCCCACCTGGTCCCACGGGATGGCCTCGATGCGCTCGACGTGCTCCTCGCCCCACTCCCCGAGCGGTGCCATCGCGGTGTTCAGTGAACGACCGAACTCGGTGAGCGAGTACTCCACCTTCGGCGGGACCTGGTGGTAGACCTCGCGATGCAGCAGCCCGGTGGTCTCCATCTCCCGCAACTGCAGGATCAGCACCCGCTCGCTGATGCCGGGCACCGCGCGCCGCAACTCCCCGAAGCGCAGGGGACCCTCCTGGAGCGCGAACAGGATCAGTCCCTTCCACTTGCCTCCCATGACGGCGACGGCGGCGTCGAGACCGCAGGTGAACGTCCGCTTCTTCGTCTCTTTCACCTGCCCATACTGACACTTATGTCAGTACCCGGCAAAAATGTCGGTACTTGAGAGAATGCAGGCGTTCTGGCCAGCATGGACCAGGCCCGCGTCGGACCACGACGGTCTCAGGACAGCGCGCCCGTCCCCTTGTCCCCATGGCTGGAGCATGCACATGACCGCAAAGAACCTGACACCCGTGACCGTCATCGGACTGGGCTCGATGGGCACGGCACTGGCCGAGGCCTTCGTCAAGGCCGGACACCCGACCACCGTCTGGAACAGAACCGCCGCCAAAGCCGCGCCCCTCATCGCCATGGGAGCCAGGCCTGCGGAGGCCGTCGAGGACGCGGTGACGGCAGGTCCCCTGGTCGTCACCTGCCTGACCACCTTCGATGACACCCGGTCGGCACTGCGGCCCGCCGGTGCCTCGCTGCGGGGACGGGCCCTGGTCACCCTCAACAGCGGTTCCCCCGCCGGCGCCCGCGAGACGGCCGCCTGGGCCCTCGACCACGGCGCCCGGTTCCTGGCCGGCGCGGTCAAGAACGTGCCCTCGGCCGTGGGGGCGCCGGACACCCTGCTGTACTACAGCGGCGACAAGGCGGTCTTCGAGGAGTTCGAGACGACCCTGAAGGTGCTGGGCGGCGACACCGTCCACCTCGGCGACGAGACCGACCTGGCCGCCCTGTACGAGATGGCGGTGGGTGCCATGCTGCTGCCGGCTCTCGTCGGCTTCTTCCAGGGCGCCGCCGCGGTCCAGGCGCGCGGGCTGGAGGTGAGCACGATGGTGCGCTTCTCCGGCAAGTGGCTGGACATGATCAAGTCCCTGCTGCCGGTCTACGCCGAGGAGATCGACGGCGGCGACTACACCGACGCCGCCTCCTCGGTGAACCTCTTCCTGGCGGCGGCGGCCCACGACGACGACCTGGCCGGGGAGACGAACGTCGACACGGCCTGGCTCGCCCCGCTCCACGACCTGGTGAGGCGGGCGGCCGAGGCGGGACACGGCGATCACAGCATCTCGGCCCTCACGGAGGTGCTCAGGAAGCCGGCGCGGCAGCCGTAAGCCGGCTCGACTCATCGGTAGGAGTCGATGAGCCGTGCGAGGTGCCTGCCGGCGATCTCCAGCGGCGCCTCGCTCTGGGACACCTGCGCCGACAGCTCCGCGCCCTCCAGCATGTTGATCACGCTGTGGGCGAGGTCGTGCGCAACGTCGTCGGCGAAGCCGGAGCGGGTGAGTTTGTCGCGGACCAGCGTGCGCCAGTTCTCGTAGGCGTCCTCTGCGGCCCGCTGGATCTCGGGCACCCGGCCTGCGCTCTCCAGCGCCGTGGTGGTGACGGGGCACCCGTCCAGCCAGCCGGACGCGCGCAGCCCCTCGGCCAGGTCGCGGGTGCAGGCGACGATCGCCGACGCCGGATCGTCCTCCTGCTCGAACGCCCTGCGCAGGAATCCCGCGAACTCCCCGTCCCCGTGGCGGACCGCCTCGACCGCCAGCTCCCGCTTGCCTCCCGGGAAGAAGTGGTAGACCGAGCCCAGTGTGGCCCGGGCCTCCTGGGAGATCTGCTTGAGGCCCGTCGCCTCGTACCCCTGCCGCTGCATCAGGCGGGAGGTCGTCCGGACGATCCGCTCCCGGGTGCCGATCTCGTGCTGGGTCCGCATGGCTCTCATCGTACTAGGTAGAGCGTTCGTTCTAGTCATGCTACCGTTTTTCTGGATAGAGCGTTCGTTCTACTGATGAGGAGATCGTGGATGAAGTCCGTGACGGTGATCGGGCTGGGCCCCATGGGGCAGGCCATGGCCGGCGCCTACCTCGACGGCGGCTACGAGGTGACCGTATGGAACCGCACGACCGCCAGGGCGGACGAGCTGGTGGCGCGGGGCGCGAGGAGAACGGAATCCGTCGAGGCGGCCCTCACCGCCGGCGGACCGGTGGTGCTGAGCCTGACCGACCACGACGCGACGGACGCCGTCCTGGCGCAGGCCCCGGAAGCCGCCCTGGCCGGACGCACCCTGGTCAACCTCACCTCCGACACCCCGGACGGGGCACGTCAGACGGCCGCGTGGCTGGCCAGGCGCGGGGCCGTGCACATCACCGGTGGTGTGCAGGTGCCGCCTCCGGGCATCGGCACGCCTGATGCCATGACCTACTACAGCGGACCGAAGGACGCGGTCGAGGGGCACAGGCCCGCCCTGGAGGTGCTGACCGGGATCGAGTACCTGGGCGAGGACCCCGGACTGGCGGCGCTGTACTACCAGATCGGGATCGACATGTTCTGGACGGCGCTGGCAGGCTACCTGCACGGCCAGGCGGTGGCGGAGGCCAACGGCATCTCGGCCGAGGATTTCCTGCCGCACGCGGTGAAGACCATGGACCTCCGCTATTTCCTGGAGTTCTACGCGCCACGCATCGCCGCGGGCGACCACGAGGGGGACGTCGACCGGATCTCCATGGGCGCGGCGAGCCTGGAACACGTGCTGCACACCACACGGGCGTCCGGCGTCGACGACTCGATCCCGGCCGCCGTCCTGGAGATCTTCCGCCAGGGCATCGCCTCCGGTCACGGCCGGGACAGCCTCACGAGCCTGATCGGCGTGCTGAGGCAGCGCCGACGTACCACCGGCCCGGTTCCGGGAGATGGCCTCGATCCTTCCACGGGGTCGCGACCCGACGGCCCGCAACACTTCCTGTCATGAAACTTCCACGGACGGGTTGACACCGGGAAAGCGCTTACCTAGCTTGTGGGTTACTCGCTCACCGGTGCCGATCCGCCCCGGTGAACGCGAGTACTCGCTGGGGGGATCCGAAGCGCAGGCCACACCGGCCTGCCGGACCGGCAAGGAGCTCGAACGTGTTCCACAGAATCAGCAGGAAGACGGCCGGCGCGGCGATCGCCGTGACGGCCCTGGCTCTCTCGGGAGCGGTGGCAGGGGTCTCGTCGGCCGCCGCCGCCGCGCCCGCACCCGGTACCTACAACCTGGTCAACAACGCCAGCGGCCTGTGCCTGACCGTGCCGGGCGCCGGCTCCTCCAACGGCGTCCAGCTCACCCAGAGCGGCTGCGGCGGCGCGGGCCAGGCCTGGGCCTTCACCGGCAGCGGCGGCACGCTCAAGGCCACGCACAGCGGTATGTGCGCGGGCGTCCAGGACGCGAGCACCTCGGCCGGCAAGGCCGTGCAGCAGCAGACCTGCTCGGGCGGCAGCTCGCAGAACTGGAACCTGAGCCAGTCCGGGTCCAGCTACCGGGTGATCAACGCCAACGGCGGCAAGTGCCTCAACGTCAAGGACAGCTCCACCGCCTCCGGCGCCCTGATCCAGCAGAACTCCTGCGACTCGGTGGCGAGCAAGCAGTGGAGGCTCGTCCCGGCCGGCGGCGGCAACCCCGACCCGACCCCGACGCCCACCGTCACCCCGACCGTCAACCCTCCCCAGACCGGCCTGGTCGGCTGGGCGACCCAGGGCGGCGGCACCACCGGTGGCGGCAACGCCCCCACCACCACGGTCACCAGCTCCTCGGCGCTGAGCAGCGCCCTGTCGTCGAGCAGCGCGGCGGTCATCCGGGTCTCGGGCACGATCTCCTGCTCCGGGATGCTCAAGGTCGGCTCGAACAAGACCGTCCTCGGCAACCCGGGCGCCACGATCGCGGGCTGCGGGCTCAACATCTCCAACGCGTCCAACGTCATCGTCCGCAACATCAGCTTCCGTGACTGGAACGACGACGGCATCCAGGTGCAGTACTCCACCCGGGTCTGGATCGACCACAACACCTTCAGCAACGGCTACGACGGTGCGGTGGACGTCAAGCGGGCCAGCGACTACGTCACCATCTCCTGGAACAAGGTGACCAACCACAACAAGTCCATGCTGCTCGGCCACGACGACGGCAACGGCAGCGAGGACAGGGGCCACCTGCGGGTGACCTACCACCACAACTGGTTCGACGCCACCACCCAGCGCCACCCGCGCGTGCGCTTCGGCAACCCGGTGCACGTCTACAACAACTACTACGGCGGCGTCACCGGCTACGGCGTGGCCTCCACCGAGGGCGCGGGCGTCCTGGTCGAGGGCAACTACTTCGAGAACACCGACGACCCGTACCACCTGGGCGAGGGTGACTCCGGCCCGGGCACCCTGGTGGCCCGCAACAACCACTTCGTCGGCTCCGGCTCCGGCCAGGCCGGTGGCAGCGTGGCCTCCATCCCCTACTCCTACTCCCTCGACACCGCCTCCAGCGTCAAGTCGATCGTGACCGCCGGCGCCGGCGCCGGCCGGATCTCCGTCTGATCCCGCTCGACCAGGCCCCGGGCCGGCCCGCCTGACCGGGGCCGCCCCGGACCGGGGCGGGTGGGGCGGCCGGGCCGACCGGCCGCCCCACCCGCCTCACGCCGCCTCCCGGACGGCCCTCGCCCACCTGCGGGCGGGAGCCGTCCGGCGTCGGGACCGGTGACGGTTCAGGGGCCGGTGACGGTTCAGGGGCCGGTGACGGTTCAGGGGCCGGTGACGGTTCAGGGGCCGGTGACGGTTCAGCGGGGGCCGAACTGCGCCAGCGCGGGCAGCGCCCGGTCGGCGAAGTCGAACAGCGCCTGGTTCTCCCACCCATTGCCCGAGGACGGGTCGGCCGGGTCCCAGCCGTTGCCGGTCACCGCGGTCCAGGCGGGCTCCCAGTAGACGAAGCCGAGCCCGCGGCCGTTCGGTACGGCCTGCACGACGCTCGCCACGTCGCGGAGCATCGCCGACTGGCCCGCGGGGGAGGCCGGATAGCCGGGGTAGGGCGTCGCGGCGGTGATGATGTTGGTCAGCGCGTCGTCGTTGCCGGTGGTGAACGGGTAGGCGGTCTCGGCCAGCAGGACCGGCCTGCCGTACCGGGAGGCGATGTCGTCGACGTTGGCCTGGAACTCGCCGAGCGTTCCGTGCCAGTAGGGGTAGTAGGACACGCCGATCACGTCGTAGCGGACGCCGTTGGCCGCGGCGCTGTCGAACCACCAGCGGAACAGCGCGTTGTCGCCGCCCTCGGCGAGGTGCAGCACGACCCTGGTCGAGGACGACACCGCCTTGACCGCGTCGTAACCGGAGTTCAGCAGCTGGGCGAGGTTGCCGAAGTTCGCGCTGCGGCCGTCCTCCCAGAGCATGCCGTCGTTGATCTCGTTGCCGACCTGGACCATGTCGGCGGTCGTGCCCTGCGCCTTGAGGGCGTTCAGCACGTCGTAGGTGTGGTCGTGCACCGCGGCCTTGAGCTGCGCGAACGAGTGGCCGGTCCAGGCGGCGGGCTTGTACTGCTTGCCGGGGTCGGCCCAGGTGTCGGAGTAGTGGAAGTCGACCAGCAGCCCCATGCCCAGGGCCTTGACCCGCCTGGCCACGGCCAGCACGTGCGCCTTGTCGTTGTAGCCGTCGGCCGGGTTCACCCAGACCTTGAGCCGGACGAGGTTCATCCCGGCCGAGCGCAGGATCTCCAGCGCGTCCCCGCGGGTGCCCGAGGCGGTGTGGTACCTGCCGCCGAGCGCCTCGGACTTGGCCAGGCCGGAGGTGTCGCCTCCCCTGACCGCGAGCGTCGCGGCACCCGGGCCGAAGGTGACGTCGTCGAAGTTGGCCCAGCCTCCGGCCGCCGCCGCGGAGCCGAGGGCGACGGTGCACCTGCCGCCGGTCACGGTCTGGGTGACCGCGATCCTGATCCACTCGGACGAGCCGACCGGCAGGTAGGTCCGCTTCTCCGCCGGGCCGCAGTTGCGCAGCGCGATCCAGCTCTGGCTCATGGCCCCGGCCCTGACCCGGGCCCGGAGCGTGTAGGTGCCCGAGCTCAGGCCGGTCAGCGTCTGGTGGGTCTCGACGGTGTAGGCGTTCGAGGACCAGTGGGACAGGCGGTAGGAGCCGGTGTGGCCACCGGCCTCGGAGAAGTCGGCGGCGGCGGTGCCGCCGGTGCTCCACCCGGGCGGCGCCGCGACGGCACCGCCCGTCTCGAAGCCGCCGTTGGTGATCGTCGGGGCGGCCTGGGCCGGTGACGGCGCCAGGACCGCGGCGGCGCAGGTCAGCAGCGCCACCAGGATCTTCTTCATGGGGTCCTCACTTCGGGAAGGGGTGGTACGGACGGTCCCCCGAGGCCCCCGGTGACGCGCCGCGGTCAGGTGGCCGGCGCGGCAGCGGGGAAGATCATGTGTTCCCGGCGAGCTCGACGACCACGACGCCGCCGGCCGGTACGGTCGCCGACCCGGTGTGCCGCGTCCCGTCGAGCAGGCCGGTGCCGTTCACCTCCGGGACCGTGACCGGCCGGTCGCCGTGGTTGAGCAGGAACAGGTGGCGGCCCCGGCGTACCCGTTCGAGGGTGTCGGGCAGGCCGCGCGGGCGGGAGACCCCCGCGCGGTCGAGCACCGCGCGCAGCAGCACCCGCAGGTCCCCGCCGCCCGAGCCCTCCCCGGGAGCGGGGGCCGGGTCGAGGGCCGGGACGGAGCCCGCGCCGGGGACAGGGTCGGGGGCCTGGACGGAGGCCGCGCCAGGGATCGGGTCGGGGGCCGCGCCGGGGGCCGGGTCGAGGGCGGTCGCGACGTACCAGGCGGTGCCCGCTCCCAGCTCGTGGCGGGTCACCGCGGGGTGGCCCGCGTCCGGCCCGCCGGTGAAGACGCCCACGGCGCGCGCCCCGGCGAGACGGATCCGCTCCGACCAGATCCGGCCGTTCATCCGGCCGTTCGTCCGGCCCTCGACGCCGTCGCCCGTCCCGCCACCGGAACCCCCGTCCCCGCCCTCGCCCGCGGCACCGACGCCGACACCGACACCGACACCGACGGTGCCGTTCTCCGGCAGGGGGTGGAACTCCTCCACCGACAGGCCGAGCACGTCGCGCAGCGCGCCGGGGTGGGCGCCCGGGTGGATGGTGTCGTTCTCGTCGACGATCCCGGAGAAGTACGAGACGACCAGGTGACCTCCGGCCTCGACGTAGCGGCGCAGGTTCTTGCCGGACGCCTCGGTGAGCAGGTAGGAGCTCGGCGCGACCACCAGCCGGTACGCCGACAGGTCGGCGGAGGGGTGGACGAAGTCGACGGTCACGTGCTCGCGCCAGAGCGCCTCGTAGAAGGCCTCCACCCGCTCGCGGAACCTCAGGTCCACCGAGGGACGCCACTCCAGCTCCAGCGCCCAGTACGACTCCCAGTCCCACACCAGCGCGACCTCGGCCTCGACCCGGGAGCCGCGCACCCCGGCCAGCCCGCGCAGCTCGGTACCGAGGGCGACCACGTCGCGCCACAGGCCGGAGTCGGTGCCGGCGTGCGGCAGCATCGCCGAGTGGAACTTCTCCGCGCCGTGGCGGGAGGCCCGCCACTGGAAGAACAGCACCGAGTCCGACCCCCGGGCGACGTGCGCGAGGCTGTTGCGCCGCATCTCCCCGGGCCGCTTGGCGAGGTTGCGCGGCTGCCAGTTGACGGCACCGGTGGAGTGCTCCATGAGCATCCACGGCCGCCCGCCCGCCACCGAGCGGGTGAGGTCGGCCGCCATGGCGAGCTCGATGTGGCCGTCGGCGCGCCCGGCGTCGAGGTAGTGGTCGTTGGAGACGACGTCCACCTCGCCCGCCCAGCGCCAGTAGTCCATCGGCTCACAGTTGGGGATCATGAAGTTGGTGGTGACCGGCAGGGCGCCGAAGCGGCGGACCGCGTCGCGCTCGCGGCGGAAGTTGGTGATGTGCGCGTCCACCGAGAAGCGGGCGTAGTCGAGCTGCAGGGCGGTGAGCTGGCCGACCGGCCCGAGCCTGGGCGGTTCCACCTCCTCGAACGAGCCGTAGGTCAGCCCCCAGAACGTGGTGCCCCACGCGGCGTTGAGGGCGGCCACGTCCCCGTGCCGCTCGCGCAGCCACTCGCGGAACGCCTCGGCCGAGGTCTCGCAGTAGCAGCGCGCGTTCGCCCAGCCGTACTCGTTGTGGACGTGCCACATGACGACCGCCGGGTGGGCGGCGTAGCGGGCGGCGAGCCGGCCGGCGATCCGCTCGGAGGCGGCGGCGTACTCCGGTGAGCTGGGGCAGAAGCTGTGCCGCGACCCCCCGGCGATGACGTGGCCCTCCCGGTCGACGAGGCGGGAGCCCGGGTAGGCCGTCCTGAACCAGGTGGGCGGGGACGAGGTCGGCGTCGCCAGGTCGACCTTGACGCCCGCGCCGTCCAGCAGGTCGATGATCCGGTCCAGCCTGCCGAAGTCGTAGACGCCCTCGGCCGGCTCCAGCTGGCTCCAGGCGAAGATGCCGAGGCTGACCAGGTTCACCCCGGCCTCGCGCATCAGCCGGACGTCCTCGCGCCAGACCTCCTCCGGCCACTGCTCGGGGTTGTAGTCCCCGCCGTACGCGATGCCCTCCGGCAGGACGGGATATCCGGCCAACGACTCCCCCTCGAAATATCTTCTGTGAACGTGCACAGTAATGCAGGACCGGCATCTCGGGAAGAGGTCGACACCCCAAAGCCGGGGACGCGGGGAAGATCAGGGTTTAACAAGAACGTAACGGTCATTGACAGGGCGTATCGCGGGATTTCACTCTGTGAACGTTCACAGACTCTCCGGAGCGCCTCGCGGCCGATCCCCGCCTCCCATCCTCGAACGCCCGACACGGAGGAACACATGCATACGAAACGGCTCGTCGTGGCGGCGGCCACGGTCCTCGCCGCCGCCCTGGCCGCCGGGTGTTCCGGCAGCGCCCAGAACGCGGCCGCTCCGGCCGGGCAGGACGCGCCGAGTTCCGCCCCGGCGGGCCCGGTGACGCTCACCTACTGGAGCTGGGTCCCCAACATGGACAAGATCGCGGCCGTCTGGAACGCCGCGAACCCCGGCATCAAGGTGACGATCAGCAAGCAGGCCGGGGGCGACGACGCCGCCGCCAAGTTCCTGACCGCCGCCAAGGCGGGCAACCCCCCGGACCTGGTCCAGGCCGAGTACCAGATGCTGCCCTCCTTCGTCGCCGCCGACGCGTTGGCCGACATCGGCGCCGAGGTGGCGGCGATCAAGGGCGAGTTCGGCGAGGGCGTCTGGGGGCTGGTCACCCTGGGCACCGACGCCGTCTACGCCCTCCCCCAGGACAGCGGCCCGATGATGCTCTACTACCGCCGCGACCTGTTCGAGAAGTACGGCATCGAGGTGCCCAGGACCTGGGACGAGTACGCCGAGGCCGCCCGCACCGTACGGAAGAAGGACCCCGAGGCGTTCCTGGGCACCTTCTCCAGCAAGGACCCCGGCTCCTTCGTCGGCCTCGCCCAGCAGGCCGGCGCCCGGTGGTGGTCGATCAGCGGCGAGTCCTGGAAGGTCGCGGTCGACGACGAGCCCACCAGGAAGGTCGCCGACTACTGGGGCGGCCTGGTCAAGGAGGGCGTCATCGACGACCAGCCGTACTTCACCCCCGAGTGGAACAAGGCGCTCAACGACGGCAGGCTGCTGACCTGGCCGTCGGCCGTCTGGGGTCCCGGCGTGCTGTCCAGCAACGCGCCCAAGGGCAAGGGGAGGTGGGCGATCGCCCCGCTGCCGCAGTGGAACGCCGGTGAGAACGCCACCGGCTTCTGGGGCGGCTCCTCCACCGCGGTCGCCGCCAAGTCCGCCAACCGGGCCGCCGCCGCGAAGTTCGCGACCTGGCTGAACACCGACCCCGAGGCCCTGGCCCTGCTCGTCGAGGAGGGCGCCGTCTACCCGGCCGCCACCAAGGGCGGCACCCTGCTCGGCAAGGCCCCGGACTACTTCTCCAACCAGCCCGACTTCTGGCGGCAGGCCGCCGCGATCTCCGCCACCGCGCGCGGGTTCACCTTCGGGCCCAACGTCAACGTGACGTACAACGCCTTCAAGGACGCCTTCGACAAGGCCGTCCAGGACGGATCCGCCTTCTCCGACGCCGTCGGGAAGATGCAGGAGGCGACGGTCGCCGACATGCAGAAGTCCGGATTCCAGATCGCCCCATGAGACGGCCGCACGACGGCGCCCGCACCGCGGGCGCCGTCCCCTACCTCTTCCTCGCCCCCGCGCTGGCGCTGTTCGCGCTCTTCATGGCCGTTCCCGTCGTCTACACGGCCTACCTGAGCCTGCGCCGCACCAAGGTCTCCGGGCTGGGCCTGGGCAAGGGCTCGCGCCGCGAGGTGTACGCGGGCCTCGACAACTACACCGCCGCCCTGCGCGACACCGAGCTGTGGGCGGGCTGGCTGCGCGTGCTGGGCTACGGCCTGCTGGTGCTCGCGGTCATGCTCGGCCTGGCGCTGCTGTTCGCGCTGCTGCTGGACTCCGCGCACGTGCGCCTGGCCCGCTTCTCCAGGATCGCCGTCTTCCTGCCGTACGCGGTCCCGGGCGTGGCCGCCAGCCTGATCTGGGGCTTCCTCTACCTGCCGAGCCTCAGCCCGATCCGCCAGGTGCTCGACGTGGACCTGCTCGGCACCGGCGCGGTGGTCTTCTCCATGGCCAACGTCGCGGTCTGGGGCGGCGTCGGCTTCAACATGCTGGTGCTCTACACCGCCCTGCGGGCCGTGCCCAGGAGCTACTACGAGGCCGCCAGGATGGACGGGGCGAGCGAGCTGCAGGTGGCGCTCCGGATCAAGATCCCGATCCTGCTGCCCGCGATCATCCTCACCACGGTGTTCTCCATCATCGCCACCGTCCAGGTGTTCACCGAGCCGACCACCCTGCGGCCGCTGACGAACACGATCAGCTCGACCTGGAGTCCGCTCATGAAGGTCTACCGCGACGCCTTCGTCACCGGCGACCTCTACTCGGCCGCCGCCACCTCGATCGTCATCGCGGCGATCTCCCTGGTCCTGTCGTTCGGCTTCCTGCGCCTGGTCCGCGACCGCGCCTTCGGAGGGGAGGGCTGATGGCCGTCACCACCCTTCCGGAGGGCACGGCCGGATCCCGCCGCGCCGCCCCGCCGCGACGCCGGCCGCTCGGGATCGCACCGACCGCGATCCTGCTGCTGGGCGCGCTGTACTGCCTGCTGCCGGTCGGCTGGGTGCTGGTGGCCGCCACCAAGTCCAAGGCGGAGCTGTTCTCCACCGCGACCTTCGCGCCCGGGACCGGCCTGCTGTCCAACCTCGCCGACCTGGCCGCCTACCGCGACGGCGTGTTCTGGCTGTGGATGTTCAACACGCTGCTGTACGCGGGCGGCGGCGCCCTGCTGTCCACCGCCGTCTCCGCGATCTCCGGCTACGCCCTGGCCAAGTACCGCTTCCCCGGCCGGAACCTCATCTTCAACCTGCTGCTCGGCGGCGTGCTGATGCCGTCCGTGGTGCTGGCCGTCCCGCAGTACCTGCTGTTCTCCCGGGCCGGGCTCGCCGACACCTACTGGTCGGTCCTGCTCCCGCAGATCCTGAGCCCGTACGGCATCTATCTCGCGCGCGTCTACGCCGGGGCGGCCGTCCCGGACGTCCTGCTGGAGGCGGGGCGCATCGACGGCGCCGGTCACCTGACGCTGCTGCGCCGGGTGGCCCTGCCGCTGATGCTGCCGGGCATGGTGACCGTCTTCCTGTTCCAGTTCGTCGCGATCTGGAACAACTTCCTGCTGCCGTTCATCATGCTGGGCGACGACCAGAGGTTCCCGCTGACCGTGGGCCTCTACACGCTGCTCGCGGCCGGGGCCAACCAGCCCTCGCTGTACAACCTGATCCTCACCGGCACGCTGCTGTCGATCGTCCCGCTGATCGCGCTCTTCCTGACCATGCAGCGCTACTGGCGGACCGACCTGGCCGGCGGGGCCGTGAAAATCTAGTGACCGGCTCGCCCGGCGGTCGGCGGGCCTTCGGCCGAGGGGACAATGGCAGCATGGCGAAGCGTCCGACCATTCACGACGTCGCGGCGGTGGCGGGGGTGTCCCGGGGAACGGTCTCCCGGGTCCTCAACGACGACCGCTACGTCAGCCCGGCCTCGCACGCCGCCGTCAGGCGGGCCATCGCCGAGACCGGGTACATCGTCAACCGCGCCGCCCGCAGCCTGGTCACCCAGCGGACCGGCTCGGTGGTGATGGTCCTGTCGGAACCGCAGGAGCGACTGTTCGAGGACCCCACCTACAGCGTGCTGCTGCGCACCGCCACCCGGCGCCTCGCCGAGCGGGACGTGTCACTGGTGATGATGATCGCCGGGAACGACGGCGACCGCGACCGGGTGATCCGCTACCTGCGCGGCGGCCACGCCGACGGGGTCTTCCTGGTCTCCCCGCACGCCGGCGACAAGCTGGTGGACGCGCTGGTGGACATCCCGGTGCCCGCCGTCGCCCAGGGCGCCGTCATCGGGCGGGAGAACGTGATCCCGTACGCGGCGGCCGACGACCGCGAGGGCGCCCGGCAGATGACGCGCTACCTGGTCGAACGGGGCCGCAGGCGGATCGCCACCATCACCGGCCCGCTGGACACCCCCGGCGGCGCGCTGCGGCTGGAGGGCTTCGGCGACGTCCTGGGCAGGAAGGCCAGCAGGCGGCTCATCGAGCACGGCGACTACACCCAGCTGGGCGGGGAGAGCGCCATGGCCCGGCTGCTGGAACGTGCCCCCGACCTCGACGCGGTGTTCGTCGCCTCGGACCTGATGGCCGCGGGAGCGCTGTCCACGCTGCGCGCGGCCGGGCGGCGGGTGCCCGAGGACGTCGCGGTGGGCGGGTTCGACGACTCGGCGGTGGCGCTCTCCACCCACCCGCCGCTCACCACGATCAGGCAGCCCCTGGAACGGGTCGCCGAGGAGACCGTCCGCCTGCTGCTCGCCCTGATCGACGGCGCGGACCGGGTCGAGCCGGTGATCCTGCCCACGACCCTGGTCGTCCGCGAGTCCACCTGACCGGCCGGGGCGGCCCCGGCCGGTACGGGTTCCTCCGCGGGGGTCCGGGGGGTCAGCGCGCGGGTGACGAGCCGTTGACGGTCAGCACCTGCTCGGTCTCGATGGCGGGGAAGGTGCCGGTGTCGACGATCCCGTGCTCGTGGAAGGCCGCCTCCAGCAACGCGTGAGCCTTGGGCTCCAGCTTCCACAGCGCCCGGTACTCGCGGGCGCTGGCCAGCGAGACCCCGGTCTCGTGCGCGATGTCGGCGGCGCGGGGCACGAACCTGCGCTCGATCTGCTTGTCCCAGTACTCCCGGGCGGCCCGCATCAGGGCCGCGCGCTGCGCGGTGTCGACCACCGGCGGCGGCACGTCCAGCACCTGGAACTCGTCATCGTCGTCGTCGATCGCCGAACGCGCCCCCGGCATGCCCGCCGGCCCGGCCGCCACCGCGGCGCGAGCCCGCGACTGCGGCTCCTCGGCCTCCGGGCTCCACGGCACGGGCGGCGTGAGGTCGATCAGCGCGGAGGTGTTGTAGAGGGCGCCGATCTGGGAGAGCAGGGCCTCCTGGCGCGCGGGGTCGGCCGCCAGCCCGGTGTGCTCCACCGCCCGGTCCATGGCACGGTCCAGCTTGGTCAGGGCCGAGCGCATCTTCCGCTCGGACGCCCCGGCGGCACGCAGCGCGCGGGCGCGCTTGGCGGCCAGCGCGACCCGGGTCAGCCTGCGGTGCGCGTCCACCTCGCTCGCCGTACGGTCGCTGACCTCGGCCAGGCCGATGCGGACCAGCGCCCGCTCCGGGGTGATCCTCCAGTTGATCCGGGCGCGCCCGGTGATGCGGTGGCGTTCGATCGCCATGCCGCGCTCCCACAGCCAGGCCGCCACCAGGGGGGCGGCGAGCCGGAAGACGGCCTCGGCGACACTGCGGGCGTCCATGCTCGACAGCACCGCGGTCAGCCCGGTCAGCGCCCACACGGCGACGCCGTCGATACCGGCGGAGAAGTTCTCCCGCATGTTGCGGCGGGCCCGGACCGCGCTGGTGATGACGGCGACCTCGATGAAGGCGAAGAGCAGCAGCCGCAGCAGGCCGTCGAAGCCGAGCACGTCACCGGAGAAGCGCCACATGCCCTGGGCGGAGACGCCGGTCGCGATGCTGGCCGCGACGATGGTGAGGATGTCCTCCGCCGGGCGGGGGGCGATGTGACGGTGATAGAAGCGGACCGCCGCGCGCTGGACGGCGCGGGCCACGAAGTACGCCGCGACCAGGACGAGGAGCGCGAACACTCCGGCGATGGCCGTCAGAACCGGCTGGGCCGAGGCGAAGGCGGTGATGTCATCGATGGGGGGCATCTGTCACTGTCCGTCATTCTCGATGTCCGACAGGATATCCGGCGATCATCCCAGAATGTCGGCGTCCTGTTCGCGAAACGGGTGTCCATCGGCGTGACAGAAGTGAACACAGTTGTGACGGTGCCGAGTCAGGGGCGGCGGGCCCGCCGCAGGTGCTCGGCGACCCGGTCGAGGGCCTCGGCCGGGGCGGTGTAGGGCACCCGCAGCCGGCCGGTCAGGGTGCCGTCCGGGGAGAAGGCCGAGCCCGGCAGCAGGCTGAGCCCGATCCCGGCCGCCCGGGCCGCGAGGGTCTCCCCCGCCGTCCCGTCCAGGCGCAGCCACAGCGCCAGGCCGCCCGGCGGGAGGGTGAAGTCCCACCCGTCCGCCTCCAGGCTCGCGGCCAGGTGGTCGCGCTGGCGCCGCAGCTCGCCCCTGCGCTGGACCAGCAGCCCGTCCAGGAGGGGGAGGATCTCGCAGGCGACGAGCTGTTCCAGGGGCGGTGGGGCGTACAGGCCGCTGACGGGGTCGAGCAGGAGCGCGCGGATCAGCCCGGCCGGGCCGCGGACCCAGCCGACGCGCAGCCCGCCCCACACGGTCTTGCTCAGCGAGCCGATCGCGACGGCCCCGGCGACGCGGGGCATCGGCTCCGGGCGGTCGCGCAGGTCCAGGTCGCGCATGGTCTCGTCCACGATCACGGTCACCCCGTGCCGGGCGGCCAGCTCCGCGACCTCCGCGCGGGTACGGGCGTCCATCAGCGCCCCGGTCGGGTTCTGGAAGTCGGGGGTCAGCAGGGCAGCTCCCCGCGCGGCCTCGCGGAACGCGGTGGCCAGCGCGCCGGGGTCCCAGCCCTGCCCGGTGACGCGCGCCGGGACGGTCCGGACACCAAGGCGCCGCAGCATCGTCAGGGTGTCGAAGAACGAGGGATTCTCCACCACGATCCTGCGCGGGCCCAGATGGGCGGCCAGCAGCGCCAGCGCGGCACGGGCCCCGGAGGTGACCAGGATCTGCTCGGGCCGGGTGGGCGTCCCCTCGGCGGTGTGGCGCCGGGCGATCAGCTCGCGCAGCTCGGGCAGCCCCGCACCGGGCTCGCCGCTCTCCAGCAGCAGTCCCGCCGACCTGGCGAGCGCGCGGGTGACCGCGCCGGTGACGAGCGCGCGCGGGGCGGCCGGGAGGGCGCGGCGCAGGTCGAGGAGCGGGCCCCGGCCGTCCACCGACAGCGGCGCGTAGCGCTCGCCGAGGTCGCGCGGCAGCCGCACCCTGCTGCCGCCGCCCTGCCGGGTGACGATCCAGCCCTCCTCGCGCAGCCGGGACAGGGCCGCGACCACCGTTCCCCGGCTCACCGCCAGCTCGGTGGCCAGCCTCCGCTCCGAGGGCAACCGGTCCCCGACCCGTACGCGCCCGTCGAGCACGGCCTCGCGCAGGGCGGCGGCCAGCGCGTCCGCCAGGGGGCTTCCCGGGCGCCGCCATCCCGTCAGGACATCCGCGAACACCGGTCCAGTTTGCCGCAACTGGACCAGGACACGGCCCCGGCCTCCCTCCTAGCGTCGAAGCATGAACGACAGACCCGGCCCGGCCACCCCGCGCGTCCCCGCGCTTTCGAACGACCTTCCGGAAGCCGACCGTGCCCGCGAACCTCTGGGAGCCGGGCACGCCCATGACCTTTCGGGAGCCGGGCACGCCCGTGACCTTCTGGGAACCGATCGTGCCCGCGTGCCCGAGCTGATGGAGGCCGTCCGCGCGTACGCCGTGCGCATCCTGGACGGCCTGGACGACCGGCCCGCCGCACGGGCCCCGGTGCGGCCGGAGCCCGCCCCCCTGCCCGAGGCCGGGATCGGCCTGCAGGAGGCGATGGAGGTGTTCGCGACGCGGTGGGAGCCGGGCTTCGCGTCCGGTCCGGGCCCCCGCTACCTGGGGTTCGTCACGGGCGGCGCGACGCCCGCGGCGCTGGCGGGCGACTGGCTGACCGGCGCGCTCGACCAGAACCCCACCTCGAACCTGGACTCGCTCGCCCCGGACCTGGAACGGGAGACCGTCGCCTGGCTGCGCGACCTCTTCGGCCTGCCGGCCGGGCATCGGGGGACGTTCGTCAGCGGCGCGACCATGTCCAACCTCGCGGGCCTGGCGATCGCCAGGGAGTGGCTGGGCGAGGTACGCGGCGTGTCGGTGGCCGAGGAGGGCGCGGCCGCGCTCGGACCGGTGACGGTGCTGTCGGGAAGCCCGCACTCCAGCATCGCCAAGGCGCTGTCCGTGCTCGGCCTGGGGCGCTCGGCGATCCGGCACGTCGGTCTCCTGCCGGAACGGGAGGCGATCGACGTGGACCTGCTCGCCCGGGAGCTGGAGCGGCTCGACGGCACCCCGGCGATCGTGGTCGCCAACGCCGGGACGGTGAACACCGTCGACTTCGACGACCTGCGCGCGATCGCCGCCCTGCGCGAGCGCCACCCGTTCTGGCTGCACGTGGACGCCGCCTTCGGGGCCTTCGCCGCGCTGTCGGCCGGGCACGCCCACCTGGTCGCGGGCCTGGGCGAGGCCGACTCGGTCTGCGTGGACCTGCACAAGTGGCTGAACGTGCCCTACGACAGTGCGGTCCAGTTCACCCGCCGCCGTGACCTGCAGGCCCGCGTCTTCCAGAACGCGGCCGCCTACCTCGCGCCGCTGGGCGACGAAGCCGAGCCCGAGTTCGTGCACCTGACACCGGAGAACTCGCGCCGCCTGCGCGCCCTGCCGGCCTGGTTCACGCTGGCCGCGTACGGACGCGAGGGACACGCGGGGATCGTCCGCGACTGCGTCACCCTCGCCGCCGATCTCGGCGAGCGGATCGCCGCGATGCCCGCCTACCGGCTGCTGGCGCCGGTACGGCTCAACGTGGTCTGCTTCACCCTCTCCGATCCCCCCTCCCCCGCCCGGATCGCGGAGCTGGCCGACGCGATCACCGCGTCGGGCGAGGCGTTCCTCACGACGACCGTCCTGGACGGGGTGCCGGCCCTGCGCGCCGCGTTCAGCAACTGGCGTACCAGCGAGGCCGACGTGGACCGGGTCGCGAAGATCCTGGGGGAGGTCGCCTCCCGGGCGTGAGCCGTCCGTCCCCGCCGGCGCGACCGACCCGTCGGTGGCGTCCGGGTGGCAGGCGCCCGGTCATCTCATCTCATCTCACCGCGCTCGCGCAGGATCGCGACGCCGTCCCCGTGGAGGTCGTCGCAGTACGCCGTGCGCCCGGTCATGGCCATCGTGAGCGCCAGGGTGGTGCCGGACACCAGCGGACCGGAGCCGGTCGCGAAGGGGCCGTCGTCGGCGACGAGCCGCAGGCCGGTGATCCGTCCCTTGGCGAGGACGACGAAATCGCTGCCCCGGTAGTACTCGGCCAGCCGGGTGAGGGTCCCGATCGGGTAGTCGCGGCGGATGCCCAGTGGCCGCCGGATGTCCTCCGCGTGCAGGATCGTCTCACCCAGCATCGCGATGACCGGGATGGGAGGCTTGGTGGTGCTCGTGACGACGCGGCGGAACCTGTCGTGCGTCTCGGCCCCGGTCGCGCCCAGCTCCTCGGCGAGCCGCATGGCGTTCTGCCTGTCGAAGTCGAACCGGCAGCGGATCACGCCCGCCATCCACCGCAGCGGGGTGAGGCTCGCCCCCGAGGTGAGGTGCGCCAGCACCTCGCGTACGGTCAGCCCGGTGCACAGTGACGGCGTCGCCCACCGCTCGTCGGTCAGCTCCGCCAGGTCGGCCGCCAGGGCCGCCCGCTCGGCGTGGACCAGCGGCCAGACGCCGGACGCGCGGCGGGAACCGGGCTTCGGCTCCGGAGCGGTCCTGTCGGACGGTGTCCTGTCGTGGGTCACGGGAGTCCTCACGGTGGTCGTTGGGAACGGTCATGGACAGGACTCCCGCCACGGCGCGGAATCGTCGCCCGCGAACGATTTTTCCAGGGACGGGTCTTCCCCTCCCGGTCCGGGAAGTGGCGGGACGAGGAACGCGTCGCCACCACGCCCGGGACCTACGAGCCCCCCGGCCCTGCTCAGGCGTCGCGCCGCCTGAGCAGGTGGGCCGCCAGTGCCAGCAGCGCGGCGGTCCACAGCGCGAGGACGCCGAGCCCCGCCCAGGGGGAGAGGGACACGACCTGCTGGGCGTCTCCGGCGAGGACCGCCCGGCCCGCCACGGTGGGGAAGAGGGAGTGGATCGTCCTGCCCGCCTCGCCGGGCAGCATGAGGAGGAGGTTGGGCACCACCAGCACCAGGGCCAGGACGCAGGTGATCGCAGCGGCCGTGTGCCGCAGCAGCGCGCCGATCGCGAGCGCGAACAGCGCCTGCAGGGCCAGGTAGAGACCGGCGCCCGCCACCGCGCGGAGCACCTCGGGGTCGGTGAGGGAGACGTCCACCCGCTCGCCGAGGATCGCGGCCCCGACCAGGAACGACGGCACGACGATCAGCTCGGTGACCGCGAGGACCAGCAGGCCGAGGACGGCGGCCTTGGCGGCGAGCATCGGGACGCGGCCCGGCACCGCCAGCAGGCTCGACCTGATCGCCCCGGTGGAGTACTCGCCGGTGATCACCATCACGCCGAGGACGCAGACCGCGAGCTGGGCGAAGGAGACGCCGGGCTGGACGAGCAGCGCGAGCGGGTCGCCCACCATCTGCCGCTGCCGGGCCGGTGATGCCGTCGCCCAGTTCATCACCGTTGTCGAGGCCATCAGCACGGTGAAGCCGACGGTGAGCACGACCATGACGGCCAGCGACCAGACGGTGGACCTGACGGAGCGGATCTTCGTCCACTCCGAGGCCATCAGGTGGACGAACCCGGCACGCGCGACGGGCACGGCTGACCTGGCAGGGCCGGTGGGCCGGGCGGGCGTGGTGGACGGGGTGCTCGCGGTCATGACCGGCTCCTGTCGGCGTCCGCGTACTCGACGCTGTCCCTGGTGAGTTCCATGAAGGCGTCCTCCAGCGAGGCGCGCCTGGGGGTGAGCTCGTGCACGACGATCCGGGCGTCCAGGGCCAGCTCGCCGATCCGGTGGGCCTCCATGCCGGCCACCGTGAGCGCCCCGTCCTCGCCGGTGCCCACCTCGCCGCCCGCGGCGGTGATCAGCGCGCCGAGCCGCCCGGCGTCGGGGGTGCGGACCAGCACCGACCTCCTGGGATCGCGCCTGACGAGCTCGTCCACGCCGCAGTCGGCGATGACCCTGCCCCGGCCGATCACGATCACGTGGTCGGCGGTGACGGCCATCTCGTTCATCAGGTGGCTGGAGACGAAGACCGTGCGGCCCTCGGCGGCCATCCTCCTCATCAGCTCCCTGATCCAGACGACCCCCTCCGGGTCGAGGCCGTTGACCGGCTCGTCCAGGACGAGGACCTCGGGGTCGCCGAGCAGGGCGGCGGCGACGCCGAGCCGCTGTCCCATGCCGAGGGAGAATCCGCCCGTGCGCCTGCGCGCCACCTGGCCGAGCCCGACGAGCTCCAGGACCTCCTGGACCCGGGTGCGCGGCAGTGCCTGCGACCGGGCGAGATGGAGCAGGTGGTCGTAGGCGCTGCGGCCGGGGTGGACGGCCTTGGCGTCGAGGAGGGCGCCGACGGCGCGCAGGGGCGTGTCCAGTTCGCGGTAGGGGCGGCCGGAGATGGTCGCCCGGCCGGAGTCGGGACGGTCCAGGCCGAGGATGAGCCGCATGGTGGTGGACTTCCCCGCCCCGTTGGGCCCGAGGAAACCGGTGACCCGGCCGGCCCGGACGGTGAAGGACAGGTCCTCGACCACGGCCCGGGCGCCGTACCGTTTGGTCAGTTCATAGGCTTCGATCACCCTGTCCACGATCGGCCTGCGGGCCGTCCGGCACCACCGGGAGCGCCTCCGTGATGGTTTCGGGTTATCCCTGCAGCACGGGACCGGCTGCTCGGCCCGCGGGTGGTCGCCTGCTTCGTTCCGCTTTGGTCCCTTGTGGCAACATCACCCGCTTCATCCGTTACCTTAAGATCAACGAGTGACGCATTGAGCATGGGATGGACGCACATGACGCACGTGCCGGTGGAGATCGACCCCAACGTTCCGAGCGTCGCCCGGATATACGACTACCTTCTCGGCGGTAAGGACAACTTCGTCTCCGACCGTACGGCGGCCGAGAGGCTGCTCGAGATCACCCCCAACGCCAAGGAGGGGGTCCGGGCCAACCGGCGCTTCCTCCGCAGGGCCGTGCGGTTCATGACCGAGGCGGGCGTCCGCCAGTTCCTCGACATCGGCGCAGGGCTTCCCACGCAGGAGAACGTGCACCAGGTGGCGCTGGGCCTGGCGCCCGATTCCCGCGTCGTCTACATCGACAACGATCCCATCGTGCTCACCCACGGACGCGCCCTGCTGGCCGACAACGGGCAGACCATCGTCCTGAACGGCGACCTGAGGGAGCCCCTGGCCATCCTCGACGACCCCGAGGTCAACGACCACATCGACTTCGGCCGGCCGGTGGGCCTGCTCATGCTGGCCGTCCTGCACTTCATCCCGGAGAACGACGTGGCCGAGCGGATCGTCACGACGTTGCGCGACCGCCTCGCCCCCGGCAGCTGCGTGGCGATCAGCCACCTGTCCTTCGGCGACCTTCCCGAGGACAAGGTCCGCGAGGGCCGCGCGCTCTACACCAAGACCTCCGCGGGTTCCGCGACGCCCCGCTCGCATGAGGAGATCATGCGTTTCTTCGACGGCTTCGACCTGGTGGAACCCGGCCTGGTCTCCACCGACGACTGGCGTCCGGAGGCGGAGCACCCCCGGCTTCCCCAGCTCCCGGGCGTGGACGGCTACGTCGGGGTCGGGCTGCTGCGCCGGTCCTGAGAACGGACCGGCGCGAAGGCCCACGGGAGGCGGCCCGCGTTCAGGAGACCCTGTTGCGGAGCGGGACGTCGCGGATGATCGGCCAGGTGAGCGCCAGGCCGACCAGGAGGCAGCCGAGGCCGACGCCCAGGGCCATCGGGACGCTCGGCGCGAGGTCGAAGTCCAGCGCCGAGGTGAAGAACGGCAGCCGCAGGTTCCCTCCGATGGCCGACTCCCCCAGCGCGACCAGCGCGATGCCGAACGGCAGGGAGAGCATCCCGGCGGCCTGCCAGCGGTAGAACGCCGCCGCCATGAGCACCCCGGCGACCATCCAGGTCATCCCCTGGACGAGGTACTCGGCGAAGACCAGCGGCACCTGTGTCGGTGAGGAGAACAGGTGGACGCCCGTCAGCGTCTGCGGCCGGCCGAGCAGGTTGTACAGCAGCGCCTCCAGCAGGTAGCCCAGGGTGATCAGGGCGGAGAACGCGGGCGCGTACAGCACGACGGTGACCGCGGCCTGCGCGCCGAACTCCCTGCGGGTCTGCCCGTGCGCGATGTAGAGCGGGAGGAACTCCCTGATCAGCGAGACGCCGATGAACAGGGCCAGCCAGCGGGGGATCTGCGTGGCGACCTCCCACCCGCTGATCCTCAGCGTTCCGAAGATCGCCACACCGATCGTGATCAGCGCGACCAGTACGTAGAACCCCGCCCACATGAAGGCGGTGTAGATCAGGGGGGCGCCCAGAAGGCGGCTCGGGAATCTCATCGGACCTCTCCGGCGGGCTCGGTGGGGACGGGGGTGGTGAGGGCGGCGGGGTCGGGGTCGGTGAGGCGGACGAACAGGTCCTGCATGGCGATCGGGCCGAGTTCGAGCCCGGCCTCGGCGGCCTTGCGGCGCGAGGTCTCGTCGAGGTCGCCGTAGACCATGGCCACCTTGGTCGGGCCCAGCCGGTCGGTGTTCAGCACCGTCAGCCCGGTGGTGAAGGCGTCGACCGCGGCCACCGGCCCGGTGACCGAGGTGCCCCGCGCGAGCAGGGTCTCGCTCCGCTCGTGCAGGAGCAGCCTGCCCTGATTGATGATCAGGACCTCCTCGAACAGCGAGCTGACCTCTCCGATCAGGTGGGTGGAGAGGATGATCGTGCGCGGATGCTCCATGTAGTCGGCGAGCAGGGCGTCGTAGAAGGCGTAGCGGGAGGGGGCGTCCATCCCGATGTAGGACTCGTCGAACATGGTCAGCGGCGCCCGCGAGGCCAGCCCCACCACCACCCCCAGCGCCGACCGCTGCCCTTTGGACATGGCCTTGACGTTCGCGTTCCGCTTCAGCTTGAACCGGTCCATCAGCGCGTGGGCGTACTCCGCGTCCCAGTTCGGGCGGAGCCACTCGGCGAAGTCGAGCGCGTCCGCGGCGGTGCCGATGTCGACCGTCTCGCCCGCGTCGCGGATCAGGCAGATGTCGCGGGTGACGTCCGCGTTCTCGAACACGGGCCGCCCTCCGACCCGTACCGTGCCCCCCGACTGCCTGCGGAAGGCGGCCAGCACCGACAGCAGGCTGGTCTTGCCCGATCCGTTGCGTCCCAGGAGGCCGTATATCTTGCCGCCGTCGAGGGAGAACGTGACGTCGTCGACCGCCCTGACGGTTCCGTAGTCCACTCTCAGTCCGTCGGCCACGATGTTCATGCGTGCTCCTCCAGCTCGTTGATCCGCTTCACGATGTCGGTCAGGGGGATGCCGATCACTTTCGCCTCGGCCACCATCGGTGCGACCACCTCGGCGAAGAAGCTCTCCCGCCGCTGGGTCCTGAGCGCCTCCCGGGCGTCCGGACTGACGAACATGCCGATGCCTCGTTTCTTGTAGAGAACGCCCTCGTCGACCAGCTGCTGGAACGCCTTGGCCGCCGTGGCGGGGTTGATCCGGTAGAAGGCGGCGTACCGGTTGGTCGACATGACCTGGTCGCCGCCGCTCAGCGTCCCGTTCAACACCTCGGTCTTGATGCGATCGGCGATCTGCCGATAGATGGGACTTTGATCATCGAACATGAACACCCGCTTAGCTGGTTCATTACTCTTGTAATGAACCATAGGAGCGAAGAAGGTGTCCGTCAACACCGGCCGCCGGCAGGAAGGCCGACGACGGCCTTCGCGGCTGACGGACCTGGGACGACGCACCGAAAGACAGGGGCGGAAGGTACGGGAGACCCTCCCGCGGAGCCGCCTCGCTTCCGGATCTATGGGAGCTTTGTGGTCCGCTCCCCCGCGGAGACCTTCCGACGGACGCGTTCCGGCAGGACACGGTGACTGAGCGTGACCGGTCGCTCCGCTCCGCTACCGACGGGTAATCCCGCCCTCCCGAGGCTTTGGGGTCCGATGGCCGACCCGGGCGGGCTCGCGTGCCTACCGTGGAGACAGGTCCCGCGCCGTACCCGCGTCACCCTCGATGCCGGTACGGCGCTCCGCAGGCTCGGGCATCGCCCGGGGCGCCACCGATTCGACATGGGGTGGTCCGCCATGACCAGACTCAGCAACGTTCTCGCGGCCGGGGCGATGGCGGCCTCCGCCCTCGTCGCGCCCGTCACCCTGCCGGCCACGTTCACCGCCGCGGGCACCGTGGCCGCGGCCGACTCCTCCGCCCAGGTCTCCGCCCAGAAGCCGTGCAGGAAGAAGAAGAACCCGGACAGGTGCCGTGCCAGGCGCGGCCAGGACGGCGACGGCGCCCGCCAGGGCACCGGCAGCGGTGCCCGCCGAGGTACGGCGGGCGGGGGCGCGAGCGGTACGGGAAGCGGCACCGGCAACATCAGCGACGGCATCAGTGACGGCATCACTCCGGGACGCGGACCGGCCGGAGGGATCGACAACTGACGGAGGCCGGAGGACGGCCCGTCTCCCGGGGCGGCGCACGACGGCGACCACTATGGCGGTGCCGAGTTCGGAACACGTGCGCCTTTACAAAGTAATATCACATCGTCGAAGGGCCCCGCCCTCGGAAAAAACGGAGAAATCACAAGAAAGGGTCGCGGCTTCGCGCTGCAGGACGGCGTGCCCGGCGCGGTGCATCACCGCCCGCGCTCGCGCGCCGTCCCCGCCCGGACGCCCCTGCCCGGACGCCCCTGCCCGGACGCCCCTGCCCAGGACGTCCGTGCCCGGGACGTCCCCGCCCCCGGACGTCCATGCCGGACGCGAGGGGCGGGCCCGTCCTCTTCCCGCGGCGACAGTGCCACCACCTGGCGGTCGGCCTGTCGTCCCCATGACGCCGTCGCCCTCATGCCCCTGTCGTCCTCATGACGCCGCCGAGCGGGCCGTCATGATCTCGGGCGTCGCCCGTCACCGCAGCAGGGGCGACCCGGCCTCGTGCGCGTCGACCAGCCGCTTGGGCGCCGTCAGGCACCAGGCCTCGGTGACGAGCTCGAACAGCTCATCCGCCTCGATCTTCGCGAGGTGCACCACGACCCAGCCGAACTGGCCCGCCGTGAACTGGGCCTCGAACACCTCCGGCCGCTCCGCGACCAGCGCGACCTGCTCCTGGATCGTCGCCTTGAGCCCGACCGTCGCCGTCTTCTCCCACAGGTAGCCGAAGCCCTTCCCGTGCACCTTCAGGGAGACCCACTCACCACCGTCGCTCTGCACGACCTCGGGCAGCTCGTTCAGCATCTCCAGGAACTCACCGACACTCACAGCCATGGCCAACTTCTACCAGGATGCCCCGACATTTTCACCGTAGCGCTCACCATCTGTGGGAAGACGCCGCCGCGTCGACGGCGTGGACGCGCCGTCCCGCGTATGACGCCGCACGTGGACCCCCGCGTCGGTGGTCGGCACGGTGGTGACGGCATGGCGGGTCTCGTGCGCGTGCGCCGCCGGGACGGTGCGCGGTCACCGCTCAGGCCGCTGCAAGCGCAGGATCTTGAGACGCAGTTCTCGCTCGCGATGCTCGCGCCGCTGCTCACGGCGTAGTTCCGCTTCCCCCGCGCTCTCCCGGTCCCGGCACGCCCGGATCTCCCGGAACTCGTACAGGATGACGCGGGAGACCAGGACGGCGCCGGCCGCGACGGCCAGGGGCACGCTCACATGACCGGCGAAGAGCAATACGACAACGGCGATGAAACCCATCCACGCCAGGGCTTTGGCGGCGATTTCCAGCGCTTCGATGTGCTCTTCGAATAGTGACATCCGTTACTCCGATGCCGTCGTGGGAAGTGGTGCTCTGCCATAAGAGGAATGACCGAAATATCAGTCTCTTTGCCGTGTACGGCCATGTCCGCGGCGGGAAAGCGCGATACCGAGCGGGTACGGGACTTGCCGACTCAGACGATCAATACCTACTGTGGTATGCGACTTTTTCCTTCATCGCGGGGTCCTGTAAAGGAACGGGGGTGGCGTGGCCGAGCGGATGGTGCCCAATCCCCGGCGTGAGCGGCTGAGACAATTGCTCGTCGAGGCCGAGGACAGGGCTCACGAGGTTCGGCAGGCGTACCAGCGCGCCTCCTCGGCGATGCGGTCGGGAAAGGTGTGGACGGGGCCGACGGCCGCCACCTGGACCACCGAGCTGGAGGACCGGCACCACCGGCTGGGACGGCTCGCCCAGAACGTGGTGGACGCGGTCGAGGAGGAGCTGCGCCGCCAGCCTCCGCTGGTGACCGAGAGCGAGGCGAACGCCATGCGCCGGGAGATGGCCGGACGCACGTGACCGTCACGACCGCGAAGGGGAACGCTCCATGGCCTCCGCCTCCGAGTTCTGCGGCATCGACCCCGAGGGTATGGGCGAGCTCGCCACCTCCCTGCGCGGCGCGGCCGACCGGCTGACCGCGTTCAGCAGGGAGTTCGACGAGAAGCTCGGCCGGTACGGGATCGCCACCCCCGCGCTGCGGGAGATCGCCGACATCGCCGACTGGGCCGGGACGCAGGTCTCCATGCTGCACGGCCGGATCGACCTGATCAGGACCCTGGGCGCCGGCGCCCCGGAGCTCGGCGGGGCGGGCGGCACGGCCTCCATGGCGGCCGGCGGGCAGGGGCTCGTCCGCCTTCCCGACGAGCTGAAGGGCTTCGAGGTCGCCCGGGGCCTGGCCTCCATGTACGGCGAGGACATCCTCGTGCACCACGGCGGTGAGCTTCAGGCCGCGCTCATCCACGAGCACGCCGACGAGATCGCCCAGCTCGCCGACAACCCCCAGGCCGCCGCCGCTTTCTTCGCCCTGCTGTCGCCCAAGGTCCGGGACGCACTGCCCAGCATCATCGCGGCCACCGGCAGTAAGACCGCCAAGCAGGACCTGGGCGCTTTCAGCAAGGCTCTCGGAGCGGCACTGCGCGCTCCTTCCCTCGTCCCGGCGTTCGCCAAGGTCAGGAACGACCTCGTGAAACCGGTTGAAGGCAAGGTCACCGCGTGGAACCGACTCGCGCTGCTCAGCCGCGCCAACGCCCCCTCCTCCGTCCGCAGCGCGGCGGCCCGTTCCCTGGTTCTTGACGAGTTCGCGAAGAAACCCGGACAGGACTGGCGCGCCGGATCCCTCGGCAGTAAGGAGTACGGCCTTCCTGACGATCTGGTCGCCATGGGTTTGGAGGTGCTGGCCGGAGACGGCGCGGCGGTCCGGAACGCTTTCTCCGCAATGGGCGACAAAGACACCACGCTCAGCCAGGTCGACACAATGAAGCTGTTTCTCAATTACGCCAAGGGGGTGGGCACGGGGGACGAGGTGGCCGACGCCTTCGGCCGGGCGATGGAGTCGGGAACCGAGGCCACGACCGAGAAGGCCGGTCAGCACAGTCCGGCCGCTGCCGCCTTCGCCTTCGACGCCATCCGTGCAGCCGCCGCCTTCGGCGCCGACCTGCCGAAACCCGCGAAGGGCTCCATGGGGGTGATCGCACAGTCGTACGTCCATGAGATGGTCTCGGGCGGACGCTTCGACAGAGCCGCCGACCGCGTCTCTGGTATGCAGATTCCCAAACATTGGGAAGCCTTCCCCGGGGTGACCCCCGCGTTCTATCTCAGTTCCGGCGACACCTATCAATTCATGAAAACCTTTATCGGTGAAAACAAGACCGCCGACGCGTTCGACTCGACAGTGGCGAAGCTCCGTCATGAAACCTTGCTGGCCGCTGCCCGCCTAGACGCGCAGGGCAACACTGACTACTTCCGCGATATTGCAATGATGTTCGGCGATTTCAGCAGCATCTCATTCAAGGCGGCAAAAGACGTACTCGGCGAAGAAGACGCCGTCGCCGACTTGGCCCGCGACTTCGTTAAAAATACTTTTGGCTTCATGCTTGGTGGGGTAGCCGTCGTGCAGCCGGTCGCCGAAGTCGGCTGGGAGCTGACCCAGGCTTACATCGTCAGCACCGCATCAGACTTCTGGGCCGATAGTTTCGAAACGCAGGTCGAAGCGGCCACGGACAGCCGAGCTGACCTGTCTAAACGTATGAAGTATGAGATGGCTTACCTTCTTCACAGTGGCGGCTACCCGGCAAGTGAGCCTCCCGCCGAACTTCTCAACACGAAAACTGGAGCCCTCAAGACATACGAACAACTTGCGATCGAGGCTAAGAAAGGAGCCGCTGACGACAAGAAGTGGGAACAGGTGCTTAAGGAAAAATTGAATGCTTACGAAAACTGGATGGACGGCAACGCAGACCTCGACAAAAAAGCCGAGCACTCTTCGCGGTTCCAAACCAGCGATCTGGCTGAGAATTTACTGAAGATTCAGAACTGACACTGGCATCTCTCTCATCGCGGCAAACAGGCGGTCTGTGCGTGTATCCGCCAAGTCGGAGCCTCCGGTGCCACGTAAATATTTACTACAACACCCACCTCCTTACTCCCATGAATGAACCGCCCCTCTTGAGCATCTGCCTGGCTGATATCGTACTCCACTTTGTAACCGAGGATTCGGGACAGAGTGTTCTCCATAACTCTTTGGGCTTTATCCAGACGAGAGTCCTGTGATTCGTCAGCATGTTCCTCGTCAGCCGTTGCCCGCAATACTCGCTTAACTTTCTCTCCCCCACAGGGAAGATCCTTGTCTGGACGCTGCACGATGCGTAGATTCATGAGCGGATTTTTGAAGACGTCATCGGTCTCCAGGCGTCGCACGTCCTTCTGCAACTCCGCTGCCGCATCCTTCAGGGAGCGCTCGGAGGAACACCCCGAGGTCGCCATCATCAGCATCAGGCCGACGGCAAGCGACCGGGTGAAGCGCATTTAGAACCTCCAAGGGCAGCGGAAGCTGGGATGTGTCAATCCTTACCCACCCGGCGCGTCGCCGCCACATCCTTTCCATATCCGTCTGTCACCGATGGTGGCCGTCTGAGTCGATCCGTCCATTCGGGTGACGGAATCGTCCCGCGCCGGTCATGTCGGCGGCCTCGGATCGAGAACGTCATCCAGTGTGAAGCGCGCACCCCTGAGAGGTGGCGGGGCCATGGTCACCGACCCACCATGTGAGCGGTTTCCGATGTTCGTGGCTCAGGCGCGAAAAAGCGGCGTCATATTCATCCGTGAGTTGTTCTGTTCACTTGGGAAGGTCATACGCTCATTTCTCCATTGAGGCGCCGTAGTGAGAATCCTGCGCTTAGAATGCCTTCCCAGTAGTTGGTCGGCGACTGGTTTGGTAATCCAGGTCAACACAGGCTATGACAGCCGTCGGCATGTCCACTGAATTCCGCGATGCCGACCAAAGAAATGTCCACTTTTTCTAATTCGGGAGGAAATGCGATGGACGAGGTGCCGTCTCTCGACCCCGGGTCTCCCCGTGTGCGGTTCGGTGCCGAGATGCGCCGGTTGCGGGAGGCCGCGCAGCTCTCGCAGTCCTCCGTGGCCGCCCGGCTGGGGTGCACGCAGACGCAGATCAGCCGTTTGGAAGGCGCCAGCCGCACCCCGTCGAAGTCCGATGCCGAGAGGCTGGATCTGCTGTTCAAGACGGCCGGCGGCAACGCCTTCACCCGTCTTCGGGAACGTATCCTCGCCCAGCCCGGCGGACCGATCTGGTTCCAGAGCTGGGTCGAGGAGATCGAGCCGGCCGCTCTCGCCCTACGGTCCTGGGACCCTCTCCTCATCCCAGGACTTCTCCAGACGGAGTCCTATGCTCGGCATATCTTCGCTCAAGCACCACAGATCACCCCCGACGAGGTGGAAGAACGGGTCCAAGCTCGTATGAACCGGCAGTGGGTTCTGAGTCGAGAAAATCCTCCCATCCTCATTGCGCTCGTCGACGCGAACGTCTTGCGGCGCAAGGTCGGTGGAGACGAGGTGATGTACGAACAGCTCAGTCATTTACTCAAGATCGCTCACAGGCCGACCGTTTACATCCAAATCGTTAGTCCGGAATGCCTCACGGGCCTGATGGGCGCCTTCACGATCGCCGAACTTCCAGACGGGCAGCCGGGTGCCGTTCATGCAGAATCATCGGCGGAAGGGCAGATCATGACCGATCTTGCTTCTGTGACAACGGCATGGAAGCGCTATGAGGCGATACGACTCTGGGCCTACCCTGAGCACATGTCCCTCAGAATGATCGAGGATGTGAGGCAGGAATGGACCCGAGCAACGCGGTGTGGCAGAAGTCGTCGCGTTCCGGAGACAGTGGTGGTCAGTGCGTCGAGGTGGCCACCAACCTGCCCGGCCTGGTCGCCGTACGCGACAGCAAGAACCCCGACGGCCCCAAACTGCTCCTCACCCCCGCCACGTGGACGTCCCTCGTCACCAGCATCAAGACCGGCGCGTTCTGAGAGGACCGGAACGGGGAGCAGGCCGGATCAGACGTCCTCGCCGGTGGCGCGCAGTGCGGTCAGCAGCGCGAGCGGGGTCGCCGCCGCCCAGGCCTGCGGCGATGAGGCGTGCGGGTAGGGCACCGGGACCGGGTGCTCGTCGAGGCCGTACCCGGCCAGGACCTCCGGCAGGCGCCAGTCGTGCAGGGCCGCGGCGAGGATCAGGCCGCGGGCGACGATGCCGGCCTGTTCGGCGAGGCCGCAGCGGGCCAGGCCGAGCGCGATGACGGCGTTGTCGTGCGGCCAGATGCTCCCCCGGTGGTAGGAGAGCGGGTGGTAGGGGGCCTGGCCCGAGGCGAGCGTACGGATGCCGAACCCGGAGAAGAAGTCCGGCCGCAGCAGCCGCATGCCCACCGCCCGTTCCTGGTCCGGGTCCAGGATGCCGGACCAGAGCAGGTGGCCGGCGTCGGAGGCGAGCGTGTCGACCCGGCGGTCCCGGCCGTCCAGGGCGAGGGCGGGGAAGCCGTGCTCGGGCATCCAGAAGTCGCGGTGGAAGCGGGCCCGCAGGTCGGCCGCGGCCCGTTCCAGGCGATCCGCCTCGGAGGCGTCCTTCCACAGCGTACGGGCGAGCCGTGCCGTGCGGACCAGGGCGTCGTAGGCGTACCCCTGCACCTCGCAGACGGCCAGGGCGCCCTCGGCCTGGCGGCCGTCGGGGAAGCAGACGGCGCCGGCCGAGTCCTTCCAGTTCTGGTTGACCAGGCCGCCGCCCGCCGCGTCGGAGGTGTAGCGGAGGTAGCCGTCCTCGCCGAGGCCGCCGTCGCGGAACATCCACTCCACCGCGGCGCGGGCCTGCGGCTCAAGGCGCAGGGCGAGCGACGCATCGCCGGTGGCCGAGGCGTGCGCCTCCAGCAGCACCAGGAAGAGCGGGGTGGCGTCGATGCTGCCGTAGTAGCGGCCGTAGGGGACCTGCCGGAAGTGCGCGAGCTCGCCGTGCCGTACCTCGTGCACGATCCTGCCCGGCTGCTCCAGGCGGGACGGGTCGTCCCGCGTTCCCTGGACGGCGGCCAGCGCGAGCAGCGTGTCCGCGGCCAGGGCGGGCCGGTAGGGCAGCGCGAAGAGCGAGGTCAGCAGCGCGTCGCGGCCGAACAGGCAGAGGAACCAGGGGATTCCGGCCGCGGGTGCCCGCAGCGCCTCGCCGTCGGGGCCCGTGACGGGGATGCGCAGTCGCGCCAGGTCGGTCAGGCCCTGCTCGCAGGCGCGGGCCAGCTCCTCCCAGACGGTGAGGTCGCGCGGGCGCGGGTGGGCGTTCACGAAGTCGCCGGTGTCGGCCCGGATCCGCTGCCGTACGTCGCCGGGGGATCCGGGCGGGGACGGCTCCGGCAGGCCGTGCGGGGCGGCCAGCGCGGTGAGCGCGAGCTCGGCCGTGCCGTGGGCGGGCAGCTCGAACCGCCAGGCCAGCACGCGGGCCGTGCCACCACCCCCGGTACCGTCGCCGCCCTTCCCGCCCTCGTGACCGCCCTCGTGACCGTCGGCACCGGCCTCGCTTCCCTGACCGTCCCCGGTGCCCTGCCGGGCGGTGCCGCCGGTGGCGCCCCCGTGGCCGCCTCCGGTGGTGTCGGGGACGCCGATGCGGTGCGGCCGGGGTGAGGTGGTGACCGTGGTGCGCGAGGACCAGTTCTCGCCGCGCCGGTGGTGGAAGACGAGACCGTCCGGGGTGTCGTGCACCGCGCGGTGCACGTCGGGCCTGGGATAGGCGCGGTCGTCGGCGCGGAGCTCGAACTGGTCGGCGAAGTCGGCGTCGACATGGAGTTCGAGCTCCACGACGGTGGGTTCGCCCCGGTTGTTCACCAGCCGGAGCCGTTCGGTGAGGGCACCCGGGGCCACCGCCTGCCGCCGGAACAGGGTGCAGGCGGGGGGCAGGTCGCGGGTGCCGGGCGGGGTCAGTACGCACTCCTCGCCGGAGGAGGTCAGCAGGGTGGGCGTGGCTCCGTTCACGGTGAGCGACCATCGGCTCAGGTGCCGGGCGTCGCGGACGAACAGTCCGTCCGTCGAGGCGCCCCGGGTGCCGTGGACGTCCCCGCGGTCGGTCACCGCGGCGAACGTGCCGCCGCCGACGAGCAGCCGGCCGGCCGTCACCGCGCCGCCCCCGCTCCCCCGCGCGTCGTCGACGCCCCGTCGCCGCCGGTGTCCTGCTCCTCGACGTCCCGGTCGACGTCCCACTCGTCGACGTCTTGGTCGACGTCCCGGTCGCCGGAGTGCAGCAGGTCCAGGGCCAGGGCCGCGGTCCAGGCGAAGCGCCGGATGCCGCGCCCCTGCCCCGTGTACGGCTCCAGGTACTCGGCGAACCCGGTGCTGCCCGCCGCGGTCAGGATCTGCGTGCGCAGGACGCGGGCCGACCCTGCCCGGCCCTGCCGGACCAGGCCGCGGTGGATCAGCCAGGCCGTGTTGAACCAGCTGGGCCCGCGCCAGTAGCGGTTGCCGTCGAACTCCTCCGCGGTCAGGTCGTAGCTGGGCACCAGGTGCACCTGGCCGAGGCGGAAGCGCGGCCCGTGGGCGGTGCGCAGCAGGGCCGCCGTCACCCGCGCGGGCAGGCCGGGGACGATCAGGGGGACGAGCCCGGACACGCCGTACCCGCCGATGGGTTCGCCCGTCAGCAGGTCGCGGGCGCCGAAGACGCCCGCGGCCGGGTCCCAGAGCCGGTCGACGAGGGCGGCGGTCGTCTCCTCGGCGCGGCGCAGGTGCGCCCGCGCGTCCGCCGGATCCGCGCCGATCGTCCGGGCGATCGCGGCGAGCGCGTGCTCGGAGGCGATGAGCAGCGCGTTGAAGCAGGGGTCCTCGACGGCGAAGGCGTGCGGGGTGCGCGCGTCGTCGTAGTCGTGGTCGCGGTAGACGCCTGCCAGGCGCACGTACCGCGCGTAGTCCAGGTCGGTGGGGCGGTCGGAGGGCGAGCCGTGGGCGAGGTCGGCCCTGCGGAAGGAGTGCGGTGGCGCGGGTTCGACCCTGGCCAGGGCCGCGTCCCAGTACGGGCTGTTGTCCAGGCCGGGCTCCCAGGGGTGCACGACCGCGGCCAGGCCGCCGCCGCCCAGGTCCCGCCGGGTGGCCAGGTAGCGGTGCCAGGCGGCCAGGCGCGGGTAGATCCGCGGCAGGAAGCCGCGGCGCCGCGACTCGGCGGGGTCGGCGAGGTGCACCTGCCAGGCTGCCAGCGCGTGCACGGGCGGCTGGACGATGCCGGAGGTCTGGACGGCGCGGGGGGCGCCTGCGGCCCGGCCCGCGGTGGAGGAGCGCCAGAAGTCGGGGCTGGGGAAGTAGGCGTCGAGCGGCACGGCGGGGTTGAAGACGATGTGCGGGATGCGGCCGTCGTCCCACTGCGCGCCCAGCAGCGTCTCCAGCTCGCGCTGGGCGCGGCGCGGGGCGACGTGGCGCAGCCCGATGGCGATGAACGCCGAGTCCCAGCTCCACTGGTGCGGGTACAGCGCGCGCGAGGGGACGGTCGCCGCCCCGGTCCAGTTGTCGAGCAGGACGTGGGTGGCGGCCTGGCGCAGGGGCGTCCACCGGCCCCCGCCGGGAGGGGGCGTCTCCAGGATCGTGGTCATCCGGCCACCCGCTGCGAGAGCGACGGGATCGCCCGGCGCAGAAAGGACGGGATCGCGCGCACGGCCTCGGCCGGGTCCCCTGCGAGCCGGCACTCGACGGCCAGGTGGCCGTCGTAGCCGATGGCGTCCAGCGCGCCCAGCCAGGCGGGCCAGTCCAGGTGCCCGGCGCCGGGCTGGAGCCGGTTGGAGTCGCTGACCTGGGCGTGGCCGATCAGGGGCCCGGCGGCCAGGACGGCCGCGGCGGGGTCGGCCTCCTCGATGTTCATGTGGTAGCTGTCGATGCCGATGCGGACCGAGTCCAGGCCGACGGCGCGGATCAGCTCGGCGGCCTGTTCCAGCCGGTTGACCATGTGGTCCTCGTAGCGGTTGAGCGGTTCGAGGAAGAGCGTGACGCCCTCGTCGCGGGCGTGCTCGCCCAGCTCGGCCAGGCCCTTCAGCAGGATCTCGCGGTCCTCCTCCTCGTCGCGCGGCGGGTCGAACGGGGGCAGCCGGCGCGAGAACATGCCGTAGGAGGCGGGGGTCTGGGCGCCGAGGCCGCCGAGCTCGGCGATGACCGAGAGCTGGGACTTCATCTGCTCGACGGCGTCGCGGCGCAGGTCGGCGTCGAAGGCGCCGAAAAAGTGCGGCATGTCCACGCATACGGTCGGCATGACGACGCCGTCGGCGCGGGCGGCACGCAGTTCGGGGAGCCGGTCGCGGAAGGCGTGACCGCCCTTGCCGCGCAGTTCGATGGCGTCGTATCCGGCGCCGCACGCGAACTCCCACTTGCGCTGCAGTGTCTCGCCGGGAAGCAGCTGCTCCTGGCAGGCGATGCTGAACATTGGTCGAGGTCCTCTCAGAACTCCAGGACGACCTGGAGCGCGTCGGCGGGACGCTCATCCAGCAGGACGTAGGCCTCGGCCGCGTCGGCGGCCGGTATGACGTGGCTCACCAGGGACTTCACGTCGACGAGACCGTCGGCGACCAGGCGCAGGAAGGTCTGCTGGAGCCGGTCCACGGTCCAGCGCCCGGCGAGCTGCGGCGGCACCCCGCCGATCTGCGAGGAGACGAGCTGCACGCGGTTGTGGTGGAACTCCTCGCCCAGCCGCAGGCCCGCGCCGTCGCCCTGGTAGAAGCCCGAGGCGACGACGCGCCCGCCCACGGTGACCGAGCGCACGGCCTCGTGCAGGGCCGGGTAGGCGCCGCTGATCTCGATGGCGACGTCGGCGCCGCGCCCGCCGGTGGCCTCGCGGATCCGCTCGGCGACGGCGTCGGCGCGCGGGTTCAGGGTGCGCAGGGCGCCGTACTCCCTGGCCTTGGCCAGGCGGGAGCCGAGGGTGTCGACGGCGGTGACGCGGGCGCCGTTCAGCTCCGCCAGCCGGGTGACGAGCAGGCCGAGCACGCCCTGGCCGAAGACGGCGACCTCCTCGCCGACGTGGATGTCGCCGGCGAGGACGGCGTTGTAGGCGATGGCCCCGACCCGGGCGAAGGCGCCGGCGAGCGGGGACAGCCCCGCGGGGAGGCGGTGGCCGCTCAGCAGGGCGGCGGGGACGACGCCCTCGCTGCGGTGGCCCCACACGCCCCACACCATGTCGCCGGGCTGGGGTATTCCGGGCGTGTCCACTAATTCCGGGGAGATCTCACATATCTCGCCCACCTCGGAGTATCCCCAACCCGCGACCGGGTAGGAGATCCCACCTCCGGCATCGCGGAAGAGGCGTGTCTCGGGACTCCAGGAGCGCGTCAGGTACGGGTTGGTGCCCCGGTAGGCGGTGAGCTCGGTGCCCGCGGAGATGCCCGAGTAGCAGGTCCGGACACGCAGGTGGCCGGGGGGGAGGGGGGCGGATTCGCCGGTGGCGATCTCCACCTGGCGGGGACCGGTGAACTGGACGACGCGTACCACAGGGGGCTCCGGGAGGTCGCTTTTGGGGTGAGCGTTACGCAGATGATGCTTATTTATGTCGAAGATATACCAAGCTTAGGTCTTGTTAACAGACAGAAGTGGTGCTCTGATGCAACGCGTACGTAACACGCGGCGGCAGTTAGGAAGATCCATGCGAGGGTGGACGGGAAGGGCGAGAGCGGTGGCGGCCTGCGTGGCCGTCACGCTGGCGGCGGGACTGGTGTCCGGCTGCGGCGCCCAGGGCAGGGGCGCTCCGGACAACCGGATCACGGTCTGGAGCCTGGAGAACCTCACCCCGCGCATGGAAGTGACCAAGAAGATCGTCGCGGCGTTCCAGCAGGAGACCGGCGTCCAGGTCGAGCTGGTCGGGATCGACGAGGGCCAGCTCCCCCAGCTGATCATGTCCGCGGCCGCCGCGGGGACCCTGCCCGACGTCATCGGCAGCGTCCCGCTCGCCCCGGTCTGGCAGATGTACACCAACGGCCTGCTCGACACCGCCGCCGCGGGCAGGATCGTCCAGGGGCTCGGCGCCGGGACCTTCAACCCCAACGCGCTGACGCTGACCGGCGACAGGTCGACCCGGCTCAGCGTTCCCAGCGACGCCTGGATGCAGATCCTCGTCTACCGCAAGGACCTGTTCGCCAAGGCCGGGCTCGCCGTCCCCGACTCCTACGACGCCATGCTCAAGGCCGCCCAGGCCCTGAACGCCCCCGGCAACAGCGGCATGTCGCTCGCCACCGACCCGAGCGACGTCTTCACCCAGCAGAGCTTCGAGGACCTGGCGCTCGCCAACGACTGCCGCCTCGTCGGCGCCGACGGCCGGATCGGCCTGGACAGCCCGCAGTGTGTCCAGGCCTTCACGACCTACCACCGGCTCGCCGCCGACTACGGCGCTCCCGGCACCCAGAGCGTGGACTCCACCCGCGCCACCTACTTCGCCGGCCAGTCCTCGATGATCGTCTGGTCCACCTTCCTGCTGGACGAGCTGGCCGGCCTGCGCGCCGACGCGCTGCCCAGCTGCCGGCAGTGCGGCCCCGACCCGCAGTTCCTGTCCGAGAACAGCGGGATCGTCACGGCCCTGAAGGGCTCGGCCGGCGCGCAGCCCGCGCAGTTCGGGGAGATCTCCTCCTGGGTGGTCACCCGGAACGCCGAGACCGCGGCCGCGGAGAGGTTCGTGTCGTACATGATGAGCGGCGGGTACGAGGACTGGTTCGGCATGGCCGCCGAGGGCAAGATCCCGGTCCGCAACGGCACCGCCGAGGAGCCCGAGAAATACCGCAAGGCCTGGCGGGCCAGCGACATCGGCGTCGACACCAAGAAGCCCATGGAGGAGGTCTTCTCCGCCGAGCTCCTCGACGCGCTCGCCGCCGGTGTCAGCGACATGAAGCGCTGGGGCATCACCGAGGGTCAGGGCGCGCTGGTCGGCGCCACGATCGGCGAGCTGCCCATCCCCAAGGCGGTCGGCGCCATGACCTCCGGCCAGATCTCCCCCGGCGAGGCCGCCAAGGAGGCCGCCGAGGAAGTCAGGGCCCTGCAGAAGTCCCTCCAGTGAGCCGTCCCCGGCCCTGTCCCCCTAGGAAGCCGCGATGAGCACCGTGCAAGACGCCGAGCAGCGCCCGTCCCCCGCCCCGGACCCGGAGCCGCGGCCCGGGTCGCGCAGACTCCTCACCCTGGCCCAGCGTGAGAACCGGGCCGGAATGGCCTTCGTCTCCCCCACCGTCCTGGTGGTCGCGTTCGTGGTCATCCTGCCCATCGCCTGGACCGTGCTGCTCGCCTTCCAGCGCGCGCGGCTGGTCGACATCCAGGGCATGGGACTGCTGTCCAACTGGACCCTGGACAACTTCGTCCAGGTCTTCACCTCGCCCGGTTTCTGGACCTCGCTGTGGACCACCCTGGTCTACACGATCGGCAGCACCGTCGGCTCGATCCTGATCGGGCTGGTCGCGGCCCTCGCGTTGCGGCGTCCCTTCCGCGGCCGGGCCCTGTTCCGCGGCTCGATGCTGCTGCCCTACGTCGCGCCCGTGGTGGCCGTCACGTTCGTCTGGGAGATCGCGCTCAGCCCGCAGTTCGGCATCGTCAACCAGTGGGGCACCACGCTGTTCGGCTGGGACGAGCCGCTGGCCTTCCTGTCGACCCGCTCCCACGAGATCTCCGTCCTCGGCTGGCAGGTGGAGATCCCGCTCGCGCTGCTCACCGTCATCGCCTTCGAGATCTGGCGCTACTTCCCGTTCGCGTTCCTGTTCCTGCTGGCCCGGCTCCAGGCCGTGCCGGTCGGGCTGGAGGAGGCCGCCACCGTGGACGGCGCCACGCACACCCAGCGCTTCCGCTACATCCTGCTGCCCCAGCTGATGCCGGTGATCGCGCTGCTGTCGGTGCTGCGGTTCATCATGACGTTCAACAAGTTCGACGACGTCTACCTGCTCACCGGCGGCGGCTCCGGCACCGACGTCGTCGCCGTGCGGGTCTACGACTTCCTCACCGCCCGCTACGACGTGGGGGCCGCGGCCGCCCAGGCCCTGGTCCTGGCCGTCATCCTCGCCGTACTGCTCGGCATCTACTTCACATTCTTCGCCAAGAGGGTTCAGGAGGAGGCGTCATGAGCCGCGCTCGGACCGAACAGAGGATCTTCGGCGTCCTGCGCTGGATCGTGATCGCCGTCCTGGCGGTCGTCACCCTGTTCCCCTTCTACTACATGCTCGTGCTCTCGGTGAAGCCGATCGACGAGCTGCTGCTCGACCCGGGCCGCATCTGGGTGAACCTGTCCGAGCTCACCTTCAGCACGTACCAGAACGTCCTGCAGTCGGTCGAGGAGGGCGGCCAGGGCTTTCTGAGGATGCTCGGCAACTCCGCGCTCGTCGCCCTGGCCACCGTGGCGCTGACCCTGCTGGCGTCGATCCCCGGCGCCTACGCGGTCAGCCGGCTGAGGTTCTTCGGCGGGCGCCAGGTCAGCGCGGTGTTCCTGGCCGTCTACCTGTTCCCGGCCACCCTGCTGGCGGTCCCGCTGTTCGTGATGTTCGCCCGGATGGGCCTGCAGGGCAGCCTGTTCGGCCTGGTCATCGTCTACATCGCGCAAACCGTGCCGGTGTCGATCTACATGCTGAAGAACTACTTCGTCACCATCCCCAAAAGCGTCGAGGAGGCCGCCGCGCTGGACGGCTGCTCGCGGCTGCAGACCGTGCGCCGGATCGTGCTGCCGCTCGCGGCGCCCTCGCTCATGGCGACCGGCCTGTACGTCTTCATGATCGCCTGGAACGAGTTCCTGTTCGCCCTGCTGTTCCTGGCGGCCGTCCCCGACAGCTGGACGGTCTCGCTGGGCCTGCAGCAGCTCGCCAACGGCATCGAGGTGCCCAAGACGGTTCTCATGGCCGGGTCGGTGATCCTGACCATCCCCGTGGTACTTCTTTTCTACGCCGCCGAACGGCTCCTCACCGAGGGCCTCACCAGCGGGGCGGACAAGAGCTGAGGCTGGGAGAGACGTACCGGATGGCAACGCCCTGGAGCACCGCAGGTCATCTCCTGGAACTGATCCGCACCGGGCAGGCGCGGACCCGGGGGGAGCTCCAGAGCGTGACCGGCCTGTCCCGGTCCACGGTCGGCCAGCGGCTGGACCAGCTCTTCGCCGCGGGCTGGCTGCGCGCCGTCCCGGGCAGCCACTCGACCGGGGGGCGCCCGTCCACCCTGCTGGAGTTCGACGTCCGGCACGCGGTGGTCCTCGCCGCCGACCTGGACACCACCCACGCCCGCGCCGCCGTCCTGGACCTGGCCGGCGGCGTGCTGGCCGAGCGCTCCGGCGGCCAGCCGATCGAGGACGGTCCCGAACGGGTCCTCGACCGGCTGGCCGTCTGGTTCGCCGACCTGCTGGAGTCCACCGGGACCGTTCCCGAGGCGGTCTGCGGGGTGGGCCTGTCGCTGCCGGGGCCGGTGGACACGTCCACGGGAAGGGTGGTGCGGCCACCGGTCATGCCCGGCTGGGACGGCCACCCGGTCCCCGAGCGCATGCAGGCCCTGGTGAACCTGCGCGCCGGTGTGGACGCGGCCGTCCCGGTCCTGGTCGACAACGACGCCAACCTGATGGGGCTGGGCGAGCAGCGCGCCTCGTTCCCGGACTGCTCGGCGTTCGTGCTGGTCAAGGTCTCCAACGGGATCGGCGCGGGCGTCGTCGTGGACGGGCGGATCTTCCGCGGCATCGACGGCGGCGCCGGGGACCTGGGCCACATCCGCCTGCACGACCAGCCCGACGTGCGCTGCATGTGCGGCTCGTACGGCTGCCTGGCCGCCGTCGCCAGCGGACGTGCCCTGGCCGGGCAGCTCACCGCCCTCGGCGTGCCGGCCGAGTCCGGCGCGGACGTCCGCGCCCTGCTCGACGCGGGCAGCCCCGACGCGGGACGCCTGGCCCGCGAGGCCGGGCGGCGCTGCGGCGAGGTGCTCGTCACCGTCGTCACCCTGCTCAACCCCGGCGTCCTCATGATCGCCGGGGATCTGGCCGAGACGCACTTCGTCACCGGGGTACGCGAGCTGCTGTACCAGCGGGCGCTGCCCCGGGCCACCCGCAACCTTCAGGTCGTCACCTCCGGCCTCGGCGACCGCGCCGCGCTGGCCGGGATCGCCGCGATGGTGGTCGAGCACCTGTACGCCCCCGGCCAGGCCGACGCCCGCCTGGCCGCCCGCCCGCCCCACCTGGCCACCGGAAGCGACGCATGAGGACCCCCGCCCCGCCGCGCCCGGCGGCCCGTCCCACCGGACTCCCCGGGAGCCGGCCGTGACCGCCCCCTCCCCCGGCCCCGCGGCCGGCGCGCCCGCCGTCCCGGCCTGGTCCGGTCCTCCCGTCGAGGTCGGCCTGATCGGCGCCGGGCCGTGGGCCCGGACCATGCACGCCCGGATGCTGGCCGCCGGGCCGCAGACCCGGCTCGCCGCCGTCTGGGCGCGCCGCCCCGCCGCGGCCCGCGAGGTCGCCGAACCGTACGGGGCAGCGGTCGCCGGAACGCCGCAGGAGCTGTTCGAGCGGTGCGAGGCCGTCGCGTTCGCCGTCCCGCCCGCCGTGCAGGCGGAGCTCGCCGTACGCGCGGCCCGCGCGGGCAGGGCCCTGCTGCTGGACAAGCCGCTGGGGCCCGACCTCGCGTCGGCCCGCGCGGTGGCCGACGCCGTCGCCTCCGCCGGGGTCGTCTCCCAGATGGTGCTGACCAAGCGTTACCACCCGGCCACGCGGGAGTTCCTGCGCCGCGCGGCCGGCCTGGAGGTGACCGGGGCCCGCTCGTGCTACCTGCACGGCGCCTTCCTCGGGGGGGAGTCCGCCACCGGCTGGCGGCTGGAGCGGGGGGCCCTGCTCGACCTGGGCCCGCACCTGCTGGACCTGCTGGACGCCGCCGTCGGCCCCGTCACCGCCGTCCGGGCGACCGGCGACCCGCGCCGCTGGGTGGAGCTGACCTGCGAGCACGGCAACGGCGCGGTCAGCCAGGCCTCCCTGTCCGGTACGGTCCCGCTGCCCCGGGCGCGTACCAGGATCGAGCTGTTCGGACCGGCCGGGGAACTGGTCTTCGACACCGCGGGCATCGACCACGAGGAGTGCTGGCCGGTGCTGCGCGCCGAGTTCGCCGCGGCCGTACGGTCGGGCCGGGCGGGCGAGCTGGACGCGGCCCGGGGGCTGCGGCTGCAGGAACTGATCGAGGCCGCGACCGCGTCCTGACCGGTCCCGGTGGCGGTGACGGAGCCGGTGGCGGTGACGGTGACGGTGACGGTGACGGGGCCGGTGGCGGTGGCGGGGCCTACCGGTCCTTCCCGGGGGCCGGGCCGCCGGTGGCGCGGGACCGCAGGTGGCGCTGTTCGGGCAGGCTGAGGGTGCGCGCGGCGGCCCGGGCGTAGCACGCACGGGCGGCCTCGTGCTCACCGGCGAGGTCGAGCAGGTAGCCGTGGACCGCGTCGAACCGGTAGTGCGAGGCGACGGCCGCCTCCCCCCGGGCGGCGTGGAGCTCCTCGATCCCGGCGGCGGGGCCGTGCGCCATGCCGACGGCCACGATCCGGTTCAGCGTGACCATCGGGCCCGGGGCGAGCCGGGTCAGGAGGTCGTACAGGACGAGGATCTGGCGCCAGTCGGTGTCCTCGGGCCGGGCGGCCTCGTCGTGGACGGCCGCGATGGCCGCCTGAAGCTGGTAGGGGCCGATCGGCGCGGTCCGCAGGGCGTGGGTGATCAGCGCGGTCCCCTCGGCGATCATCGCGGTGTCCCAGAGGCCGCGGTCCTGCTCGGGCAGGGGCACGAGGTCGCCGGAGGGGGTGCTGCGGGCCGGCCCGCGCGCCTGGGTGAGCAGCATGAGGGCCAGCAACCCGGTGACCTCACCGTCGCCGGGCACGTGGGCGTGGAGCCGGCGCGCCAGCCGGATCGCCTCGGCGGAGAGGTCGGCCCGATCGACCGTGGGGCCGGAGCTGGCGGTCGACCCCTCGGTGAAGACCAGGTAGAGGACCTCCGTGACGCTCCGGATCCGCTCGGCGCGGTCGGCGGCGCCGGGCGGCCGGAACCGTACGCCGGAGGTCCTGATGCGGTGCTTGGCCCGGCTGATGCGCTGCGCCACGGTGGCCTCGGGCACCAGGAGCCCGCGGGCGATCTCCGCGGTGGTCAGCCCGCCCACCGCCCGCAGGGTCAGGGCGACCTGGGACGGCCGGGTGAGAGCGGGATGACAGCACAGCAGGAACAGGGTGAGGGTGTCGTCGACGTCCGGGACGGCCCCCGGATCGGCGGGCACGAGGACGGCGAGCGCGCGCTCCCGGTCGGCGCGGGCGGTGTCGCTGCGGTACCGGTCGATGAACCGCCGGGAGGCGACGGTGATCAGCCACGCCTTGGGGTCGGCCGGTACCCCCTGGGCGGGCCACTGGGTCGTCGCGGCCAGCAGGGCCTCCTGCAGCGCGTCCTCGCAGGCGTCGAAGCCTCCGTGGTGACGCACCAGCGCCCCGAGGACCTGCGGGGCCAGCTCGCGCAGCCGCCACTGCCACGCGAACCCGGCGTGGTCGCTCATGTCGCGAAGGTGGTCGCTCATGCCCCGAAACCGGACAGCGCCGTCACCGGCCTGACCTCGACCAGGCCCAGGGCCGCCTCGGGGACGCGGGCGGCGATCTCGACCGCTCGGTCGAGCCCGTCGCACTCGACGAGGTAGAAACCGGCCACGACCTCCTTGACCTCGGCGAAGGGGCCGTCGGCCGAGGTCGTCACCCCCGCCTCCACGCGGACCCGCCTGCCCGTGGCCGGGGGCGCGAGGGCCTCCGAGACGATCAGCTCGCCGGTCGCGGCCAGCGCCTCGTCGAGGGCGGCGTAGGCCTCCAGCCCCTCACGGCGCCGCTCGGCGGGGAACTCGTCCCACAGCTGCCGGGACTCCGGGTTGCTGTAGATCAGGATCACGTATTTCACGACAGGTACCCGCCCCGGAATTCTCTGGTGTGGCGTGTCGAGAATAGTCGCCCGGCCCCGACGTCCCCCCTGAGAGTCCTCCGGCCGAGGACTCCTGGACGAAGGAGGTTCGAAAGGTGACAGAACTGAACCACCTCGCGGTCGCGGTGGCCACGGTCACGGCGTTCCTGCTGAGCACGGCCTGGTACGCGGCCTTCGGTGCCCGGCTGGCGAGGCTGTCCGGCGCCTACGCCACCGCGGAGCGGCCGCCGGTCTGGACGGTGGTGGCGGAGCTGGGCCGCGGCGCGCTGGTCGCGGTGGTCCTCGCGTGGCTCACCCGCGAGGCGGGCGTGAGCGGGTGGCCCGGTGCGCTCGCGCTGGCAGGCGTGTTGTGGATCGGCTTCCCCTGCGTGCTGCTGGCCGGCTCGGTGCTGCACGAGAGGGTTCCCTGGCGGCTGGCCGCCGTCCACGCCGGGGATTGGCTGCTCAAGCTGGTGGCGATCACGGTCATCGTCGGGGCGTGGAGATGAAGGACGTGGAGACGAGGGACGTGGAGAGGAAAGTCGTGGAGATGAACGACGGGAAAGCCCCGGGAGCGCTGGACAGGCGGTTCACCGCGACCATGCGGAAGAGCCCCGCCGAGGGCGGGTGGACCTACGTGGTGATGCCCGGTTCGGCCGAGTACTTCGGCACCCGGGGGCTGGTCAAGGTACGCGGGACCATGGACGGGCACCCGTTCCGTAGCTCGTTCATGGCGCTGGGGGACGGGACCCACAAGCTGCCGGTCTCAGCCGCGCTGCGCCGGGCGACGGGGAAACAGGCCGGTGACACGATCACCGTTCACCTCGTCGAACGGCTCGGGAGCTGAGGGACGTCCGTATCGGCCGGACGGCGGCGGCCATCGGCCGTCCGGCCGATGCCCGGAGCCGTGGCGCGTCCCTAGCGTCGCTCACGACACCGTCACCGGACCCGAGGGAAATGATGCGCGCGACGTTCACGATGACGATCGGCCTGGGTGCGATCCTGCTGGCGGGATTCACGCCCGCGGCGGTCGCGAACTCACGGGTCCCGTCCTCCGTCTCCTACGAGCACCAGCGTCTTACGTGGCGACCGTGCCCGGCCCGGTACAAGGAGCTGAACCGGGCGGGTGCGCGGTGCGCGAAGGTGACCGTTCCCCTCGACCACGCCGATCCCGGCGGGCCCACGATCAAGATCGAGATCTCCCGCGTCGCGGCGAGCTCCAAGGCCCAGCGGCGCGGCATCCTGCTGTCCAACCCGGGCGGGCCCGGCGGGACGGGCCTCGCGAACACCCTGGCCCTCCGCCCCGCGCTGAAGGACGTGGCGGGCCGCTACGACCTGATCGGCTTCGATCCGCGGTTCCTGGGGGAGAGCACACCTGTCAGATGCGCCGCCGCCCGGCCCGTCCCCCCGCCGGCGTCGACGTCCCCCCGCAGGGACTTCGAGGCATCGGTACGGTCCGCGCGTGACACGGCTCGGCGCTGCGTGGACCACGGGGACAACGCGCGGCTGCTCCCCCACGCCTCCACCCGCAACGTCGCCCGGGACATGGACGTGATCCGGAGCGTCCTGCGTGAGCGCAGGCTGTCCTACTACGGCGTCTCCTACGGCGCCGACCTGGGCGCGGTCTACACGCAGATGTTCCCCGGCCGGGCCGACCGCATGGTCATCGACTCCTCCACCGACCCGGCCGCCACGCAGTACGAGCTGTTCCGGCGGACCGGTGAACCGCTGGAGAAGGCGCTGGACGAGTGGGCCGGGTGGGTGGCCCGGCACGGCGGGTATCGGCTCGGCCGTACGAGCTCCCAGGTGCGCGCGGTGGTCCGCGGCCTGCTCGACCGCGCCGAGAGGAAGCCGGTCCCCGTCGGCGGGACGCGCCTCGACGCCCCCGTGCTGCGGCTGGTGGTGAGGCAGTTGCTCCAGAACCGGGAGCACGACGCGACCCTGGCGAACGTCGTACGCGACCTGGCCGGCATCTCCGCGGGAAAGCCGGTCGAGCCCGGCCCGGACCTGACCGGGCTGCTCGGGCTGCTCGGCTCGCCCGAGCTGGCGGACGGCATGGTGGGCGGGGCGCTGTTCATGTGCGGCGACGGCGGCTGGCCCGCCGGAGGCTGGCCGAAGGACCCGGAGACGTACTGGCGCAACATCGTGCGCGGCCGCGCCACCCAGCCCGTGTTCGCCCCGTTCGTCAACGGCATGATCGCCCCGTGCGCGTTCTGGGAGGTCCAGCCGCGTGAACCGGGAACCTCGATCCGCAACGACGTGCCCGTGCTGATGGTGCAGGCCCGCAGGGACAACAACGTCCCCTACGACGGTGCCCTCGCGCTGCACCGCAGGCTCACCTCCTCGCGACTGGTGACGGCGGACATCCGCGCCCACGGCGTCTACGGGCGCGCGCTCGGCGGGCTCCGGCCGGTGGCGTGCGTGGACCGGGCCGTCAACGACTACCTGCGCGGCGGCCCCCTGCCCGCCAGGGACGTCACCTGCGCGCCGCGCGGGTGAGCCCGCCGTCGCCGGCGGCCGGATGACGCCGTGCTCCCACCGGCGCGGGACGCCGTGCTCCCACCGGCGCGGATCGTGGCCGGCATCGGACACGACCGGGACGCCGTCCGCGCGTTAGCCTGGTTCGGGACGACCCGGACGAAGGGGTGGGCGCAGATGAGCCGGACCGACCCGCACATCCACGTCCCCCACGACGCGGTGCAGGCCGGTGCCGGCTTCCGCAACGTGATCGTGTCGTTGCTGGGGCTCGTGCCCGACGCGCCGAGCGTCGTCACCACCGGTTGCGGCCTCCAGGTGCCCTACGCGATGACCTCCGCGCGTCCGGAGAGCGTCACCTGCCTGCCCTGCCGGGAACACGCCCACCGGGAGCACCTGCGCTACGCCGATCAGGTGGAGCGCCTGAGCCGGATACCCGGCGCGCCCGTCACCGGCGCCCAGGCGGCCGAGGCCGCGCGATGGGCCCGGGACCGCGCCGAGAGGTTCTCCGGCTAGGACCCCGGGCGGGCCGGGAGGGCGGGAAAAGGGTTTGCGGTGCGCGGGCCGGGACGGCGATGCTGGCCGGATGCTGATCAGAGCGGCCACCGCGGACGACTGGCCCGCGATCTGGTCCTTCCTGAGCGGGATCGTCGCGGCGGGCGAGACCTTCACCTGGGACCGTGACACCGGCCGGGAGCGGGCCCGCGAGATGTGGCTGCTGAGCCCTCCGGGACACACGGTCGTCGCCGTCGACGCCGCCGGGACCGTGGTGGGCAGCGCCAAGATGAACCCCAACCACATGGGCGGGGCCTCGCACATCTCCAGCGCGAGCTTCATGGTCGACCCCGGCCACTCCGGGCGCGGCGTCGGAAGGGCCCTGGGCGAGTACGCGCTGGAATGGGCACGCGCCCAGGGATATCGGGCGATGCAGTTCAACGCGGTCGTGGAGACCAACACCCGGGCGGTCGCCCTGTGGACCTCGCTGGGGTTCGAGGTGATGGCCACCCTGCCGGAGGGCTTCGAGCATCCGACCAGGGGCTTCGTGGGCCTGCACATCATGTACCGTCTTCTGTGACCTCTCCCGCCACGCGCGTCTCCTCCCCCTCCCACCGGCACGGCTGATGCCCTCCCTCGACGCCCTCCAGTGGGTCGTGCTGGCCGGGGCCCTGTTCCTGGTGGGCTTCTCCAAGACCGGAGTCTCCGGCGCCGGTACGGTGGGGATCGCCCTGTTCGCGCTGGTGCTGCCGACCCGGCAGTCCACCGGCATGCTGCTGCCCCTGCTGCTGGTCGGCGACCTGGCCGCCGTGGTCTCCTACCGGCGCCACGCCGACTGGCCCCGGCTGATCAGGCTCTTCCCCTGGGTCGCCCTGGGCGTGGTGATCGGTGCCGGGGTGGTGCGCCAGGTCGACGACACGCAGATGAGGCGGCTGCTCGGGGCGATCCTGCTGATGATCGTGGTCGTGCACCTGTGGAACCGGCGCCGGGCGCCGGAGGACTCGCTCGTGCACCACCGCTCGGTGGCCGCGTTCGCGGGCGTGCTGGCCGGTTTCGCCACCATGACGGCCAACGCCGCGGGGCCCGTCATGTCGATCTACCTCCTGGCGGCGGGGCTGCCCGTGCTGGGTCTCCTGGGCACCGGCGCCTGGTTCTTCCTGACCGTCAACGCCTTCAAGGTGCCGTTCAGCGTCGCGCTCGGCCTGATCACCCCCTCCACCCTGCTCTTCGCCGCGCTGGGCGCCCCGGTCGTCCTGGCCGGAGCCGCCGCCGGCCGTGCCGTCATCGACCGCATCGACCGGACCCTGTTCGAGAGGATCACGCTGGGCCTCACCCTGCTCGCCGCGGTACGCCTGCTGTTCTGAGGCACGCCCACCGTCCCGGGACGGGCCGACCCCTCGCACGACCCGAGCACGACCCGAGCACGACCCCGTGCGCGGCCACGGCACCGGCCCGCGCACGGGGCACGGCACGGTCGTGCACGGGTACACGGGCGCCATGGGCGCCGTACCGGCCGCGCACGGCCGCGGCGGGTGCCGATCAGGTGCCGCGTATCCCGCGCAACAGGAGGTCGAGGCCCCCGTGGAACTCCTCGTCGGCGTCGACGAGCCGCGCGTGCCCCGCGGTCTCGGCCGTGTACGGGAACTCCGCGCGGGGCAGCCCGGCCAGGGCGGTCGTGCCAGTGCCCGAGAGGGAGGCCAGGTGCTCCAGCTGGATCGCGCCGATCGTGTAGCTCAGCAGGCCGCGCAGCGCGACGACCCGCTCCCTGCCCTCGACGCCCGCCTCGGCCAGGACGCCGAGCACCGCCTCCGACCAGCGCAGTATCCCCAGGGAGCGGTGCCGGTGGGTCATCGTCAGCGGTACGGCGCCCGGGTGCGCCCCCACGTGGTCGCGCATCCGGGCGACCAGCACCGCGATCCGTTCGCGCCACGACGTGCCGGACGGCGGTGACAGGTCGACGCCGCCGAGCACCAGCTCGACCACGAGCCCTTCCAGCTCCTGGCGGTCGTCGACGTACCGGTAGAGCGCCATCGTGCTCATGCCGAGTTCGGCGGCGACCGCGCGCATCGACAGCGCGGGGAGGCCGTCGCGGTCGATGACGGCGAGGGCGGCCTCGGCGATCTGGTCCTGGGTGAGCGAACGCGGTCGGGGCATGACGGCTGAAAGTGTACGGCATACGCCTACAATGGTAAGCGTATGTCGTACACCTATAGGGGAGTCCCCATGCGCCTCCAGCCCGGCACCGTCGTCCCCGTTCGCGAGCTGCCCTCCGTCACCGGCCCCGTGGTCTCCGTCCCGGACCGCTCGCGCCTGGTCCATCTGCAGTTCCGGCGTTTCGCCGGTTGCCCGATCTGCAACCTGCACCTGCGCTCCTTCGTCACGGGGCACGCCGGGATCGAGGCCGCGGGCGTCCGCGAGGTGGTGGTGTTCCACTCCCCGGCCGAGGAGCTGGCCGCGCACGTCGACGGCCTGCCGTTCGCCGTCCTCGCCGACCCGGACAAGAGGCTGTACGCGGAGTTCGGGGTGGAGTCGTCCCCGCGCTCGCTGCTCGACCCCCGGGCCTGGGGAGCGATCGTCCGGGCCGTCGCGCGCGGCCTGTGGACGATCGCCCTCGGGCGGGAGCGCGCACCGTCCCGCCGGGTGAACGGCGGGCGGCTCGGGCTCCCCGCCGACTTCCTGATCGCTCCGGACGGGCGGGTGCTCGCGTGCAGGTACGGCGAGCACGCCTACGACCAGTGGTCGGTCGCCGACGTGCTCGCGCTGGCGGCCCGCGAAGGCCGGACGGAGACGGCCCGCTGACCCCACCGGGCCCGGTGGCGTGAGGACATCGCTTCGACGTCAGTCGCGCAGGCCGGTACGGAGGCGCCGGTGGCGCCGGTGGCGCCGTACCAGGGCGGGCAGCCACGGCGCGACGCCGATCGCGGCCAGTACCGTCAGCAGCGGCAGCCGCCACCACCGCGAGACGCTCGCCGGGGGCGGGCCCGGTGGCCGCGCCACCCACGGCCGCGCCGTCTTCGACCAGGCGAGGAACGCGTCACCGGCCGGGAGCAGGCCGAAGGCGTAGCGCTTGGTCCACGGGGTGTCGACCGGCAGGCCCGCCAGCTCGCCGTACCCGGCCAGTGCCCCGGCGAGCGGCGCGTCACCGTGGACCTGGGCCGCACCGAGGGTGACCACGGTCGCCGACAGGCTCACCCCCAGCGGGAGCGGGCCGGAGTCGACGTCGGCCGGGCCGTCCATGCCCTCGGGGTACTCCCGGACCGCAGGTCCCAGGCCGAGCGGGAAGGCGACGTACCGGTCACGGAAGCGCAGGTACTGCTCGGCGGCGAAGGCCGGGTCGATGTCGGGCAGGAACCGGTGGACGACGCTCTGCGAGGTGCCCCTGGCCACCTCGGCGGGCTCTCCGGTGCCGGGATCGACCCGGTGCGGGACCAGCCCGGTACGCGGGTCGAGCCTGCGCCGCACCCCCTCCAGCCACCGCTCTACCGTGCCGGCGTACCGAGGCGGCAGCAGCGTGTCGTGCAGCCGCAGCGACGCCATCGCCACGGTCGAGTCGACCGGCCACGCCTGTCCCGGGTAGGCCTCCAGGTACGGTGACGCCGAGGCGCCGAACGCACCGGCGAGGGCGGCGGAGTCGTCGGCGAACCGGCGCGACTCGGCCGGATCGCGCCGCCCGGCCGGTTGCAGGCTCAGCACCCCGCCGCGCAGCCAGTTGCTCCAGCCGCGGTGGAAGACACCGTACGGCGGGGTGAGGTCCGGGCTGAACGGGGCGCGGCCGGACGGCGACTCCAGCCGCCCGAGCGCCCAGCGTGCCTCCCGCAGCGCCGCCGACCGCTCACCGGCCGGTTCGCGCATCCCCAGCTCCACCCAGGCCAGGCCGTACAGGGCGTGCAGGAAGAAGTAGCCCTCGGGGAACAGCCGCTGCGCCTCGTCCCCGGCGCCCGCGTCCAGCGCCGAGCGCAGGAACGTCAGCTGCCGCCGCACCCCGGGCGGCTCGCCGGTCGTCCCCGCGGTGGCGGGCGCGACCAGCCGCACCATCCCCACCAGCGCGCAGAGGCCGACCGCGACGGCGAGCACCCGTCGTGACCACCGCGGGACCCGGCTCCTTCCCGGTGGCTCGAGCATCCGTCGATGGTAGCGCCGGGCGCGCCGGGGACGGGCGGGCCTTCGGAAGGCCGGGCCCTTGCCGGCCTGAACGCGGCGACCGGCTTCCGGCCGGCAGGACGATGACCGAAAAGCGCGCGCGGACATGCGATAACCACATTTCCGACGAAAGAAAACGGAATAAAGGATGATTCACGTGCCTCTAAATATGACCACCGTCTTAAAACATGAATATTCATGTTCACTGCAGTGGTTACAGGAAGTAATTACGTCCCGACCACACATTCATCGCTTACTGAAGTCAACGCTTTGTGACATATATTACAAACCAACATATTTGTATATTTATAATGTGATCATTGCCGATGAGTCGTCCGTATAGGACGTATCCGTACCGATCGGAGTTCATCGGAATGCAGCTCAGGCGCAACCTCTCCCTGGCCGCCGCGTGGTTCCTCATCGCGGCCGGTCTGGTCGCCTCACCCCAGGCGGCGTCGGCCGCCGAACCACCACCCGGCAAGGACCGTCCCCACGTCGTGTCCGACGTCTTCCCCGGCGCCAAGATCGGCCAGCGCGTCGGCCCCGAGGCCCTCGCGAAGAGCCAGGTCGAGGCGAAGGTGAGCCCGCAGGTGGTGGCCTGCGACGGCGACGGCACCAGCGGCAAGCGGGTCGAGGTCCTGTACGTGCGCGAGGCGACGATGCCGAACCGCTACACGCAGTTCCTGCCCATGTTCCGCGCCTGGCTGGCCAACGCCGATGACGCGTTCAACGACGCCGCGGCCACCTCCAACCGCAGCAGGCACATCCGGTACGTCACCACGGCCGTGTCCGGCGGCTGCGCCGCCGTCGTGCGCAACCTGGTGGTCCCCGCCGGTTCGCTGGTCGACTTCTACTCCAGCGTGAGCGCCGTGCAGGCCCTCGGCTACACCAGCAACGACCGCCACTACCTCCTGCTCACCGAGGCCACCGCGATCTGCGGCATGGGTGAGATCCAGGGCGACGACCTGACGACCGGGGCCGCCAACCTCAACAACGGCCGCGCCTACGCCCGCGTGGACGCCATCCCGGGCTGTTTCGGCGCGAACGCCATCGCCCACGAGCTGGGACACACCTTCGGAGCGGTGCAGCTCAGCGCGCCCCACTCCGACGGCAGCTGGCACTGCCTCGACCAGTGGGACCTCATGTGCTACGGCGGCACGCCCTCGTGGAGCTGCCTGCAGTGGAACGACTACCGGCTGCCCGACTGCAACCGGGACGACTACTACAACGCCGCCCCCGCCGCCGGGAGCTACCTGGCCACCCACTGGAACACCGCCAACAGCGCCTACCTCATCGCGGGCGGCACCGCCGACAGCGACCCGCACCCCAAGGTCGGCAACACCTACGTCATCACGAACACGTCCACCGGAGGCGCGCTGGAACCCATCGGCGCCTCCACCGCGCCGCTGACCGAGCTGAGCCAGCGCGCCCGCGTCGACACCCCCGGTCAGAAGTGGCTGATGGGCTACACGACCGGCCTGCAGTTCATCAACGTCGGCAGCCGCCTGTGCGCCGACAGCGCCTACAGCGGCACCACACCCGGCACGACCCTGCTGCAGTACGCCTGCGCCGGCCAGGACGGCATGCGCTTCGCCTACCTGCCGACCGGCGGGAACACGTTCGCGATCTTCGACTGGCTGTCCGGGCTGGCCCTGACCGCGGGCGGTGCCTACCCGGCGCCCGTCACCCAGGAGACCTACACCGGCGCGGCCAACCAGAAGTGGGTGTTCAACCAGGTCACGGGCATCGCGCCGGTCAACAACAGCGTCTACCACCTGCGGGGCCTGGGCAGCCGTGACAACGCCGAGCCCGCGGGCGGCTCGACCGCGTCCGGCGCGCTGGTCACGCACAACGCGCCGTCCGGTGCCACCAGCCAGCGCTGGCAGCTCCAGGCCACCGGGTCGTACTGGAAGCTGATGAACGTCAACAGCTCCAAGTGCCTGGACCTCGTCTCGGCGAGCACGTCCAACGGCGTCCAGATCAGGCAGGCGACCTGCGGCAGCGCCAACAGCCAGCAGTGGACCCTCAAACGGGTCGCCGACGGGACGTTCTACCTGGTCAACCGCCACAGCGGTAAGGTGCTCGACCTGCCGCCCGGCAGCGGCACCACCCTCGACCAGCAGACCATCACCGGCAACACCGACTCCGGCCTCGGCATCGTCGCCGGCAACCAGATCTGGTACCTCGACCCCGTCTGATCCCCGTACGCCCTCGTGATCCTCGTGCGGCCGCCCGGCCTGTCCCGCCGGGCGGCCGTACGACGTCCACGACGACGCGGACCTGCGGGACGGTCACGGACCCGGCCGCGGACCGGATCGCGAACCCGGCTGCGGACCCGGTCGCGGAGCCGGTCGCGGAGCCGGTCGCGGAGCCGGTCGCGGAGCCGGTCGCGGAACGGATCGTGAACCCGGCCGTGAACCCCGTCACGGACGCGGTCGCGGACGGCGCGGGCCCGGATACACCGTCAGTGCGCCCGCAGCCGGTCCCGCAGGAAGCGGCGCTCGGCGTCGGTCGGCGCGAGGTCGAGCGCCGCCCGGTAGGCGTCGGCCGCCTCCCCCGTACGGCCGAGGCGTCGCAGCAGGTCGGCGCGGGTGGCGTGCAGCAGGTGGTAGCCGTCGAGCCGCCCGCTCCCGGCGATCTCCTCGACCAGCGCCAGCGCCACCTCCGGACCGTCGGCCATGCCGATCGCCACGGCGCGGTTCAGATCCACGACCGGGCTCGGCGCGATGCGCGCCAGGTGCGTGTACAGCCCGACGATCTGCGGCCAGTCCGTCCGGTCGGCGACCTCCGCGGTGGCGTGGCACGCCGCGATGGCCGCCTGGAGCTGGAACGGCCCGGCCCGGCGCCGGCGCAGCGCCCGTTCGCAGATCGCGGCGCCCTCCGCGATCCGTTCCCGATCCCACAGCGAGCGGTCCTGCTCGGCCAGGGTGACCACGTCGCCGGACGCGTCCGTGCGCGCCGCCCGCCGGGCGTCGTGCAGCAGCATCAGCGCGAGCATGCCCTGCGCCTCGGGCTCGTCGGGCATCAGCTCCGTCACCACCCGTGCCAGCCGGATGGCCTCACGGCACAGCCGGGCCTTGCCCGGGTCCCCGTACCCTTCGTTGAACAGCAGGTAGAGCACGTGCAGCACGGCGGGAAGGCGGTCGGGCAGCAGGTGCGCGGGCGGCACCCGGAACGGGATGCCCGCGTGCGCGACCTTCTGTTTCGCCCGGAAGAGGCGCTGGCCCATGGTGCGTTCCGGCACCAGGAACGCCCGCGCGATCTCGGCGGTGCTCATGCCGGCCAGGCTCCGCAGGGTCAGCGCCACCTGGGCGTCGAGGCCCAGCGACGGATGGCAGCAGGTGAACATGAGCTCCAGGCGCTCGTCGGGGATCTCGCCGTCGCTCGGGTAGGGCGGTGGTTCCAGGTCCAACGCGGCCGCCTTCCGCAGCTTCGCCGTCTCGGTCGACGCGCGGCGCATCCGGTCGATGGCGCGGTTGCGCGCCGTGGTGGTCAGCCACGCCAGGGGTTGGTCCGGTACGCCTGATTCCGGCCACCGCCGGAGTGCCTGCGCGAACGCGTCCTGCGCGCACTCCTCGGCCAGGTCCCAGTCACCGCCGGTGAACCGGATCATGGTGGCCACGATCCGGCTCCAGCCGTCGGCGTAGATCCCGGCGATCCGGTCCTTCAGCGGATCCGTCACCCGTGCCGCCCGTCGTGATCGCCTCGCCGGTCCCCTAGTCCTCGTCGTCGGGCCAGAACGGGCGCAGCTCGATCATCCCGTTCCACGCCATCGGGTGCCTGGACGCGACGTCGATGGCCTCGTCGAGGTCGGCGCATTCCAGGACGTCGAACCCGGCGATCTGGTCCTTGGTCTCCGCGTACGGGCCGTCGGTCAGCAGCACCTCGCGGTCGCGGACGCGGACCGTGGTCGCGTCGCCGGTCGGCCGGACGCGGTTGCCCATCAGCCGGACCCCCTTGCCGTCCATCTCCGCGACCCAGTCCCGCACGTCCGGGACGTCGTCGTCCTGGCCGGGCGTGTACGTCGGGTCGGTGCACACCAGCATCAGGTACTTCATCGGGTCGCTCCTGTCGCGGAATCGGCGGTGGTCATCGCGGCGATCGTGGTGATCATGTTCTGGCACAGGGTGACCAGGCGGTCGCCGAGCACCCGCGGATCGGTCCCGGCCCTCCGGCGGGGATCGCTGGCGCCGGGGCCGTGGGTGAACGAGTGATGGACCACGGTGCTCCCCGGCTCGTCCCCCTCACGCAGCTCGTAGCGCCACGTCGAGCTGATCCGGCCGGTGTCGTCGAGAACGGCCCACGCGAAGACGCCCGGCCGCTCCGCCTCGACGACCACGCAGGTCACCATGCTCTCATGCCCTCCGGGAAACCGGTTGCGGCCGATGAACCGGGCCCCCGCGACCGGTCCCCGGGCGCCGTCGCACCAGCCTCCGCCGATGACCTCCGGGCTCCACTCCGCGGTCCTGTCCACCGCGGTGACCGTGTCCCACATCCGCTCGCGCGGTATGGGGACGGGCAGGGTGACCGCCACCTGCGTACCGGTGACCGTGTCCATGGGTGCTCTCCTCTCCTTGACGTCCTCAGTCGTCCTCGTCGTCCTCGTCACCTGCATGACGAACGGGAAGGGCGCTCCACTACGGGCCGCTCCGGGATTTCTCCGGACGACCGGCCGGGGAGGTCAGGAGCGGTGCAGCCACTCCAGGAGATCCGGCGGGGCCAGCCGGGCCGCCCGCTCGTGGTAGCGGCGCAGCTCGTCGCCGGTGAGCGTCTCGCGGCCCGCCCCGGACGTACCGCGTCGGAAGAAGGCGGTGGTGTCCTTGAGGATCCCGACGGGATCGGGGGCGAGCTCGGCGGCACGGGACCGCATGCTGGCGAAGGTCGCGGCCCTCACCAGCGCCGGCCAGTCCTCCGGTGGCACCTCGATGCCCAGTGACCGGGCGAGCCCGCGCATCTGACCGTCCAGATCACCCAGCAGATCGTCGTAGTGCACCAGGAGGACGTTCGGCTGCCGGACCCGGCGTGCCCAGGCGTCCGACAGATGCCACATCACCCCCGGCAGGGAGTCCATCTCCTCCATGGGCGAGACGTCCTGCTCCACCCAGCTCAGCAGCCATTCGCGCAACGGCGGCCTCGGCCGTGGCGGCGCGGACGGCTCCGGCCCGTTCGTGAGCACGCGGATGCGTTCGCGGTCGAGGTTGTCGCTCTGGTGGTAGAGGGACACGGCCATGTCGAGCGGGTGGCGGGCCACGACGATGTAGGTGGCCCGCTCGTCGATCGGGATCCCGTCGAGCGGTGTGTGCGTCTTGATGAACCTGCGGTGCCGCTGAGCCTCCAGCCGCGCGTACACCTCGTCCTTCGGGACGACCAGGTGGTCCAGCCACGGCGACGTCTCCGACAGCGGCCGGGGCGGCTCAGGGGTCCGGAAGACCAGGAGCGCGCAGATCATCTGCATCCACGTCGTACCGCTCTTCGAACGCGTGCTGATCACGATGTCGCCCCGCCGGAACGGGAACCCGTCCCACCGGGCACTGTCCTCCTCGGGGGAGATGTACCGCACGGGCCTGTCCACCACTCGTCTTCTCCTTCCGGGCATCCGGCTCACCGCGCACGGCTGCCGGCCTCACCACGCACGACTCACGGCCTTACCGCGCACGGCCTCACGACTCACGACTCAGGGACCGGACGTCCGGGAGCGACGCGGGTCTTCACAGGGATCGGGAACTCTTCACAGGGATCGGGAGCGCCGACGATACCGCGACCCGCCACGGGCGCCGTCACCGGCATCTACGACGAGGCCTGGTCGCTGGAGATCGAAGCCGTCGCGGCGGCCTGAGGTCTTCTCATCCGGCGTGCCCCCTGCGGACGCGGACGCGGACGCGGTCGCGATCCCGGGCCGCGTCACGAGGGAAGCCAGGACGGCCACCAGGGCGGGTCACAGTCACCCGTGATCCCTTCGGCGGCGACGTCGTGGACGATCGTCGCCACCGGCCCGGCGATGGAGACGAGGACCGCGAAAGCCGTCATCACCGCCTTCCACCATCCGTGGTCCGCGAACCGTACCCGGTGGGCGATCAGGACGATCGGGAACGAGGCGAGCAGCGACACCCCGGTGACGATGGGGAACACGATGAGCCTGCCCGCCATCCAGGTGAAGCCGAAGAAATCCTCTCCCGTACCGGACTCGTCGAGGCAGTATCCGTGGGCCCTGGAGACCAGAAGGGCGTCGACGAAGGTTCCCAGCACCGCACACGCCGGCGCGACGGCCACCGAGACCCCGCACCCCATGGCCCAGAGCGCATCGCTCTCCCCTGACGCGCTTCGCTCGGCCACGGCGCAATCAAAACAGACGCCTATGACCGTTGAGCGCAGACGATGTGAGGATACGATGCAGATCCTCCTGACCGCCTCTCACCTCATGGGGCACCCGCCGTGGAGGGCTCGTCGGCCAGGCGGATGGCCAGCTCGATGCGCCAGCGGGTCTTCATCCGCTCGGACCGGGGGTCGGTGAGATAGGCCTCGTACCGGCAGCCGAACCGGTCGCCCGCCGGGTCCTCCACGCAGTCGAACGTCAGGCCCTGCTCCCGTACCCACTCGATCAGGGCGCGGTTCGCCCGGCGGCCGTGGTTGACGTAGGTCAGCGTCGCGTACCGGCCCGCCGGCAGCAGGCCGGGGGTGACCCGGCCGTCGCCCTCGACCGGCTTGTCGGTGACGACGCCGACCTCGACGTCCATCGAGCCGGCCATGTCGACCACGTGCAGACGGAAGAAGGTGGGTCCGAAACCGACGCCCCGATCGTCGAGCCGTTCGTACAGCTCCCCCATGAGCTCGTCCCGGACGGCGAACATGCCGCGGAACGGCGTGACCACCCGGATGCCGGCACAGTGCCGATCCGGCCTGACGCTGACCGAGGGACCCTCGACGATCTCCACCCGTACCTCCACGCGACCTCGACCGCTCCCCGATGCTCACGGGCGGCATCACTATGCCCCATCGGACGGTGCCGAGTCGATGTTCCGGACGGGCCCGAACGGGCCTCCTCGCCTCCTCGGTGAGGGGGATCGCTCGCTTTCGACGTCACGGCCACTCCGGTCAGAGGGCGAGCACGGAATCTCCCGCTCACCGCGAATTTCGCCCACGCCATCCGACAAACGGGATATGCCGTGAATTCCGGATTCCACTCATGGTTCGAGAGTGAAAAGGGGATCCGTTCAGAATCGTCCCCAATTCCCGGTCCCGCCCGTACGACCCACCGTTTCCAGGGCGGTCGCCGTCCGGCTCGGCGCTCCCCGCGGGTTCCCACGACTCCCCCGCCCTGGTCCTCGGCCGGGAGTGCTCATCATCGATCTTCGGAAGGGGAGACGTCCGCACGCTCCGTCGACCCGGCGAGGCGGAGGCGGTGGCGACGCGACCTGAAGACGCGTCCGGGGCCGGGGACGTGCGGAACCTCAGCCGTCAGCCCTGCTTGGGGCGGAGTGCCTCTTTGCGGATCTCGGCCTGCAGGGACCGCTCGCGCTCCAGCCACGCCGGGTTCTCCGCCTTCAGCGCCTCGATCTCGGCGGTGGTGAGCGGCCCGGTGATCCCGCCCCTGAGCAGGCCCGCGATGGAGATCCTGAGCTTCGCGGCGATGACCTGCTTGGTGTGCGGGCCGTTGCGGCGCAGGTCGGCGAGCCAGGCGGGAGGCGACGACTGCAGCTCGTTCAGCTCGTCCCGGGAGATGACGCTCGCCTGGAACTCGGCGGGAGTGGCCGAGAGGGGGACACCCAGCTTCTTGGCCGCGGTCGCGGGCTTCATCGTCTGGACGCTCTTCGGCTTGGGCGAGGTCATGGCGTCAAGAATAGTCAGCCGGAACGGGTTCCCCTGACATCGGTACCCTGAGGAAGTGACCGATGGAGAGACCGGCAGGACGTTCCGACTGGCCTACGTGCCCGGGGTGACACCCGCGAAATGGGTCGGCGTCTGGAACGAGCGAACGCCCGGCGTGCCGATCACCCTGATCGCGGTTCCCGCCGCCGAGGCGGTGGAACTCCTGCGGAACGGCGGCGCCGACGCCGGATTCGTCAGGCCGCCCGCCGACCGGGACGGGCTCAGCGTGATCCCCCTCTACGTGGAGACCACGGTGGTCATGGTGCCCAAGGACCACGCGGTGACCGCCGCCGACGAGGTGTTCGTCGCCGACCTCGTCGACGACGAGGTGTTCCATCCCCTGGACGACGTCATCGAATGGGCGACCAGGCCCGGGCTGCCCGCGTTCACCCGTCCGGCCACGACGGCGGAGGCGGTCGAGCTGGTGGCGACCGGCACCGGGCTTCTCCTGGTCCCGCTGTCGCTGGCACGCCTCCACCACCGCAGGGATCTCACGTACCGGCCGGTGCCGGACGCGCCGCAGTCCCAGGTCGCGTTGGCCTGGCCCGCGGACGCGACCACCGACCTGGTGGAGGATTTCATCGGCATCGTCCGCGGCCGGACGGTGAACAGCTCGCGAGGCCGTACCCCCGCCACCCCCGCCGCTCCCGTGAAGAAACCGGCACAGCGGCAGGCCCAGAAACCCGCACAGAAGGGCTCCGCTCGCCGGGCCGTGCCGACCGACCGCAAGAAGAAGGGCAACCGGCCCCGGTGACTGGCGGACCGGTGCGCCGACGTGGGACCGCGCTCGCCCGGAAAGCGGCGCACGCGGGGGTGGCCATGGCCTTCGCCCCTGAGCTCGAGCTCTGACCCGCTGCTGATCACGCCACAGGTCCGGCGAAGCGCTCCGGCCCGGGTCCGCCACCGCCTGCCTGACCACCGTCCGTTTTCAGGAAATGATCACCCCTTACGCCGACCACGAGGCGTTTCGAGCACCATGGCCGAATCACCGAAGTCGGCCACGATCTTGAGCTGACCTCCGAGCGCCGTTACGTGAACAGCCAGAGTGGCAACTTCGCCGATCACTCCGCTCTCGATCTGCGAGATGCGAGCCTGTGACACGCCCATCGCCTGAGCGACATCCTCCTGGCGTAGACCGAGCTTGCGTCTGGCTTCGGCGAGTTGGTAAGCACGCCGGCGAGCTACGAGCCCATCGCGGAACTGGGCGACCTCTTGCTCATCGCCGGGCCGGACAAGCTCAGCACGTAGTTCCTCCCATGTCACCGCCTGATCGCTCATTGCTCCCTCTCTCTGAGGTATCGGGCAAAACGCACCTGTGCTGCTTTGATCGCCACGTCATACCAACCACTCCTGGTCGCCGGACTTGTCTCCGGCGACCAGGAGGACAACGCCAGGGGTCGAGAACGAAGAGCAGCCGCACCTCGCTGCGCCCGCTGGATCCGGGTCTCAGCTCCTTGAGGTTGCGGATGGCCGACCCTTGTAGATGGTGATGGTTCAAGGCATAAGGTCGCTGTCGGTGACCTGACGTCGACCGACGTCCAACTTGTAGCGGGATACCTGGTGCAGGCGGACACGGAGGGTGGCGCAGCGGGTAAGAACCAGGTCACGGTTCTTGGCGTCCTTCAACCATGCCGGAAGCCGGCTGGCCAGGCTTCCGTTGCGGTTAGGTTCCCGCTCACGGATGAATGCGCGGACATATCGCTCCAGAAAATCCAGATGCTCGGCGTCATAGGCCCACAGCACGTGATTTCTGCATGGCGTCTGCAGCCACAGCTCGAGTCCGGCATAGCACGCCTCGTCTGACCGATTCGCGGGCCACCAGCGCAGGGGGAGGCTGGTCACTGTCCGGCAGCCGGTACATCTCACCAGCATCGGCGATGGTGGTGGCCCACTCGAGCGTGAGCTGCGGCGGTGGATGTCACGACCGCAGCTGCCACACCGCCCGCTGGCATAAATCGTGATTCGGCCCGGCCAACCGGCCCCGGGCGCCTCCTTGGCGTATCCACAGGACAGACAGCTCACACGACCGCCACTCATCACAGCGCAGTCCGCACAGCGCGGGCAGCGCACCAAGACCCGGGTCGCACGCAGGTACTGTCGGGGGTCGCCGCGATCGGAGAACCGGTGGGGGCTGCGCTCGTTCATGTCACATACGGTGTCATGACACGTCGCGACAAACGACTCAGTTTGTCTGAGCTTGGTCTTCGCGTTTGCCGTGTTAGGCGGCGATGCGGATGTACAACCACGACCAGGGCTTCGGCAGCCATCATCCTCTACGGCTGGAGGACTGGGCGGGGGCCTGACCTGGGCCGACATCAGCCCTGAGCTGGGCGTACGGTCCGTGGCCGTCCATGGTTGTACAGCCCCGTCCGGAATCGTCGTCACCCAGATAGTGACCCAGCACTCGTGCTCTCTACGCGTTCTGCCATCAGGGATGATCTTGATGTCCCACAGAACACCAACAGCGAGTGAGATTCCTACACACCGGGTGACCATCGTCCATCGATCAGGCCGCGTGGCTCGAACCAGACCGAACCCAGATCGTGACCAGAGGCAAGACGAACATCGGCGTTCAGCGCCGCGGCCAGATGCCGCAGCAAGGCGACCGCCGACGCGGTCCCACCTTCCTCGATGCACTCGATCTCATCCTCGGTCATGCCCGCACGCGCGGCCAACTCCGCCACGGTCAGTCCAAGCGCGCCACACCGGTCGCACAAAGCCCTACCGAAGGCCGACGCCTCTCGAATCATGATCCGTTCGGGATCCTCGACCGAGGCTTCAGGCCGCACCCAGCGAGTGTGACGACCAGCCATCACGCCTGCCTCTTATAGATCTCGGCCACCGGCCCATGGTGGTCGCGTTCACAAATTTTCTACGCCCGGACCGCCCTGTCGATCTGCCGCTGATCATGCTGCTTTGTCTTACGGAAAACCGTGAGCAACACGATCGTCCCGTGAGCGATCCTGGATCCACCGACGAAGGCGTCACTCCCTTCATGTAGCACCCTGAGACACAGGGGGCTACATTGTTATATATGAAGACGATTACTCAGCGTGAGTTTCGCAACAACTCCGCAGCCGTCATGGACGCGGTGGAGGCGGGCGAGATCTATCACATCACTCGCAACGGCACCGAGGTCGCCGAGCTGCGACCGTTGCCCCGGCGGCGGCGCCTGACCGCGGAAGAGCTGGTTGCCCGCCACCGCCGGCTACCCCCCGTGAACCACCACCTCATGCGCCAGGAGGCCGACGAGTTCTTCGGCACGGAAGATCGCGTCGGCGGTGACGACGATCCCTGGGAGCGTGACCATGCTTAGTCGCGACGAGTCGGGAGTGCTCGACACCTGCACGTACATCGATCTGGGTCTGATCGATCCAGCACGGTTGCCGACCGTTCCCGAGATCACCGCGATCACTCTCGCCGAGCTTCACCAAGGCGTCGCCATGGCCAAAGATGCCGGAACCAGAGCCGCGCGCATGGAAAAGCTGGGAGCGGCCGTCGCCGATTTCGACCCGCTGCCCTTCGACGGTGACGCCGCCGCTCGCTACGGAACCCTGGTAGCCCTCACCATCGCCGCCGATCGCGATCCCCGGCCTCGCCGGATGGATCTGATGATCGCAGCAGTGGCCTCCGCCCGAGGCCTACCGCTCTACACGCGAAACGAAGCCGACTTCAAGGGGCTGGAAAGCCTTTTGACCACGGTACCCGTCTGACAGGTCCGCACAGGGGGTCACGTCCAGCGGACGCGTTCGGCACAGCGGGAACTCCGAGCGGGGGCGCGACCAGGGCCGATACCGGTCCTGGCCTGGGCGTACGGCCCACGACCTTCCACCGTTGTCCGCCCCCGTCCGGGGTCGTTGTCACCCAGTTGGTCACTCACGTATGTCGTCTTCCTCAGCGAGGTCACTCTCGACCTCAAAGGAAGCAAAGAACGGAAGTTGCCGCTCGGCCGACCGCGTCGACAGACTCGGCTCCGGAACCAGGTGAGACTCCGTCTCTGACAGCCGACCTGCTGGGTGATGTACTTCCCCGCGCCTCGCTCTCACAGGTGCGAGTTTAGGCTGGCATACCTCCACGAGCAGGGCTGATCCAACCGATCACCCTGCGTCGGGCATTGGGCTACCGTGATGTCCATGAAGCGCGTCCGACAGTATCAAGCCGCCTCCATCTCGGTGCTTGCAGACTGGCTGGCCGATCATCCCAACGAGGAGACACGCTGGCGCCTGGTCGCCGAATTCCTGGAGGAGTACCGGCACGAGCCATCTGTGGTCCGGCTCGACCTGTTGTCCCTGGAGCCCTCCAGCGTGGGTGATGTTCACTGGGACGTCTTCCTTGCCGCGCTCGCCGAGTATCTCGCCGCGAAAGACGGCCATGCCGGCCCCTCCTGGGTCGAATCACGGCGACTCCACCAGTTCTGGTTTCCGTTCAACACTCCGGCAGCCCGCGTCGACGCGTTCGTCCACGCACCGGCTTCCTTCCGCCGTCGTGGAGTCTTCATCCACCCTCAGGAGCTAGAGGTCGCATGAACGACGTCCCTCTCCTCGATCGGGCTGCGATCGAGGACGCGTTCCGGCGACTCGGTGATCGCCTCGCCCGCCGAGGGGTCATTGCCGATCTCTACATCTTCGGTGGGGCGGCTATGGCATTGGCCTACGACGCCCGCCGGTCCACCCGTGACATCGACGCCGTCTTCGAACCGCACGGGATTGTCCTTGACGAGGCACGCGCGGTCGCATCAGAACTCGGGCTGCCGTCGTGGTGGCTCAATGAGCAGGCCAGTGCTTACGTTGCTCCGGGTGGAGACAGTTCGGCCCGGCGCGTCTTCGATCATCCTGGGCTACGTGTATCCGCAGCATAACCGGAACATCTATTCGCGATGAAGGTCCTGGCTGCCCGCCGAAGGGATATCAGCGACATCCAGGCTCTTGCCGAGCGCCTCGCCCTTGGCTCGACCGACGAGATCCTCGCCCTGTGTGCGGAGGTCTTCCCCGACGAACCCGTCCCTGATCGGGCTCGTCTCATGCTGGAAGACCTGTTCGACGAAGGCTGAACACGCTGGGTTTGATCCAAATTGACGGGCATCTGGGATCAAGGGTTCGTCTCGAAATGATGTCCGGAAACCGTCTGCTACCAGCAGGACCACCCGATGCTCACGCATGGCGCGGAGGCGATGGACGGAATCTTCCGAAGTAGTCACTCACGCCCCGTTCCGAAGATCGGATACGGGGCGTTTTGGCTGGTGGGCACTACTGGGTTCGAACCAGTGACATCTCGCTTGTAAGGCGAGCGCTCTACCGCTGAGCTAAGCGCCCCGGGGATCCCGCCGGATAGACGGGACAACCTTACGCCACCGGAGGGGATTCCGGCACATCGACCGACCACGTATCGCCCGCATCGGTGACACCGGCGGCGTACCAGCCGAGGAGGGCGGCGCCGAGCATGCCCGCGGACATCCCGAGGGCGGCCCGGCGCAGCGGCGGGGCTTCCCGGAAGGCGAGACGGGCACCGAGCCGTTCGGCCAGGGGGACGGTCAGGAGCGGGCCCGCCTCGGCGAGGCCGCCGCCGAGGACGATGGCCGAGGGGTCCAGCAGCAGCGTGTAGGTGGCCAGGGCCAGTGAGAGGGCCTCGACCGCGTCGCCCCAGATCTCGGTGGCGAGCGGGTCCCCCGCCGCGGTCAGGGCCGCGACCCTCTCTGCGGTGACGGGACCCTGGCCCGCGGCCGTGACGCTCCCCGGTAGGGGCGGGTAGACGGGTGAGGTGCCCAGCCGGGCGGAGTAGCGGCGGGCCACGGCCGAGGCGGAGGCGTAGGTCTCCAGGCAGCCGATCTGGCCGCACGCGCACCGCTCCCCCTCCGGCAGGACCGGGATGTGGCCGATCTCTCCGGCCCAGCCCGCGCTTCCGGCGTACGGCTCGCCGCGCAGGATCGTGGTGCCCGCGATGCCGGTGCCGATCGGCAGGAACAGGAAGTCCGACAGCTCCCGGCCGGCGCCCAGGACGCTCTCGGCCAGGCCGCCGGTGCGCACGTCGTGGCCGAGCCGCACGGGGACGTCCAGCGGGACGAGGTCGGTGGCGGGGACGTCGCGCCAGCCGATGTTGGCGGAGTAGACGGCCGTCTCGGCGGTGACCAGGCCGGGAACCGCGAGTCCCACCCCGGCGGGGGGGCCGTCGCCGGAGGCGGCGAGGTCGGAGATGAAGGAGCGGATCTCCGCGATGACGGCGTCCGGGCCCCGGTCGCGCGGGGTGGCCCGGCGTCCGGTACGGACGATCTCTCCGGAGCGGGTGACGAGGCCGCCCTTCATCGACGTCCCACCGACGTCCAGGGCAACGACGAAGGAGCTCATGCACCCATCCAGCGGGTCGAAGGGGCGGGATCGAGCCCGACCCTAGCGCACCCTCGACGAGCCGCCACGGGCCGGATGTCCTTTTCCCTGTTCCACCGGGACCGTCGCCCACAGGGCGAGATGGCCCCGGTCCGGCCGGTCGGCGACAGGCCGCGACCGCTCAGGGGACGCGGCGCAGGACCCGGGCCAGGGCGGCCTCGACCTCGTCGGCCAGGCCCGGGGCGCAGGAGGCGACCGGCCGGCCGCCGCCGCGGGCGAGCCGTACCGCGCCGCAGGAGCGGCACTCGACCTCGCCGAGGCGGCAGATCAGCGCGGCCGAGCCGCACGAGGAGCACGTGTCGAGGTGAACGTCGTGGGTGCGCCGGCAGTCCGGGCAGATGAGCACCTGTGTCTCGTCGCGTACCCCGCGCGTCCATGGGCTGGCGCCGCGTACGGGGTCGGTCTGCCTGGCCCCGCAGGAGAAGCAGGGCATGATCGCCTCCGAGAGGTCGGACCGGCGGCGCCTCGCGGGCGGCCACCGGATCACCGCTTAGGGAAGTTCGGCGAGCACCTTGAGGTACTCGGTGACGTCGCGAGCCTGCGGGATCGGGTTCACGACACGCCAGCGGACCACGCCCTCGCCGTCGATGACGAAGGTCCCGCGCTTCGCGAAGCCGTTCTCCTCGTCGAAGACACCGTATGCCCGGGCGGCCTGTCCATGTGGCCAGAAATCGGAGAGAAGCCGGAAGGTGTAGCCCTGCCGGTCCGCCCAGGCGCGCTGGGCGAAGATCGAGTCGACCGAGACGGTGGCCACCGTGACGTCGCCGGGCAGGGCGGGCAGGAACTCGTCCCTGAGGGCGTCGAGCTCGCTGCCGCAGACGCCGCTGAACGCGAGGGGGTAGAAGATCAGCACGATCCTTCCGCCCCGGTGGGCGGAGAGCCTGAACGGGGTGCCGTGCTGGTCGCGCAGCTCGAGGTCCGGAGCCTGGGCGCCCACCTCGATCACCATGGCGGGTCCTCTCTCGGACGTCGGCGGGATGACGGCACGCGTCATCATCCTGCCGTACGGCTCGCGCGAGCCGTACGGCAGGGCGGACCCTTAGCGGCGCGCCTTGGGCGTCGCCAGACGCGTCCCCGACCAATCGGGGGCGGCACTGATGCTGCTGGTCTGCGAGAGACCCGCAGTGGTGGCGTCTTCCCCGATGTCGCTCGGCTCCACGTGCCCGTCCCGGCCGGCCTTGGGAGTGAGCAGCCAGATCTGGCCTCCGTCGGTGAGGTTGGTCACCACGCTGCTCAGGGCGTCGAAAAGATCACCGTCACCGTCGCGCCACCAGAGCAGCACGACGTCGACGACGTCCTCGAAGTCTTCGTCGACCAGCTCGTTGCCGGTCAGCTCCTCGATGGAGTCGCGCAGATCGTCGTCGGCGTCCTCATCCCATCCGACCTCCTGCACCACCTGACCCGGCTTGAGGCCGAGCCGTTCGGCCAGGCCGCGTTCGCCTTGCGCCTGACCCGCGGTCGCGCTCACGTTTGTCCCTCCTGCTTGGATGGCCCCGCATTCACACGGTGCTCAGAGTGCTTCGGCACAGTCCACACGCTGTGACCCTCAGTCGTCAACGGTCGCCACGGCAACGACTGGGCTACGTATGAATCAGTCCGACAAAAATGACAAACGGACCTGGCGTTCCGGGTTGTCGACGTTGAGGTCCACCACCGCGATGGACTGCCAGGTTCCCAGCGCGAGCCGTCCCGACAGCACGGGGACGGTGGCGTACGGCGGAATGAGGGCCGGCATGACATGCGACCGTCCATGCCCCCTGGATCCGTGCGCATGCCTGTATCTGTCGTCGGCCGGGAGCAGGACCCCCAGGGCCGCGAGCAGATCGTCGTCGCTGCCGGAGCCCAGCTCCAGCACGGCGACGCCGGCGGTCGCGTGGGGCACGAAGACGTTCAGCAGCCCGTCGCCCCCACATGACCGGACGAAGCTCTCGCACTCGGAGGTGATGTCGTGCACCCGTTCCCGGGAACCCGTTACCACCTCGATCGTCTGAGATCTCACATACCGATCCTACGATCCATCCTGAGCTGCGGTGACGGCCGAGGTCCGCCACGGCCGCGCCGGGCCGCCCCGTCCGGCGCGTGCCTGCCCGGACGGATCGCCCCACACGGGGACGTACCACCCCGCTCCCGCCCACTGCCCACCCCGGAAAGCGGCCCGGGCGGGCATCACGGACGTAGGTCGTTCGTTACATATATAAGGAAGGAACGAGACCGTGGACCGGCCCCGGCGAAGGCCGCCGGAGGGTCACGGGAGGCGGGAGGGCAGGTGGCCCGCGGCGCCGTACGGGCCGCCGGGACCGTCCCGCCGGGCCCGGCGCGGGAAGATCGGGCGGTGCCGGACGGATTCCCGGGAGATGAACCTGTAAAAAAGGGGGAACCACCATGTAACCTTTGGTGGCAATTCGTCCTACCATCGGTGGTCTAGGCCACTTTCCTACCTCTGCCAGCAGTGATCTCCTGGTTACCGGGAAGTAGAGATGCACTTTCCGGGGTAAGCGACCAGGATGGAAGACGACCCACACCAGACAAAAGTCCATCCTCGGAAGGCGAGACCCAGTGGCTTCCGGACGCCAGCGTTTCTCGATCATCAGTGACGGCCTACCCAGCCAGCTTCCTGATGTCGATCCCAGTGAGACCCAGGAGTGGCTCGAGTCGCTCGACAACGTCATCAAGACGGAAGGCCGCACTCGCGCCCGTTATCTGATGCTCCGGCTGCTGGAACGGGCCCGTGAGCACCAGGTCGGCGTGCCCGGCCTGCGCAGCACCGACTACATCAACACCATCCCGCCGGAGCGCGAGCCCTGGTTCCCCGGGGACGAGTACGTCGAGCGCCGGATCCGCGCCTACACGCGCTGGAACGCGGCCGTCATGGTGACCCGGGCCAACGCCCGCACCAACGTGGGCGGCCACATCGCCACCTACGCCTCGGCGGCCTCGCTCTACGAGGTGGGCTTCAACCACTTCTTCCGCGGCAAGGACCACGGCGAGTCCGGGGACCAGGTCTTCTTCCAGGGGCACGCGGCGCCGGGCATCTACGCCCGCGCCTTCCTGGAGGGCCGGCTCAACGAGGGTCAGCTCGACGCCTTCCGCCAGGAGCTCTCGCACGGGTTCAAGGGCCTGCCCTCCTACCCGCACCCGCGCCTGATGCCCGACTTCTGGGAGTTCCCCACGGTCTCCATGGGCCTCGGCCCGATCGGGGCGATCTACCAGGCCCGGTTCAACCGCTACCTGCTGAACCGGAAGATCAAGGACACCAGCCGCAGCCACGTCTGGTGCTACCTCGGCGACGGCGAGATGGACGAGCCCGAGTCGCTCGGCGCGATCGGCGTGGCCGCCCGCGAGGAGCTCGACAACCTCACCTTCGTGATCAACTGCAACCTGCAGCGCCTGGACGGGCCGGTGCGGGGCAACGGGAAGATCATCCAGGAGCTGGAGTCGTACTTCCGGGGCGCCGGCTGGAACGTCATCAAGGTCGTCTGGGGCCGCGACTGGGACCCGCTGCTGGCGGCCGACGTCGACGGCGTGCTGGTCAACAAGATGAACACGGTCCCCGACGGGCAGTTCCAGACCTACTCCGTCGAGGACGGCGCGTACATCCGGGAGAACTTCTTCGGCGACGACCCGCGCCTGCGCAAGATGGTCGAGCACCTGTCCGACGAGGAGATCCGCAAGCTCTCGCGCGGTGGTCACGACTACCGCAAGGTGTACGCGGCCTACAAGGCGGCCCGTGAGCACGTCGGCCAGCCGACGGTCATCCTCGCCCAGACCATCAAGGGCTGGACGCTGGGCAAGGACTTCGAGGCGCGCAACGCGACGCACCAGATGAAGAAGATGTCCAAGGCCGACCTGAAGGAGTTCCGCGACCGGCTCTACCTGCCGATCCCCGACTCCGCGCTCGAGGCCGACCTGCCGCCCTACTTCCACCCGGGCGAGAACGACCCCGAGATCCAGTACATGAAGGAGCGCCGCGCCGCGCTGGGCGGCTTCCTGCCCAAGCGGGTGGTACGCGCCAAGCCGGTCACGCTGCCCGGCGACTCCGCGTACGCGCAGCTGAAGAAGGGCTCGGGCAAGCAGAACGTCGCCACCACGATGGCGTTCGTCCGCCTGCTCAAGGACCTCATGCGGGACAAGGAGATCGGCCACCGGTTCGTGCCGATCATCCCGGACGAGGCGCGCACCTTCGGCCTCGACGCGATCTTCCCGACGGCGAAGATCTACTCGCCGCACGGGCAGACCTACGACGCGGTCGACCGCGAGCTGCTGCTGTCGTACAAGGAGTCGACCGAGGGTCAGATCCTGCACGAGGGCATCAGCGAGGCCGGGTCGATGGCCTCGGCGATCGCGGTGGGCTCGTCGTACGCCACGCACGGCGAGCAGATGATCCCGATCTACATCTTCTACTCGATGTTCGGCTGGCAGCGCACCGGCGACCAGATGTGGCAGCTGGCCGACCAGATGGGCCGGGGCTTCCTGCTCGGTGCCACGGCCGGCCGTACCACGCTGAACGGGGAGGGCCTGCAGCACGAGGACGGCCACACCCCGCTGATCGCCTCGACGAACCCGGCGGCGGTCTCCTACGACCCCTCCTGGGGCTTCGAGGTGGCCCACATCGTCAAGGACGGCCTGCGGAGGATGTACGGCGAGGAGCCGGAGAACGTCTTCTACTACATGACCGTCTACAACGAGCCCTACCCGCAGCCCGCCGAGCCCGAGGGCCTGGACGTGCAGGGGCTGCTCAAGGGGCTCTACCGGTTCGCCGCGGCCCCGTCCGTGTCCGGTTCGGCGCCCAAGGCCAACATCCTGGCCTCCGGCGTGGCCGGGCCGTGGGCCATGGAGGCCCAGCGGATGCTGGCCGAGGACTGGGGCGTGGCGGCCGAGGTGTGGTCGGCCACCTCCTGGACGGAGCTGCGCCGCGACGCGCTCGCCGCCGAGGAGCACAACCTGCTCAACCCCGACGCCGAGAAGCGGGTGCCGTACGTCACCCAGGCTCTCTCGGCGGCCCAGGGGCCGTTCGTGGGCGTCAGCGACTACATGCGGGCGGTCCAGGACCAGATCGCCCAGTGGGTGCCCGGTGACTGGAGCTCGCTCGGCACCGACGGGTTCGGCCTGTCCGACACCCGGTCGGCGCTGCGCCGCCACTTCCACGTGGACGCCGCGTCGATCACGCTGGCCGTGCTCACCCAGCTCGTCGGGCGCGGCGAGCTCGACCCGGAGGTGCTGGGCGACGCCATCGCCATGTACCACCTGAAGAACGGCGTGACCGAGGCCGGGGGCGCCGAGAGCAACGACACCCAGTCCATGGGAGTGTGATCCTGTCCGGGCGGGTTCTCCTTTTCCAGGGGGGCCCGTCCGGTTAGGGTGGAATCGCTTCCCCCGGCAGACGACTCCAGGGGAGCTGTTCCAATGGCAAGAATCCTCAGGGCGGCCGTGACGATCGCCGTCCTGTCCACCGCGCTCGCCGCCTGCAGCGGTGAGGGGGGCGGGAACCGCGCGGCCCCGGCCGGTTCGGGACCGGCCGTCGGCCCGGCCTCGTCCAGCCCCTCGGCGGCGCCCGCCACCCCCGTGCCCGCGGGCGCGATCACCTGGGGACCGTGCACCGACGTCAAGCGGCCCGGCGAGCAGATCCCGGCCAAGCCCGACCCCGGCCAGCAGTGCGGCAGGCTCAGGGTCCCGCTCGACTACGCCGCCCCGGCCGGTGAGGCCATCGACATCGCCGTCATCCGGATCAAGGCCCAGGGGCCGGGGGCACGGATCGGCTCGCTGGTGTTCAACTTCGGCGGCCCCGGCGCCTCGGGCGTCGACACCCTGGCCCAGGCCGCCAAGGCCTTCACCGACCTGAACAAGCGCTACGACCTGGTCAGCTTCGACCCGCGCGGGGTGGACCGCAGCTCCGGCGTCAGGTGCGGCGACAGGGCGGTGATGGACGAGTACACCTCGATGGACACGCTGCCCGCCACCGCCGCCGAGCGGGCCGAGATCCAGCGGGTCACCGGGAGGTTCACGGCGGCCTGCGGGCGGACCTCGGGCCGGCTGCTCCCGCACGTCGGGACCGTGAACGCCGCCGCCGACATGGACCGCCTCCGAGCGGCCCTGGGCGAGCAGAGACTGCACTACTTCGGCATCTCCTACGGGACGCAGCTCGGCGCGGTGTACGCGACCAGGTTCCCGCGCAACGTGGGCCGGTTCGTGCTGGACGCCCCGCTGGACCCGCGGGTGTCCATGGCCGAACGCTCCAGGGTCCAGACCCAGGGGTTCCAGCACGCCTACGAGTCCTTCCTCAAGGACTGCGTGAAGCGGGCCGGCGAGTGCGAGATCGGCGCCGACGTGACCGTCGCCGGCAAGAACGTCACCGCGCTGATGGACGAGCTGAACGACAGGCCCCTCAAGGTCGGCGGCCGGCAGCTGACGCAGGGGCTGGCGGGCGTCGGCATCGCCGCGGCGCTGTACTCGGAGCTGACCTGGCCGCTGCTGGACCAGGCGCTGGGCGAGGCGATCAAGGGCGACGGGCGGATCCTGCTGGCGATGGCCGACAGCTACAACGGCCGCCTGCCGGACGGGAACTACACCACCCTGATGAGCAGTTTCCCGGCGATCAGCTGCGTGGACACCGCCGAACGGCCGAACCCGGGCCAGCTGGCCGCGATCGAGGCCGAGACGATGAAGATCTCCCCGCTCTTCGGCGGCGCCGGCATGGGGCTGATCTGCTCGATGTGGCCGGTCCCCGGCAGTGACGCGGCCAGGCGGGTCGACGCCTCGGGCTCGGCGCCGATCCTGGTGATCGGCGGCACCGGCGACCCCGCCACCCCGTACGAGTGGGCGCCCAAGCTCACGGCCGAGCTGCGCACCGGCGTGCTGGTGACCTACAAGGGCGAGGGGCACGGCGCCTACCTGTCGGGCGACTCGTGCGTCAAGAAGGTGACCGAGGACTACCTGATCGGCGGGAAGGTCCCGGCGAAGGGCGTCACCTGCGTCGGTTCGTGAGCCCCGGCCGTCCCCCGCGGGGCGGCGAGCGGTGCCGCGGGGGACGTGCCCTCGCGCGCGTCCCGGCCGCGGGACCGGAGAGCTCCGGGATCCGCGCACGTCCCGGCCGCGGAACCGGTGAGGCCGTGAAGGTCCGCGCACGTCCCGATCGCGGGGCCGCAGGGTTCCCGGTGCCTAGCAGGTCTCCAGGCGGGGCCGCGCGGTCTCGAAGCGGAACCCGACCCTGCCCAGGTGTTTCCTGAGCAGGCGCTCCATGCTCTCGTCCGCGTACATGGCGGTGATCACCTCGTTGATCCTGCGGCAGGCCACCGGGTCGCCGCGCCTCATCGCCACGCCGTACCGCTCGGTGGTGAGCCTGAGCCCGGCGATCTGGAGCCTGATGCCGTGGAGGCGGCTCCCGAACCCGGCGATCAGCAGGTCGTCCCCGGTCATGGCGTCGGCGCTGCCGTCGGCCACCTGGGACGCGCACTGCACGGGGTCGTCCGCCCGGACGTCGACGAAGGCGACGCCCCGTTCGCGGATCAACGATCCGGTGGTCTGGCCCCGCGTCAGGCAGATCCTCCTGCCCCGCAGCTCCCCCAGCCTGTCGATCTTCGAGCTGGCCCGGACCAGCACGTCGCGGTGGGCGATGTAGTACGGCCCGGCGAAGGCGACCCGCTCGCGGTCGGCGTTCTCGATCGAGAAGTTGGAGATCACGAGATCGACCCTGCCCTTCTCGATCGCGTCCTCCCTGGGCATGGAGCCCAGGCGCACCAGCCTCAGGCCGCCGGCCGGCACGCCCAGGCCCGTGGCCACGCGCTCGGCCACGTCGATCTCGAAGCCCCGGGGCGGGTCGCCCAGCGAGATCCCGGGCAGGCCGTCGCGGTAGCCCACCCGGAGCGTGCGGGTGGTCCTGATCCGGTCGAGCAGGCGCGAGGGGGCGGTGGTCCGGGTGGCCCGTACCGAGGTCTGCGGCGGGGGTGTCTGCGCCAGGGTCCGGGTGGGCACGGCCTCGGCGGTGAGCAGGCCGGACCGGGCGGCCAGGAAGGCGCCCGCCACCCCGAGGACCGCCAGGCCCCCGGCGACGGCGGTGATCGCGGTACGGCGTCGTCGTGTCCTCGCCGTGCCCGCCGTGCCCGCCGTGCCCGTCCGTTCCCCGGGTCCCGTCAGGTCGACGGTGGCGTTCTGCGCCCCCTCGGCCAGCTCCTCCTCCGACGCCTCCCCCTCGCCGGGCGGGTGGCCGAGCAGGCGCCGCAGCAGGGCGTCGGAGGTGGGCCGCAGGCGCTGCTCCTTGTTCAGGCAGGCCGCGACGATCTCGCGCAGCCCTTCGGGCACGCCGCTCAGGTCGGCCTCGTGGTTGATGACCCGGTTGAGGGTCGCCACGATCGTCTCGCTTCCGAAGGGTGCCTTGCCGGTGGCGGTGAAGACGATGGTCGAGCCCCAGGCGAACACGTCGGCGGGGAAGCCCACCCGCTCTCCGGCGATCTGCTCGGGCGCCATGTAGGCGGGGGTGCCGACCGCGCGGGTGGTGATCGTGCCGCTCTCGTCGATGATCTTCGCGATGCCGAAGTCGACGACCCTGGGGCCGTCACCGGCGAGCAGGACGTTGTCGGGCTTGAAGTCGCGGTGCGCGATGCCGGCGTGGTGGATCGCGGCCAGCGCGGTGGCGGTGCCGACGGCCAGCCGTTCGAGCGCCTCCCCCGACAGCGGCCCGTCGCGCTCGACGACCTCGCGCAGCGAGGGGCCCTCGATCAGCTCGCTGGCGATGTAGGGGGTCTCGCCGTCGAGGTCGGCGTCGAGCACCCTGGCGGTGCAGAAGGGCGCCACCCTGCGGGCCGCCGCCAGCTCCCGGGCGAAACGGGAGCGCGCGTGCTCCTGCCCGGTGAAGCGCACGTGCAGCAGCTTGACGGCGGCACGCTCACCCCCGTCGGACTCCCCCAGGTAGACGACCCCCTGCCCGCCCTCCCCCAGCCTGCCCTTGAGCGAGTACTCCCCCAGCCGCGGCGGATCCCCCGGCCGCAACGGTCTGATCTCCGGCACCGCGGACCCCTCGTTCAGCGCGCTTTGCCAGAACATTACACATCCGGCCGGTCGTCCCGGACCGGCGTCGGCGTGCGGGGGCGGGCGCCGGGGCCCGGCGGGAGCGGGGGATCAGCGCACGGCCGCCGTGGCGAGCCCGGCGGTGCGGGCGAGGTGGGCGGCGGAGCGGGAGACGAGATCCAGGGCTCCGGGCAGGCCGGGGTGCAGCAGGCGGCCGGCGCGCTTCACGACGCGGCCCGCGACGATCACGGTGTCCACGTCGCCGGGGCCCGCTGCGGTCACCACCGCGCCGATCGGGTCGTGGACCGGCGAGAGGCTCAGGGAGCCGGTCCGCAGGATCACCAGGTCGGCCTGCGCGCCCGGCCGCAGCGACCCGATCCGGTCCGCCATGCCGAGGGCCTCTGCGCCGCCGAGCGTGGCCATCCTCAGCATGTCGGCGGCGGACGGCGAGCCGCCGCGCAGGCGTTCGACGGCGAACGCGGCCCGCATCACGGTGAACATGTCGCCCGGCGCGTCGGTCACGGTGTCGACGCCCAGCCCGACCGGGACGCCGGCGTCGCGGAACCTGCCGGACTCCGGGTATCCGTGTCCCATCTGCGCCTCCACGACCGGGGTGACCGAGGCGGTGGCGCCGCTGCCGGCCAGGAGTCCCATCGCCTCGTCGGAGAAGCCGTTGCCGTGCACGACCATGACGTCGGGCCCGAGCAGGGCCTCGGCGTGCAGCCGCTCGACCGCGCCGGTCCCGGTCGCGTGCAGGCTGATCGGCAGGCCCAGCTCGCGGGCCAGCCGCCAGTCGGCCCGCGCGGCGCCGACGGAGCCGTAGACCGGTCCCCACGCGGCCAGGGCGGGGGTGATCAGGTCCGTTCCGGCGGTGAGCGCGGCGACCCGGCGTACCTCGTCCTCGCGGCGCGCGCCGTCGGCGGGCGCGGGGTGGGCGTAGCCGAACACGGCGCGGATCCCGGCCTCGCGCAGGGCGTCGAGGGCGGCGTCGGTGTGGGCCGGGGTGAGCTGGACGTGCGACCAGTCGTACAGCGTGGTGACGCCCGCGTCGAGCGCCTCCAGGGCGCCCCACAGGTTCGCCGCGTGGACGTCCTCGGGGCGGAACGCGGGGGCGAGCCTGCCCAGCACGAGGTCGAGATAGCCGCCGAGGGTGACGTCGGCCGCGACCGAGCGCAGCGCGCTCTGCCACACGTGCCGGTGGGTGTCGACGAAACCGGGCAGCAGGATCCCACCGGCCGCGTCGATCACCTCGGCGGCCCCGGCGGCCCCGGCCCCGGCGCCGAGGCCGCGCCCGACCGCGGCGATCACCCCCTCCTCCACCAGCACGTCGGCCCCCTCCAGGACGCGCGGCCGCGGATCGGTGTCGATCACGGTCGCGCCGGTGACGATCATTCGCACGACAATCTCTCCGTTCAGAAAGCAACCTAAAAAGCTTTTTGGAAAGCTATCAGCACGAGGAGGTACCCTCAACCCCATGGGCGCACGGGAGGCGGCGCGGCGTGACCGCGTCGACGAGATGATGGACGGCTGGCGGGCGGAGCTGCCCGAGGCCGCCACCGTGCAGCTGGAGATCGTCAAGCGCGCCGGCCGGCTGAAGTCCCTGGTCGAGGAGGTCACCCAGGCCGTGCTCGGCGGGTACGGCCTGACGTACGCCGAGTTCGACGTGCTGGCCACGCTGCGCCGGGCCGGGGCACCCTACCGGCTGAAGCCCAGCAGGCTCGCCTCGCGCTCCTCCCTCACCACCGGGGGGACGAGCAACATCCTGCAGCGGCTCACCGCGGCCGGGCTGGTCGAGCGCGAGCCCGACCCCGACGACGGCCGGAGCTCGTGGGTGCGGCTGACGTCCCAGGGGGTACGACGCGCCGAGGAGCTGGCCCTGGCCACCGGCGAGGCGCACGCCGACCTGCTGGCCGGGGTTCCGGACGAGACCGCGCGGGCCCTGGCCGACCTGCTGCGCGAGGTGCTCCTCGCCCTCGGGGACCGGCCCGGCCCCGCCCGCCGCGCCTGACCGGGCCGCCCGCCGCGCGGCACGCGGCCGGGACCGCACGACGCGCGGCCACCCGTGTCCCGTGCCGTCACGGAGGAGGGCCCGCACGACGCGCGACCGCCGTGCCGCGCGCCGTCACAGGGGATACGTACCATCAAAGATGGATAGCGCTGTTGAACAGACAAAACACCATCGGTAGCCTATGGCGACACATCTCATTGGAGCTCGATGTCCGGACCACCGAAACACCCCTTGGCGGCAGGAGGCAATCCTCCGCCCAGACCACCCGCCAAGTCCTCCAAGGGCATGGCCTCCAAGGTGGTCACCCTGACCGGGATCGGCGTCGTCTCACTGCTGCTGATCGGCTACTGCTCGGCGCAGAACGACTACGAGGAGGTCGGCGCCGAGTGCGTCGACATGAACAGCCGCCTGCCCGACGGCACGTACGCGGTCGTGGACGAGGACTACTGCGACGACGACCGCACCTACTACGGGTCGCGGGGCGCCTACGGCTGGTACTACGGCGGCGTCAGGAGCGGCGTGCGCATCCGGCAGGGCACCACCGTCCGCCCGGCGGACGTCAGGATCACCTCCCCCAAGGGCACCGTGATCCAGCGCGGCGGCTTCGGCGGCCGTAGCTCGGGCGGGAGCTGAGTCCGCGCGGTGAGCGGCAGATGAGACGCGAGACCTCGCTCCCCCGCGACGGCTGGGAGAGCATCATCGAGAGCCAGGGCCTGGCCTACCATCGCTCGGCCCACCCCGAGGGCCTGGACCGTCCCTACTGGGACGAGTCCGTCCAGTACGTCTTCTCCATGGACGAGGTCCTGGACCTGGAGAACCAGGTCGAGGAACTGCACCGGATGTGCCTGCACGCCGTGGAGCACGTCGTCGCCAAGGGCCGCTACGCCGACTTCGCGCTCCCGGAGTGGGTGGGGCCGGAGATCGCGGCCTCCTGGGAGCGCAACGACCCGCACCTGTTCGGCCGGTTCGACCTGCGCTACGACGGGACCGGCCCGGCCAAACTGCTGGAGTACAACGCCGACACCCCCACCAGCCTGCTGGAGAGCTCGGTCGTGCAGTGGTTCTGGCTGCGCGACCGCTACCCCGACGACGACCAGTGGAACTCCGTCCACGAGCGTCTCATCGCCCGGTGGCAGCAGATCGCGGCCGGCCTGCCCACCGGGCCCGCGCACTTCGCCTGGACCAACATGGACACCTCGGGCGAGGAGGCGATGACGCTGGCCTACCTCCAGGAGACCGCCGACCAGGCCGGGCTGGCCACCGTCGCGGTCGCCATGGAGGACATCGGCTGGGACGGCCTCAACCTGCGCTTCGTCGACATGGAGCGCAGGGTGATCCGCACCCTGTGCAAGCTGTACCCGTGGGAGTGGGCGATCGCCGACCCGTTCGGCATGCAGGCGGTGCGCCAGCAGGTCTCGATGACCTGGATCGAGCCGCTGTGGAAGATGCTTCTGTCGAACAAGGCGCTGCTCGCGGTGCTCTGGGAGCTGTACCCGGGGCACCCGAACCTGCTGCCCGCCTACCTCGACGGTCCCCGCGGCATGTCCTCGTACATCTCCAAGCCGTTGCTGGGCCGGGAGGGCGCGAACATGCGGATCGTCACCCCCGCCGAGCACCTGGAGACCCGGGGCGGCTACGGCGCCGAGGGTCACGTCCACCAGGAGTTCCAGGCGCTTCCCGTCTTCGACGGGTGGCGTCCGGTACTCGGCGCCTGGGTCGTCCATGATGAGGCCGCAGGTCTCGGCATCCGCGAGACCTCGGGATTCATCACCGACGACACGTCGTCATTCGTCCCGCACCGCATCGAGCTCTGAGTTCCGAAAAGAGATAACGACACATGAGTCCCACTGTCGCGCTGGTCCTGACGTCCCCGTCCCCCGCGGGCGGCGAGACGTTCTCGCTCCTGGAGAACCTCGGGCGCGGCGCGCTCGCGATCGCCGCCTACGCCGTCCTGGGGGTGATCCTGCTGATCATCGGTTTCTACGTGATCGACCTGGCCATCCCGGGCAAGCTCAGCCACCTGATCAAGGAGGCCCGCAACCCCAACGCCACCCTGCTCACCAGCTCGGGGCTGGCCGCGGTGGGCCTGATCGTGGCGGCCTCCATCTGGTCCTCCGGCGGGGCCCTGCACGAGGGCCTGCTCGCCACCGCGGTCTTCGGCCTGCTCGGCATCGCGATGCAGACGATCGGGATGATCGTCTTCGACAAGGTCGTGGGCATCTCCGTACGGCAGCTGGTCTCCGAGCCGGAGCTGCAGCCCGGCGCCCGCCTGCTGGCGGTCACCCACCTGGCCATCGGGCTGATCACCGCCGTCGCGGTCGTCTGAGCCCGGCGCCCCGGGCCCGGCCCGCGCCGTTCCCGCCGCGCGCGGGGGCGGCGGCCGGCCTCCGGGGAGCGGGACGGCGCAGCGGCCTACAACGGGGAGGGCCGCGCGTTGTCCGGGACCACGGCCGACGCATCCCGCTCGACCTGGCACCCTTGGTGACGTGAGGGAGCGGAGCAGGCAGGCGGCGGAGCGGATGGCACGGCGGGCGGCGGGACACGGTGACGCCGCGGCCGCGGAGAGCGGGAGGGATCCCGAGTCCGACCGGGTCCGGCAGGACACCACGCGGCGGCTGGAGCGGGCCATGGGCACGCTGGGCACGGCCGCCATGTCCCGGATGGACGACCGGCTCATGTGGTTCCGCGCCCTGTCGGCCGAGGACCGCTCCTGGGTCGGGCTGGTCGCCCAGGCCGGGATCGCCGCGTTCGTGGAGTGGTTCCAGCACGCCGGCGAGGGCCGCCCCACCCCCAGCATCGAGTTCTTCGGCACCGCGCCCCGGGAGCTGAAGCGGTCCATCTCGCTGCAGCAGACCGTCGACATCGTGCGGATCGTGGTCGAGGTGGTCGAGGCGCAGTCCGGGGAGCTGGCCGCGCCCGGCGGGGAGGACCAGCTCCAGCAGGCGATGCTCCGCTACACCCGCGACGTCGCGTTCGCCGCCGCGCAGGTGTACGCCAGGGAGGCCGAGGCGCGGGGGGCCTGGGACGCCCGGCTGGAGGCCCTGATCGTGGACGCCCTGGTCAGGGGGGAGGTCGACGACGGCCTGCACTCCTGGGCCGCGGCGCTCGGCTGGACCTCCGCGCCCGTCGTGGTGCTGGCGGGCCAGACGCCCGGCGACGACCCGCAGGCGGTGATCGACGCGCTGCGCGAGCGGGGCCGCAGGTCGGGGCTGGACATGCTGGCCGGCGTGCAGGGCGACCGGCTGATCGTGATCGTCGGCGGGGCGGACAGCGTCGCCGCGGCGGCCAGGCACGTGGTGCCGCGCTTCGGCCCCGGCCCGATCGTGATCGGCCCCGAGGTGGCCGACCTGCACTCGGCCGCCAGGTCGGCGCGGGCCGCGATGGCCGGGCTGCGGGCCGCGGCCGGGTGGCCGGACGCCCCCCGGCCGGTGCACGCCGAGGACCTGCTGGCCGAGCGGGCCATCGACGGCGACGGCGACGCCAGGGCGCAGCTGATCGAGAACGTCTACCTGCCGCTGATCGGCACGCCGCTGCTGGACACCCTGGCCACCTACCTGGAGCAGGGCACGTCCCTGGAGGCGACGGCCCGGCTGCTGTTCGTCCATCCGAACACGGTGCGCTACCGTCTGCGTAAGATCACTGAATTGACCGGGTACCAGCCGACCGAGGGTCGCTCCGCCTTCACCCTCCAGGTCGGGCTGATCCTTGGACGGCTGTCCGAAACGACCGTGATCTAGTGGTGTGTAGTTAATCTTTAAGAAAGTCCCGTTGTAGATCCCCTACAAAAATGTAGGGACAAACTTCGTCCGGATCCCCATCCGGGTAGTGGACTCCTACAGGGCAGGCTGGATTTCGTGCTCGTCATCGTCGCTCCGGGCCAAGGCGCCCAGACCCCAGGATTCCTCGGTCCATGGCTCGAACTCCCGGGTCTGGCCGACCGGCTGACCGCCTGGTCCGATCTGATCGGCCTTGACCTCATCGCCTACGGGACCACCGCGGACGCGGACGAGATCCGTGACACCGCCGTCGCCCAGCCACTCCTCGTGGCCGCCGGGCTGGCCGTCGCCGAGGTCCTCGGCGCCTCGCCCGACATCGTCGCCGGGCACAGCGTGGGCGAGTTCACCGCCGCCGCGCTGGCCGGGGTGCTCACCCCCGAGCAGGCCCTCGTCCTGGTGCGCGAGCGCGGCCGGGCCATGGCCAAGGCCGCGTCCGTCACCGAGACCGGCATGTCCGCCGTGCTGGGCGGGGTCGAGGAGGAGGTGCTCGCGGCCATCGCCGCGGCAGGGCTCACCGCCGCCAACGTCAACGGCGCCGGGCAGATCGTGGCCGGGGGCACGCTGGAGCAGCTGGCCGCGTTCAAGGCCGGGCCGCCCGCCCGTGCCCGGGTCATCCCGCTCGCGGTCGCCGGGGCCTTCCACACCGAGCACATGGCCTCCGCGGTCGACCGGCTGCGCGAGGCCGCCGCCGACCTGGTCCCCGCCGACCCGGCCGTGACGCTGCTGTCCAACCGCGACGGCGAGGCGGTCTCCAGCGGCGCCGAGTTCCTGCAGCGCCTGGTCGCCCAGGTCGCCAGCCCGGTGCGCTGGGACGCCTGCATGGCGGGCATGGCCGGCCGCGGCGTCACCACCATGATCGAACTCGTCCCCGGCGGCACGCTGACCGGACTGGCCAAGCGTGCTCTGCGCGGGGTGACGGCCGTCGCCCTGAAGACCCCCGACGATCTGGAGGCCGCGCGAGCCGCCCTGGGATCGAATGAGGAGCGGTGATCGACGCATGAAGATCTCCCAGAGCGTGCCGGGCGCGAGGATCCTGGCGTTCGGTCACTATCAGCCCTCCCAGGTGGTCACCAACGACGACCTGTCGGCCACCATGGCGACCGACGACGCCTGGATCCAGAGCCGGGTCGGCATCAAGGAGCGCCGGATCGCCCCGGACGGGGAGTCCGAGATCGACCTGGCCGTGCAGGCCGGAGGCAAGGCCCTGGCCAACAGCGGCCTGTCGGCGGACGACATCGACCTGGTGATCGTCGCCACCTGCACCCTGGAGACGCAGATCCCCAACGCCGCCGGCCGGGTCGCCACCCGGCTGGGCATCGACTCCCCCGGCGCGTTCGACGTCAACACCGCCTGCTCGGGCTTCTGCTACGCCCTCGCGGTCGCCAACGACGCGATCCGCGCGGGCTCGGCCACCCACGTGCTCGTGGTCGGCACCGAGAAGCTCTCCCAGTGGATCGACTGGACCGACCGGGCCACCGCGGTGATCTTCGCCGACGGCGCGGGCGCGGCGGTCGTCGGCCCCTCCGACACCCCGGGGATCGGCCCGGTGGTCTGGGGCAGCGCCGGCGACAAGTACGACGCGATCATCATCAAGGACCGGGACTCCTTCCTGCACCAGGAGGGCCAGACCGTGTTCCGCTGGGCGACCACCGCGCTGCACCCGGTGGCCAGGGAGATCTGCGACCGCGCCGGGGTCGACCCGGCCGACCTGGCCGCGTTCGTGCCGCACCAGGCCAACCTGCGCATCATCGAGACCATCGCCCGCAAGCTCGGCGCCGACAACGCCGTCATCGCCAAGGACATCGTGCTGGCCGGGAACACCTCGGCCGCCTCGATCCCGCTGGCCCTGTCCAGGATGATCGAGCGCGGCGAGGTCCCCTCGGGCGGCCTCGCCCTGCTGCTGGGCTTCGGCGCGGGCCTGACCTACGCGGGCCAGATCATCGAGATCCCCTAGAGCTTCCGCACGGCTCCGCCGTACGGGAAACCAGAAGACGACGAACCAAGGAGAACACCAGACATGGCTCTCACCGAGCAGGAGATCCTCGCCGGCATCGGCAAGATCGTAAACGAGATCACCGGGATCCCGGCCACCGAGGTCACCCCGGAGAAGAGCTTCGTCGACGACCTCGACATCGACTCGCTCTCCATGGTGGAGATCGCCGTCGCCGCCCAGGACGAGTTCGGCGTCGAGATCCCCGACGACCAGCTCAAGCACCTCAAGACCGTCAAGGACGTCATCAACTTCATCCAGAACTGAGACGTTCCGGCATTCCTCTCAGACCAGCGATACACAAGGAGCGCAGACCGTGAGTACAGACCAGGTACGTGTCGTCGTCACCGGGCTCGGCGCGACCACGCCCCTCGGTGGAGACGTCGCCTCGACCTGGTCGGCGCTCCTCGCCGGTCGGTCCGGGGTTCGCACCGTCACCGAGGACTGGGTCGACTCCGTCCCGGTGAAGTTCGCCGCCTTCGCGGCCGTCGACCCGACCGAGGTGCTGCCCCGGCCCGAGTCGCGGCGGCTGGACCGGGCCGAGCAGTTCGCGCTGGTCGCGGCCCGCGAGGCCTGGACACACGCCGCGATCGAGAAGGTCGACCCCGAGCGGCTCGGCGTCGTCGTGGGCAGCGGCATCGGGGGCATCACCACGATCCTCGCCGCCTACGACGTCTTCAAGGAGAAGGGCTGGCAGCGGCTCTCGCCGTACACCGTGCCCATGCTGATGCCGAACGGCGCGGCGGGCTGGATCGGCATCGAGGTCGGCGCCCGCGCCGGCGTCCACGCCACCGTCAGCGCCTGCGCCACCGGCGCCGAGTCGATCGGGTACGCCATCGAGATGATCCGCTCGGGCCGGGCCGACGTGGTCGTGGCCGGCGGCACCGAGGCGGCCATCCACCCGCTGAACATCGGCTCCTTCGCGGCCATGCGCGCCATGTCCACCCGCAACGACGAGCCCGAGCGCGCCTCCCGTCCGTGGGACAAGGGCCGTGACGGCTTCGTCCTGGGCGAGGGGGCCGGCATCGTCGTGCTGGAGTCCGAGGAGCACGCCCGCGCCCGCGGCGCCACGATCTACGCGGTCGCCGCCGGGGTCGGGTACTCGGCCGACGCCCACCACATCGCGCAGCCCGAGCCGAGCGGCGCCGGGGTCATGCTGGCCATGCGCCGCGCCCTGGAGAACTCCGGTCTCACCGGGGCCGACATCAAGCACGTGAACGCGCACGCCACCTCCACCCCCGCGGGCGACGTGGTGGAGACGGTCGCGATCAAGGAGGTCATCGGGGGCCACCCCCTGGTCAGCGGCACCAAGTCGATGACCGGGCACCTGCTCGGCGGTGCCGGCGGCATCGAGTCCGTCTTCACCGTCCTCGCGCTGCACGAGCGGCGCGCGCCTGGAACGATCAACCTGGACGACCTGGACGACGGCGTCGAGGTCGACATCGTGCGCGGCGAGCCGCGCGCCCTGCCCGGCGGCCAGATCGCCGCGATCAACAACTCCTTCGGGTTCGGCGGGCACGACGTCGCCGTGGCCTTCACCAGCGTCTGACGGGGAGCTCCGACCTCTCCTCCTCCGCGGCGCGAGCCGGGCGGTCCCGGCCCTCAGGGGCCGGATCCCACCGCCCGGCTCCCGCCCGGAACCCTCGCCCGGGGCCCTCGCCGCGGTCACGGCGGCAGGGGCGGGAAGGCGGCCCCGGCACGGGCTCAGGGTCTGCACGGGTCCCGGACCTGCACGGCCTCAACGGTCTGCACGGCCTCAGGGTCTGCACGGGCCCCCGGGCCTGACGGGCCTCGCGGTCGGTCTGCACGGCCCGCACGGGCCTCGCGTGCCACCGGCCCGGCCCGGCGCGGGGCCCGGTGGCCCGGCTCCGGCCGGAACCTCACCACCATCGTGCGGCGGCGCGCCGCGTTTCCCGCCCAGGACCGACGTCCGGGATCTCCATGCTGGAGGTAAGTGATGACCGTGCTCGACGACGGGGTGGTGGGCGAGGACGCCGAGCGGCCCGCCGATCCCCGCGATCCCCAGGTGCGCCTGTCGGCCCTGCTCGACGAGGGGTCGGTGCGGTTGATCTCGCCGGTCGACCGGAGCGGCATGCTGGCCGCGACGGGCCGGGTCGAGGGGGTGCCGGTCGTCGCGTTCGTCAGCGACCCCCGCGTCCAGGGCGGCGCGATGGGCAGCGAGGGGTGCGAGCACATCGTGCACGCCTACGACGTCGCGGTCCGCGAGCGGGTCCCGATCATCGGCGTGTGGCACTCCGGTGGCGCCCGCCTGGCCGAGGGCGTCGAGTCGCTGCACGCGGTCGGCCGCGTCTTCGCCGCGATGACCCGCGCCTCCGGCGTGGTCCCGCAGCTGTCGGTGGTCGTCGGCCCGGCCGCCGGTGGGGCCGCGTACGGGCCCGCGCTGACCGACATCGTGATCCTGGCCGACGAGGGCCGTATCTTCGTCACCGGCCCCGACGTGGTCCGCAGCGTCACCGGCGAGCAGATCGACATGGCAGCCCTGGGCGGGCCCGAGCCGCACGGCAGGCGCAGCGGCGTCGTGCACGTGGTCACCAAGACCGAGGCCGACGCCTACCTGCAGGCCCGGCGCCTGGCGGTGCTGCTGGGCCACCAGGGCCGGGTGCGGGACGAGGTCGAGGAGGTCGACTTCTCGGGGCTGCTGCCGGAGAACGTGCGCCGCGCCTACGACGTGAAGCCGCTGGTGACGGGCCTGCTCGACGAGCCTGGTGTGGAACTGCACGCCCGGTGGGCGCCCAACGTCGTCACCACGCTGGGCTGGCTGGGAGGCCGGACGGTGGGCGTGGTGGCCAACAACCCGCTGCGGCTGGGCGGCTGCCTCGACTCCACCTCGGCGGAGAAGGCCGCACGGTTCGTCCGGATGTGCGATGCCTTCGGGGTGCCGCTGGTCGTCCTGGTGGACGTGCCCGGCTACCTGCCGGGCGTCGGGCAGGAGCACGACGGCGTGGTACGGCGCGGCGCCAAGCTGCTGCACGCCTTCGCCGAGGCGTCGGTGCCCAGGATCACGCTGGTGACCCGGAAGGCCTACGGCGGCGCCTACATCGCGATGAACTCCCGGTCGCTGGGCGCGACCAGGGTGTTCGGCTGGCCGACGACCCAGATCGCGGTGATGGGCGCGGTCGCCGCCGTGCGCGTCCTCAAGCGCCGCGAGCTGGCCGCCGCCCCCCAACACGAGCGCGCCGACCTGGAGACCAGGCTCGCCGAGGAGCACGAGATCCAGGCCGGGGGCCTGAAGCGGGCACTGGAGCTCGGGGTGATCGACGAGGTCATCACCCCCGACCGGACCCGCGGCGCCATCGCCAGGGTGCTGGCCCAGGCGACCCCCGCCCGGGGCGCCCACGGCAACATCCCCCTCTGAGCCGCCCGGACCAGGCGGACCCCGGATCGATCAGGATTGACCGGGACGATTCAAATGCTCGACGAGCCCTCGCCGGCCTGACCGGCGGGGGCTCGCTCGTTTTCCGCCGAAGCCGAGGGACGGTCCGTCCGGAGCCGGGGAGGCGGTCTCTCGGCGAACGCCGGTCCTTCAGGCGCGGTGGGAGCGAGGGGGGACGGTCAGACGGCGGCGTGCAGCCAGCGCACCGGGGCGCCCTCCCCGGCGTACCGGAAGGACTCCAGCTCGGCGTCCCACTGCTTGCCCAGCATGCGGTCCAGCTCCTCCTCCAGCACCACCCGGCCCTGGCGGGCCATCAGCATGGCCGAGCGCAGCCGGTCCTCGGGGATCAGGATGTCCCCGGAGGCGCCGATCACCGCCGTGAAGGCTCCCAGCGAGGGGGTGTAGGCGTGCCGGGACCCGTCGGCACCCGGTGAGGCGTCCTCGGTGACCTCGAAACGTATGCGCTGCCAGCCCATCAGCGACGAGGTGATGGCCGCCGCGGTCCCCACACGGGCCTCCCACTCGGCCTGCGCGCGCACGTGGCCGGGCGCGGCGGGCTGTGGAGTCCAGGTCAGGTCTACGGGTACGCCAAGAACGCCTGCGACCGCCCATTCGATATGCGGGCACAGCGCAGGCTGAGTCGAGTGGACGTACAGCACGCCACGAGCAGACACCGGACCTCCCGTTTCGGTACGAGGTGCGCCTTCCCCAACGGCCTCGTTCCAGGATGATCACAAGTGACTGAAGGAGAGACTACCGTCGGTCGCGACCTCGCACCAGAGGGGGGTCATACCGAGATGTTGCGGCGTGGGCACTTGACCGTGACTTTCCCGGGAATGAAGAGAACCCCGCCACTCGGCGATCGTTTCCGGAGGACCAGATGGATACCGGCATCGAACGGGTCGAACCCATCCCCGGTTCGCCCGCTCTGATCAGGAAGGGCCAGCTGCTGACCGACGCCTCGGGCCTGGCGGCCACCGCCCGCTGGGCCGAGGCCGTCACCGAGACCGGCGGGGTCTACCGGGTGCGGCTCTCCCGGGGCGTGGACGTCTGCGACCTGGTGGCGTCGGTACGGGCGCGAGGGGTGCGGGCCTCCCCCAACCACATCGTGACGGGCCAGCCGCTCTACTTCGGCGGACCGGCCTCACGCCCCTTTCCCCACGCCGCCCTCCCGGCGCCCGGACCCGCCCCGGACGGGCCGGGGGCGGGCTCCGTGACCGTGGCCCTGCCCGACACCGGCCTGACCGAGCACCCCTGGTGGGAGCGGAGCCCGTGGTTCCTGCGACGCGGGCGGGAGGGCGACGAGGTGACCGACGGTGACGGCGACGGCCTGCCGGACCCCCAGGCCGGGCACGGCACTTTCATCGCCGGGCTGATCCTGCGGTCGGCCCCGGGGGCGCGCCTGCGGCCGATCCGGATGCTGGACGGCCACGGCGTCGGGGACGAGGCCGGGCTGCTGCACGTCCTGGGCCGGCTCAGGGCCGACCCGCCCGGAGTGCTCAACCTCTCCTTCGGCACGCACACCTTCGACGACGGCCCCTCCCCGCTGGTGGAGGCCGCGCTGGAGGACCTGGCCGGCGGCCCGGCCGGCACGGTCACGGTGGCGTGCGCGGGCAACACCGCCTCCGACCGCCCTTTCTGGCCGGCCGCCTCGCCCGGGGTGATCGCCGTCGCGGCGCTGGACGCGACCGGACAGGCCAGGGCGCCGTTCTCCGGCCACGGCCCCTGGGTGGACGCCTGCGCCCCGGGAGAGTGGCTGTCCAGCGCCTTCCTGGACCACCCGCCCTTCGACGGCTACGCCCGCTGGAGCGGGACCTCCTTCGCCACCGCCCTGGTGAGCGGGGCGATCGCCGCGGCGGCCGTGGAACGATCCCCCCGGCAGGCCGCCGCGCACCTGCTGAAGGGCGCGGAGTGCCGACGGATTCCGGATTCCGGTGTGGTCGTGCCCATGCCCGGCTAAAGTCTCACCCAAAGTCATCACTCGAACACCCTCGGTGTTCTACGTGACCCTGGAGACGCCGGTGAGGGACCAGCACGCGACCGACGACGTCCTGGCGGGCGGCCAGGAGGCCTGGGACGCCCTGGTCGCGCGATTCAGCGGTCCTCTCTGGTCGGCCGTGCGCGCCTACGACCTGGGCCCGGCCGACGCCGCCGACGCGGTCCAGGGCACCTGGCTGAGGTTGCTGGAGAGCCTGCACACCATCCGTGCCCCGGACCGCCTCGGGTACTGGCTGCTGACCACGGCCAAGCGCGAGGCGTCCCTGCTGAGCCGCAGGCACCGGGCCGAGCGGCCGGTGGCCGAGCATCCGGACGACGGGCTCCCGCTCACCGCGCCGGACGGCACCGCCCACGCCGACCCGGCGCTGGCCGTGCTCACCGCCGACGAGGGCCGCCGTCTGTGGCAGGCCGTCGACGAGATGCACGAGCCGTGCCGCTCGCTGTTCCGGTTGATGGCCTCGGCCCCCGACGCGGGCGTCCACCAGCTGGCCGGGCGCCTGGGCATGCCCACCGGCAGCTACGGTCCCACCCGGGGCCGCTGCCTGAACCGTCTGCGCACCATGCTCACCGCCCGGGAGGCGACACCGTGACGCGGCATCCCACGCCGATCGACGACGAGTCCCTGATAGCCGCCCTGCGCCTTGCCTCGGGCAGCGACCCGGTGCCCGAGCGGGTGACGGCCGCGGCCCGGGCGACCTTCGGCCTGCGGCTGCCCGGCGCCGCCACGGCCCGACCGGCCGCCACGCCCGCGCCGCGCGGGGTGCGGTCCGCCGAGCGTCCGCGGCTGCTGAGGTTCACCGCGGCCGGGCTCACGGTGGAGCTGGAGGTCGGCTCCCTGGACGGCCTGGTCGATCTGGCGGGCCAGATCTCCCCCTGCCCCGAACAGGGTGCGCTGGTGGAGATCCGCACGCTGCACCTGACCGAGTCGCGTACGCCGTCCCCGACGGGCCGGTTCGCGGTCACCGGCCTGCCGCCCGGCTGGTTCAGCGTGGTCTGCCACCTGCCGGGCCGCGCACCGGTGGTCACCAGCTGGACCCGGATCCGCCCGTAGGTGGGCCCCGACGAGACGCTCGCCGCGACCGGGAGCACGGGGAGCACGGGGAGCGCAGCCGATCACGAGGCCCTCGCCGCCGAGCGCGTGACCGACGGTGATGCGCTCGCCGCGGCCGAGCGCGCGGTCGACCTCTCGGGCAGCGACCCGGCCGGCGCGCTCGCCCTCGCCCATGCCGTGCTCGCCTCGCTTCCGGACCTCTGCCCGGGAACGGCCGCCCCGGGCGAGGCGGGCGGATCGGATGGATCGAGCGGATCAAGCGGGCCGGACGGGCCGGGAAGGCGGAGCAGGGGCTGCCCGCACTGCGAGGCCGAGGCGGTGGCGCACCGGGCGCTCGCCGTGGCCGCGCGCGAGCTGGGTGACCTGCCGTTCGCCGAGGAACGGCTGTGCAGGGCCGTACGGGTGGCCCTGGCGGCGGGGCTGGCGCACCGGGCGGCCCAGGCCCGGCTCTCGCTGGTCCACGTCCGCACGGAACTGGGCCACCCGGAGCAGGCGCTGGCCGTCGCCGCCGACGCCGAGCCCGGCCTGACCGGTGCCGAGCTGGGCAAGCTCGGGGTGCACCGGGCGGTGGCGCTGGCGCGGCTCGGCCGCTACCGCGAGGCCGTCGCCCACTGCGACCGGGCCGTGACCGTCCTCGGCGGCGACGTCAGGTTCCTGGCCGGCGCGATGCTGAACCGCGGGCTCGCCCGCGTCTTCCTCGGGGAGTTCGCCGCCGCCGAGGCCGACCTGAGCCGGTGCGCGGAACTGGCCCGGGACGCGGGCCTGGAGCACCTGCTCGCCCTGGCCGAGGGCAACCTGCCGTTCCTGGCCGCGCGGCGCGGCGACCTGCCGGCCGCGTTCACCGCCTACCGGCGCGCCGAGGCCGTGCTGCTCGGCTACCCGGAGCGGCTCGCGACGGTCCGCTGCGACCTGGCCGAGGCGCTGGTCGCCGCCCACCTGCCCGGCGAGGCGCGGGTGCTGCTGGAGGCGGCCGTCCCCGAGCTGGCGGCGGCCGGTGCCGGGGTGGCCCTGGCGGAGGCCCGGCTGCTGCTCGCCAGGGTCGAGCTGCGCACCGGCGATCCGCGCGGGGCCGCCGAGAGCGCCGGGGCGGCCGCCCGCGAGCTGGCCGCGCAGGGCCGGACGGTCCTGGTGCCGCTCGCCACCGAGATCGCGCTGCGGGCCCGGCTCGCCCTGGGCCCGCCCTCCCCGGACCTGCCCGGGGAGATGCTCGGCTGCGCGGACGACCTGGGCGCCGCGGGGCACGACGACGCCTCGGCGGCGCTCAGGCTCACCGCCGCGGAGGTCTCGCTGAAGCTGGGCGACCGGCCGGCCGCCGAGGAGCAGCTGGCGCCGCTGGCCCGCGCGGGCCGCGGGGTGGTCGCCCGTCAGGCGACGGCGCTGCGCCGCGCCCTGGCGGGTGACCGGCGGGGGGCGTTCGCCGCGGTGCTGGCCGGTCTGGCCGAGGTCGGGGCGGACACCAGGGCGCTGGAGGACCCGATGCTGCGCGCGCACGCGGTCAGGGCGGGCGAGCCACTGGCCGCGTTCGGGCTGGAGCTGGCCCTGCGGACCGGTCACGCCCGAGCGGTCCTGGCCTGGGCCGAGCGGTGGCGGGCGGTCACCGGCGGCTCCGGCCGGCCGCTCGCACCCGGCCTGTCCGCGCTGCGGGCGGGGCTGGGACGGACGTCGCTGGTGGAGTTCGTCCGCCACCGGGGCGAGCTCGTCGCCGTCGCGGTCACCCGGGACCGGCTGGCGCTGCGCCGCCTCGGGCCGTTCGCGGCCGTCGCCGAGGCCACCGTCCGCCTCCGCTACGGGCTGCGCAGGACGCACCTGCGCGACGGCCGGGCCGCGCTCCCCGGTACGGAGGGGGCGGACGCGGCCGAGCTGGAGCGACTGCTGCTGCGCCCGCTGCGCGACCTGCTCGGCGACCGGCCGCTGGTGATCGTCCCGACCGGGACCCTGCACACCCTGCCCTGGCCGCTGCTGCCGTCGAACGCCGGCCGGCCGGTGACCGTGGCGGCCAGCGCCGCCGCCTGGCTCGCCGGACGCGGGGAGCCGGGCACGGGAGACGGCCGGGAAGGACGCGGTGAGCCGGGCACGCGAAACAGGCGGAGAGGGCCCGGGGAGCCGGGCGCGGGAAACGGACGGGAAGCTCCCGGGGAGCCGGGCGGAGGGCACGGGCGGCGGGGGCGGGTCGTGGCGGTGGCCGGTCCCGGCCTGCGGTGCGCCGGGGCCGAGGCCGCCATGGTCGGCGACCGCCACCCGGGGACGGAACGGGTGGCGGCGCGCCGGGCGGACGTGCTGGCCGCGCTGGAGGGGGCGGACGTGGCGCACCTGGCCGCGCACGGGATGTTCTCCCCCCGCGGGCCGCTGCTGTCGAGCATCGACCTCGACGACGGCCCGCTGATGGCGTACGACCTGTTGCGGTTGCGCACCCCGCCCGCCCTGGTGGTGCTGTCGGCCTGCGACGCGGGAATGGCCCACGCACCGGCCGACGGGGCGCCGCTGGGGCTGGCCGGCACGTTCCTGTCGCTGGGGTCGCGGTGCGTGGTCGCCAGCCTGGTGCCGGTCCGCGACACCGAGACGCTGACGCTGATGACGGCCTTCCACACCGCGCTGGCCGCCGGCGACCCGCCCGCGCGGGCGCTGGCCGTCGCGAGCGCGACGTCGGGCGTGGCGGGCTTCGTCTGCTTCGGGTACGGGGATCAGCCGGTGGCGACCGGCCGCGCCGGGTCGGTCACCCAGTCCGACCACGACCCGACGTAGAGCGCGGCCGGCACGCCGGCCACCTCCAGGGCCAGCACCTGGTGCGCCGCGGTCACGCCGGAGCCGCAGTAGGCGCCCACCTCCACGCCGGGCACGACGCCCAGGGTGTTGAACCGTTCCCGCAGGAAGGCGGGCCGGTGGAAGCGGCCCGAGGGCTCGACGTTCTCGGCGGTGGGGGCGCTGACCGCGTCCGGGATGTGCCCGGCGACCGGGTCGATCGGCTCGACCTCGCCGCGGTACCGTTCGGCGGCGCGGGCGTCCAGCAGGACCCCGTCGGCGGCGAGCCGGGCGGCCTGGCCGGCGTCGAGCACCGGCATGCCTCCGGGCCGGGCCTCGAAGTCGCCGGGCTCGGGGACGGGCTCCTCGGTGGAGAGCGGCGATCCCGCGGCGACCCAGGCGCGCAGGCCGCCGTCGAGGACGCGGACGTCGGGGTGGCCGAAGTGGCGCAGCGTCCACCAGGCGCGGGCCGCGGCGGTGGAGTCGGCCTCGTCGTAGACGACGACGGGACGGGAGCCGGACACGCCGAGCCGCCGCATCGCCTCCTGGAAGGAGGCGGCCGAGGGCAGCGGGTGGCGGCCCCCGGGCGTCCCGGCCTCCAGCACGGGCGGGCCGGCGAGGTCGGTCTCCAGGTCGCAGAAGACCGCGCCGGGAACGTGCCCGGCGCGGTAGTCGTCGACGCCGGCGGCACCGGGCACGCCGCCGAGCCTCCAGCGCACGTCGAGGACGGTCGCGCCGGACAGGCCGGCCAGCTCCGCGGCGGTGATCAGCGGGCTCATCGGGTGCTCACCTCCAGGAGGGGGACGTGCTGTTCGGCGGGGGTCAGCGAGCCGTGGCAGCCGACGAAGGACGCCTCCTTCGGCTCGGTCGCCGTGGAGACGATGGCGCAGTCCGTGTACGGGACGGCCAGCACGTCGCCGATCCTGGGCAGCCACTCGGGACGGATCCTCGGGCCGAACCAGCCCGAGTCGACCGCCTCGGTCCGGGAGGCCACCCACGCCTTCCCGGCGAGGGTCTCACGCCAGGCGTCCAGGACCGCCGAGGACGCGCCGGGAGCGGTGTAGACGTGGCGGGCCCTGGCCTCACCGCCGAGCAGGGAGACGCCCTCGCGCAGCGCGGGCAGGGCGTCGACGTCGATCCGCTCGTCGATGTTGACCATGCCGTGGTCGGCGGTGACGTACATCGCCGAGCCGGGCGGGAGCGTCTCGGCCAGCCGCTCGGCCATCCGGTCCACCAGGGCGAGCTGGTCGAGCCATTCCGCGGAGCCCCAGCCGGTCAGGTGGCCGGTGGAGTCGAGGTCGCCGTAGTAGACCGTGACGTGGGCGCGGGGCTCGGCCAGCGCGCGGCGCACCCCGGCGATCCGCTCGTCGACCTCGTCGGCCCCGGTGAAGCGGACCCCGCGGTAGACCGCCCGGTTCAGGCCGGTGGTCTCGAACTTGGCCGGGCCGACGTAGCCGACCGAGACGCCCGCGGCGGCGGCGCGCTGGTAGACCGTCGGGGCCGGCTGCCACTCGCCGGGATCGATCGGGGGGCCCGGGGCGGTCCAGCGCAGGCAGTTGAACAGGTGACCGGTGCCGGGGACGGCCAGCTGGCAGCCGAGCATGCCGTGCTCGCCCGGCGACAGGCCGGTGCCGAGGCTGCTCAGGCTGGTCACGGTCGTGGAGGGAAAGCCCGCGGTGATCGTCCTGCCCGTCCGGGACGACAGGAACGGCGCGACCTGCGGGTGGGCGCGGAGCAGCTCGGCGCCCATGCCGTCCACCAGGAAGAGCAGGACCCGCTCGGCCGGGGCGAGCTCCAGCGGGTTGTCGTCGTCCATCCCGACCACGGCGAGCAGCGAGCGGGACAGGTCCGCGAGCGAGGCCGTCCCGTACGCCGGGATGAGCGGGTTCACGAGGCGGTACGGGCCGTGGCCTCCGACAGTGCCTTGGCGAATGCCAGCACGTGGGAGACGGCCTCTGGTCCGTCGGCCGCCTCGCTCACCCGCAGGGAGAGGTCGTCGGCCGTGATGGCGCCGGTGTATCCGTGATCGGCCTCGCAGTTGTCGTCGCCGCAGGTCGCCGGCTCCAGGTCGACGTGGGAGATGGCCCCCCAGCCGATGGTCAGCGTGACCTCGGTGGGCGGCACGCCCGGCACGTAGGAGGCGGGGTCGGGGACGACCCGGGTGACCGCGACCGACTGGATCCGGCTGAGGCGTACGGCCTCGGTGGTGGTGGAGGCGTGGGACGCCGACACCCCCTCCACGGGCGGGTGCTCGTCGGTGTGGCAGACGAGCAGCCGGGTGGGTGAGAGCACCAGAACGGTGACGTGCCTGCGCACCTCCATGGCCGGGTCGAAGGTGGCCTCGTGGTGCACGACGTAGGCGTCCACCTGCTCCTTGCCGAGCGCGGACTCGACCGCGTCGGTGACCAGGTCGGGATAGTAGCCACTGCGGTCGATGGCGTCTCGCAGGCCGGCGGACGGGAGTCGGGTTTCCCTCATGGGTCCATCCTGCCCTGTCCGGGGCGGCGCTTTCACCGGGAGCGGGTGACCTTCACCGGGTGGTGCAAATCGTGATCCGGTCCGGCCGGCCTCCCCGGGGTCGTGGAGATCCCCGTCCCGACGGGGCCGGTGCCGCCGTGGCCCGTCCCTGCCGTGACTTTTCCATCCGGCCGGTTTGACGTGATCTTTTAACGGTTACCGGGAGCGGTGGCGGCGCCGCGTGCCGTCCCGGGCCCGGCGACGGCCGGCCCGGCGCGTTCGCCCGCTTCATCCGCGGAACGCCTGTCCCCCGTGGGAGGTCCTTCTGGCCGCCCCGAGGTGACGGTGTCCCTGAACCAGAGGACGAGAGATGACCGATGACCGTCCGGGTCCGCGCCACCGCTCCGGGAGCAGGCCCGGGAGCACGCCCGGTACGACACCGCGAGGCGGCCTCACGCGTCCCGTGCGCCTCCCGCGTCCCGGTGGCGCCACGGGTCCCGCCGGGTCCGCGCGTCCTTCCGGGGCGCCGTGGCTCACGGGTGCCCTGCGGCTGGCCGGGCTGGTGCTCGCCGCGACGGGCGTGGCGGGCGTGGTGAACATGGTGGGCGTGGTGGGCGTGGCCGGAGCGGTGAGCCCGGCGATGGCGATGGGCACGACGGGAGCGACAGGAGCGACGGGCGTCGTGGCGGGGAGGGCAGGTGCGACGGGCGCGACGGGCGCGGCCGGGGTGACGGGCGCCGTGTCCCCCGTCTCCGTGGAGGGCCTGTTCGGGGACCTGGTCCTGACCACCGTCCACGACGGCCCGTTCGAGGCGGGCGGCGCCGGGGTCTTCTCCATCGACGTCACGGCGGGGCGCCTCTCCCCGGGCATCACCCGACCGACCGGGGTCACCTACCACTTCCCGGAGGGCCTGACCCCGGTGCGGGCGCGGGGCACGGGCTGGACGTGCCGCATCACGGACCGGCGCCTGGGCTGCGGCACGACCGGCCGGGCCGGGCCGGGGTTCCAGCTTCCCCGGATCACGGTCGAGGTGGCCGTGGCACCGGACGCCTCGGGCACGCTGACCGCCACCGGCAGGGCCGTCCAGAGCGGGCCGCCCCCGGGGACCGGCCTCACCCCCGCGTCCGGCGCCTTGCCCGGCACCGCGTCCGGCGCCTTGTCCGGCGCCGTGTCCACCGGCGTGTCCGGCACCGCGTCCATCGGCCCGGCCGGCAATGTGTCCGGCACGGTGGCCTGCAGCGTCCAGGTCCTGCCCGCCGGGACGTCGTGACGCGGTCCCGGCGGCCGGGTCAGCCCAGTCTGCGGGGGCCGTCGTCGGGACGCGGGCCCCGGTGGCTGCGGAGCACGGCGCGGGCGCCCAGCACGATCACCTCGCTCTCCCCCACCAGCACCGGGTCCAGGGTCAGCCGCGCCACCTCCGGGAGGTCGTCCGCCAGCCGCCCGAGGCGGATCAGCAGCTCCTCCAGGGCCTCCACCGCGACCGGCGGGTAGCCGTACTCGCCGAGCAGCAGGGGCGCGGCGCGCGGCGACCGCACCAGGGCCGCCGCGTCCTCGCGGGTCAGCGGGGCCAGCCGGTACGCCTCGTCGTGGAGCAGCCGGGCGGTGACCTCGCCGAGCCCGAAGGAGACCACCGCGCCGAAGGCGGGGTCCTCCATCACACCGGCCACGGTCGGTACCGCGGGCTGGGGCGCCATCCGCTGCACCGCGAGCACCGACTCGGGTTCGAGCTGGCGCGTCAGGTCGGCGTAGGCGTCGCGCACCCCGTCGGGACCGGCCAGCCCCAGGCGTACGGTCCCGGCGCGTTTGGCCGCCTCGGGACCGGCGGCCTTCAGCACGACCGGCCAGCCGAGCCTCTCGGCGGCGTCGACGGCCTCCTGCGGCGACCCCACCGTCTGTGACGGCCATACCTCCACCCCGTAGCACGCCAGCAGCTCCGAGGCGTCGATCTCGGCCGGGGCCTCGCCCAGCGCGGCGTGCACGAGCTCGCGGGCCGCGGCGGTGTCGACGCCCTCGGGCTCCTCGAACACCCCCGCCGGCTGCTCCAGCCAGCGCGCGTGCCGCACCGCGTGGGCGAGCGCGCGCACCGCCTCCTCCGGTGCCGCGTACGAGGGGATCGAGCCCCGCTCGGGGACGGTGCCGACCCGCAGCCCCTCGAGCATGCCGATCTTGCCCTCGAACGTGGCCAGCACCGGCTTGCCGGAGCCGCGCGAGACCCGCAGCAGCTCGGCCGCGACCTGCGCGGCGTTGCCGGGGATGGGCGGCATGTAGATCGCGACCACCGCGTCCACCTCGGGAAGCACCGAGGCCAGGGCCTCGCCGAACTCCGCGGCGCAGCCCCGCGCGCCCAGGTTGACCGGGGGCAGCGGTTCCAGGCCCATCCGGACACAGGCGTCGGCCGCCAGCAGCGCCATCGCGTCGGAGTTGCTGACCAGGCCGACCCTGGGCCCGGTGGGCAGCGGCTGGTAGGCCAGCAGCTGCGCCACGTCGAACTGCTGGATCAGGTCGTCGACCCTGATCACGCCCGCCTGCTCGAACAGGGCGCTGAGCGCGGTGTCGGGCAGGCCGAGGACGGGGGCCGCGTGGCCGGAGGGGACGCCCTGGGTGGTGCCGCCGCTCTTGACGACGACGATCGGCTTGCGGCGCGAGATGCGCCGTGCCAGGCGCGCGAACTTGCGGGGGTTTCCCAGCGACTCCAGGTAGAGCAGGATCACGTCGGTGTTCGGGTCCTCCTCCCAGTACTGCAGCAGGTCGTTGCCGGACACGTCGGCCCGGTTGCCCGCGGAGACGAACGAGGAGATGCCCATGCCCCGCTGCGCCACCCGCTGCAGCAGCGCGGTGCCCAGGGCGCCCGACTGGCTGAAGAAACCGACCCGGCCCCGCCCGGGGACGGTGGCGGCCAGGGTGGCGTTCAGCCGTACGGCCGGATCGGTGTTGGCGATGCCCAGGCAGTTGGGGCCGACGACCCGCAGGCCGTAGGCGCGGGCGATGCGCACCAGCTCGTCCTGCCGTTCCCGTCCCTCCGGGCCGGTCTCGCCGAACCCGGAGGAGACCACGATCAGCCCACGCACGCCCTTCTCCGCGCACTCCTTGACCACGTCGATGACCCCGTCGGCGGGTACGGCGAGCACGGCGAGGTCCACCTCCCCGTCGATGGCCGTCACGCTCGGGTAGGCCCGCACCCCCGCCACGGCCCGTGCCTCGCGGTGCACGGGGTAGACCGGCCCGGTGAAGTCGGCACCGAGCAGGTTGCGCAGCACGGTCTGGCCGACGCCGCCCGGTTCGCGCCCGGCTCCCACGACGGCCACCGAGCCCGGCGAGAGCAGCCGCTCGATCGAGCGGGACTCGGCGCGGTGCTCGCGGGAGGCGGTCACCTCCTGGGCGGTCTCGGTCGGGGTGAGGTCGAGGGTCATCCGGACCACGCCGTCGGCGAAGCGGCTCTGCGCGGTGTAGCCGGCCTGCTTGAGCACCCCCATCATCTTCTGGTTGGCGGGCAGCACGTCGGCGACGAAGCGGCCGATCCCGTGTTCCCTGGCGGTCGCGGCCAGGTGCTCCAGGAGCACCGAGGCGACCCCGCGACCCTGATGGGCGTCCTCGACGAGGAAGGCGACCTCGGCCTCGCCGGGTTCGATCCGGTCGTAGCGGATGACCGCCACCATCTCGGTGCCGATCGTGGCGATCAGCGCCACCCGGTCCACGTAGTCGACGTTGGTGAACCAGGTGATCTCCCGGTCCGACAACCGCGGCCGGGGACCGAAGAAGCGGAAGTAGATCGACTCGTCGGACAGCCGGCCGTAGAAGGAACGCAACCGGTCGGCGTCGGCGGGCCGAATCGGGCGTACGTGGGCGGTGCCGCCGTCCGACAGGACGACGTCCGCCTCCCAGTGAGCGGGATACTGAGCAGCCTCCACAGTCCCGAGAGTAGACGTGCATCCCACGCATCGGACCGGCCGGGGGGATTCACGCAACGCTTGTGCATCGACTCTGGTCCGGTGTTCGGTCAAGGCCCCACACGCTGGCCGGAAGCTGTTAGGTTTTTGGCGGCCGGAGGCACGGTCAGCGGTACGGCTCAAGGCACGTATAGAGGCATGTCGGCATCGAAGGCAGCAAGGTGGTGACATCATGACGCGGGTGGTCGTGGTGGGCGATCTCATGACCGACGCGGTCGCCCGGGCTCGCTACCCGCTGGCCAGGGCGAGTGACACACCGGCGATCGTCACCATGCACGGTGGCGGGTCGGGTGCCAACATCGCCTCCTGGCTCGCCGTCGAGGGCACCGAGGTCGCCTTCATCGGACGGCGCGGCGCCGACATCACGGGCCGCAACCGCGACATGGAGCTGATGGGGTACGGCGTCGACGCCCGCCTCGTCATGGATCCCGAGCGTCCCACCGGCACCTGCGTGGTGCTCGTCACCCACAAGGGCGAGCGCACCATGCTCTCCGACCCCGGTGCGAACGCGGCCCTGTCCCCCGAGGACCTGCCCCGCGACCTGTTCTCCCAGGGCGGTCACCTGCACCTGTCGGGCTACACCCTCATCAACGAGGGGTCGCGCGAGGCCGGTCTCGCGGCCCTGGAGCTGGCCCGCCGCGCGGGGATGTCCGTCTCGGTGGACTGCTCCTCGTCGGCGCCGCTGGAGCGCACCGGCGCCGAGCCGTTCCTGGAGTGGACGCAGAACGCCAAGCTGCTGTTCGCCAACGCCGACCAGGCCAAGGTCCTCACCGGCCGCGACGACCCGGCCGCCGCCGCCAAGGTGCTCACCGCGTGGTTCCCGCAGGTGGTCGTCAAGCTCAACGACGAGGGCGCCCTGTGGTTCGGCAACAACCGTCCCGACCCGGTCACGGCTCCGGCCGAGGCCGTCGAGCGCGTGGTCGACGGCACCGGCGCGGGCGACGCCTTCACCGCGGGCTTCCTGCCCGCCTGGCTCGGCGGCAAGCCCCCGGCCGAGGCGCTGGCCGACGGGTGCCACCTGGCCTCCCGGGCCATCTCGCACCTCGGCGCCCGTCCCCGTCTCTGAGCCGGCTGCGTCCGTCCCGTCCGGCCGGGCCGATGCGGTCGTCGGGCCCTCAGGGCGTGGACACCCCGTCCCGCGGTACGGGGGACATGAGGCGGCCGGGCGTCGCGAGGATCGCCAAGCCCTCCCTGTGAGCGGATCGATTCAATATCGTGGTCGGGTCACGTTCATCGCGACCCCTGGAGTGACGGCATGCCGGAGCCGCTCCCCCTGCGGCAGGGTGACCCCGAGCGAATCGGCGAGCATCGGCTGGTCGGCTTCCTCGGAGAGGGCGGCCAGGGCGTCGTCTACCTCGCGCTGACGCCCTCGGGAGAGCGCGTCGCCCTCAAGGTGCTGCACGCCAAGCTCGCCGACGACCCCGCGGCCCAGCGACGTTTCCGGCGGGAGGCCGAGGCCACCCGCCGGGTCGCCCAGTTCTGCACCGCCCGCGTGCTGGAGGTCGACACCGTCGGCGCCCGGCCGTACATCCTCAGCGAGTACGTGGACGGCGAGTCGCTGCATCAGGCGGTGCTGCGGGACGGCCCGCGCGCGGAGCACGCGCTGCTCAGGCTGGCCGTCGCCACCGCCACCGCGCTGGTCGCGATCCACCGTGCCGGGATCGTGCACCGCGACCTCAAGCCGAGCAACGTCCTGCTGGGGCCCGACGGCCCGCGCGTCATCGACTTCGGCATCGCCAGGGCGCTGGACGCCGGGCAGAGCGTGACCAGCGGCGTGATCGGCACACCGGCCTACATGGCCCCCGAGCACTTCCACGGCCAGGACGTGGGCATGGCGGGCGACGTGTTCGCCTGGGCCGGGACCATGGTGTTCGCGGCGACCGGGCGGTCACCGTTCGGTTCGGGCGACCTGCCGGTGGTGATGCACGCGATCCTGTCCGGCACCCCTGATCTGTCCGGGGTGCCGGAGTCGCTGCGCCCGTTGCTGCACGCCGCCTTCGCCAAGGACCCCCGGGAGCGCCCGACCTCCGGCGAGGTGCTGGACGCGCTGCTGAACCCGGGCGGCGCCTCCGTGCCCGGCCCGGCGTCCCGGCCCGAGGTCCGTGACGCCCCGCCGCCTTCGTCACAGTCGTCCCCCGTGCCGTCGTCCTCCGTGCCGCCGTCCCCGGTGCCCCCGTCACCGTCCCCGTCGTCACCGTTCCTGCCGTCACCGTCACCGTCACCGTCCCCGTCGTTACCGTCGTCGCCGGCGCCGTCCTGGGGGTTCAGGACCTCTCCCCTCGGCGGGCTGAGACGCCACCGTCGCGTCCTGACCGCGGGCGCGGCGGTCGTGACGGCGTGCGCGCTGGTCGTCGCGCTCTGGCCGAGGACCACCGGCGGCTCCGGCTCCGGGCCGCCCTCGGGACAGGCCGTCGCGGGGGCCGCGCGGACCGGGCCCGACGCGGCCCTGACGTCCATCGCCGCCCCCTCGGCGAAACGGGGCGGGACGATCCGGATGGCGGCCTCGTTCACCCCCGACTCCCTGGACCCGGGCAACAGCTACTACGTCTCGCTGTGGAACGTCATGCGGCTCTACGGACGGTCGCTGACGATGTACCGGCCCGCTCCCGGCCGTGCGGGCCGGGAGCCGGTGGGCGACCTGGCCGAGGGGCCGGGCGTCCCCGCCGACGACTCCCGCACGTGGACCTACCGGCTCCGCGAGGGCCTCAGGTACGAGGACGGGACGCCGATCGTCTCGGCGGACGTCAAGCACGCGGTGCTCCGCACCCTGGACAGGGACGTCCTCGACGAGGGGCCGCACCACTTCAGGTCCCTGCTCGACCTGCCGGAGGGCTACCGCGGCCCCTACCGGTCGCCCGGCGCCGACACCTCATCCGCGATCGAGACACCCGACGACAGGACGATCGTCTTCCACCTGCTCAGGCCGTACCCCACCTTCGACCACGTCGTCCAGAGCCCGCAGACCATGCCGGTCCCGCCCTCCAAGGACACCCGCCAGAAGTACGGGAGCCGGGTGCTCTCCTCGGGCCCGTACCGGTTCGGCACCCTTCGCGAGGGCAGGCGGCTCGTCCTGGTCCGCAACCCGCGCTGGTCGGCCGCGACCGATCCGCACCGCCGGGCGCTCCCCGACCGCTACGAGATCGACTTCGGCCTGGACCAGGACACCATCGACAGCAGGCTCGTCTCCGAGGACGTGGACCTGGACCTCGCCGCCAGGGCCGATGTGGGGCTGGCCGACCGGATCGCCGCACGGCCCGACCTGCGGGCACGCTCCGACGTGGCCACGGTGAACCAGCTCCGGTTCATCGCGCTCAACCCCGAGGTGCCCCCCTTCGACAACGTGTCGTGCCGCAGGGCGGTGTTCGCGGCGGCCGACCGGGTGTCGCTGCGCGACGCCTTCGGCACCGGGCTGCGCTCCGGCAGGATCGCCACCGGCCTGCTCGCCCCCGGCGTCTCCGGGTACCGGCCGCTGAACCTCTACCAGACCGGTGGCGGCGACCTGGAGAGCGCCCGGGGGCACCTGGCCGCGTGCGGCAGGCCCGGAGGCTTCACGGCCAGGATCGGCTACCGGACGGACCGGCTGGGTGAGCCCGAGGCCGCCGACCGGCTCAGGCGGTCGCTGGAGCGGGTCGGCATCCGGCTGGCCCTACGGGGGTTCCCAGAGGAGGACTACCTCGACGACCACGGCGGCAACCCGGCCGAGCTGAGAAGGGAGGCGATCGGCCTGGTGATGATGCGCTGGAACCCCGACTGGCCCGAGGGACGCGACTACCTGTCGTACATCGTGGACAGCCGCGAGATCGAAGACGGGGGGTCGTTCAACGTGAGCGTGCGGCTGCCCGAGGTGGACCGCCTGCTGGACCGCGCCTACGTCGAGACCGACGCCGCCCGCCGCGAGGACCTGTGGTCCCAGGTCGACCGGGCCGTGATGGAACAGGCCGTCATCCTGCCCGTCCAATGGGAGACGCACGTCCTGCTGCGCAGCGGCCGCCTGACCAACGTGCACGTCAGCGACATCTTCCAGGACTACGACTACCTGAACATGGGCGTCTCCTAGCCCTCGGGGGCGGGCGCTAGCTGGTGACCGCCAGGGCCAGGGGCAGCACGGCCGGGGCCCCGGCGTGGCGGAGCATCGCGGCGCCCAGGGTCATCGTCCAGCCGGTGTCGACCAGGTCGTCGACGAGCAGGACGGGGCCGCCCGCCGAGGCGACGGCCGCGCCCAGCGCCGCGGGCATCGCCAGGGTGCCCCGGACGGCCTGGACGCGCTGGGCGCTGTTGAACTGCCGTCCGGGCGGGCCCGACCGGTAGCCGAGGTCTCCCAGGTAGGTCAGCCGTCCCACCTGCGCCACCCGCTCGGCCAGGCTCCGCACGAGCAGCGGACGGCTCGACGAGGGCACCGCGACCACGCCGACCGGGCGCGACTCCCACTGCCAGGAGGAGAGCACCGTGACCACGGCCGCGAAGACGTCGTCGGGGACCGGTCCGTCCGGGGCTCCCTCGGCGAGCAGGGCGCGCAGCCGGTTGCCCCAGCCGATGTCGGTGAGCCTGCCCAGCGCCCGGCCGGGTTCGGCGCCCAGCTCCGGCTTGATCCTGCCCTTGAGGTCGGTCAGGCCGGTCGGCCACTGCCTGCGGGCCTCGACCTCCACCCCGGGCCGCTGCAGCCGGTCGGCGGCGGCCCGTACGGCCTGCTCGTCGACCTCGGCGCTGCGGTGCGCGCCGGTGCAGTTGTCGCAGCGCCCGCACGGGGAGGCGGTGTCGTCGTCCAGGCGGCGGCGCAGGAACTCCTCGCGGCAGCCGGTGGTCTCGATGTACTCCAGCATGGCCCGCTGCTCGGCCTCGCGCTCGGCCGCGACCCGGGCGTAACGCGGGGCGTCGTACCCCCAGGGTTCGCCGGTCGACTCCCAGCCGCCCTTGACCCGGCGGACCGCGCCGTCGACGTCGAGGACCTTCAGCATGGTCTCCAGGCGGCTCCGGCTGAGGTCCACCCGGTTCTCCAGGGCCGCGGTGGACATCACGCCGCCCTCCTCCAGCGCGGCCAGCACGGACCGGACGACCGGCTCGGGCGGGAAGGCCAGCGAGGCGAAGTAGGCCCAGATGTCGCGGTCCTCCGCGCCGGGCAGCAGGATCACCTCGGCCCGCTCGACCCCGCGCCCGGCGCGCCCGACCTGCTGGTAGTAGGCGACCGGGGACTGGGGGGCGCCGACGTGGACGACGAAGCCGAGGTCGGGCTTGTCGTAGCCCATGCCCAGGGCGGAGGTGGCGACCAGGGCCTTGATCTTGTTGTCGAGCAGCGCCTGCTCGGCGACGAGCCGCTCGGCCTGCTCGGTCTGCCCGGAGTAGGCGATCACCTCGTGACCCTGCTCGCGCAGGTAGGCGGCGATCTCCTGGGCGGCGGCCACGGTGAGCGTGTAGACGATGCCGGAGCCGGGCAGCTCGTGCAGGGTGTGGGCCAGCCAGGCCAGGCGCTGCTCGGCGCCGCGCAGGCGCACGACCCCCAGGTGCAGGCTGTCGCGCTCCAGCGCGCCGCGCAGCACGAGCGTCTCCTCGCCCATCTGCTCGGCGACGTCGCGGGTCACCCTGGCGTTGGCGGTGGCGGTGGTCGCCAGGATCGGCACGCCCTCGGTGAGCTCCTCGAACAGGGTGCGCAGCCGCCGGTAGTCGGGGCGGAAGTCGTGACCCCAGTCGGAGATGCAGTGCGCCTCGTCGACCACGATCAGGCCCGCGCTCTCGGCCAGCTCGGGCAGCACGTGGTCGCGGAAGTCGGGGTTGTTGAGCCGCTCGGGACTGACCAGCAGCACGTCCACCTCGCCCTCTGCGACCTGGGTGTAGACCTGCTCCCACTCCTCGGGGTTGGCCGAGTTGACCGTGACCGCGTTGATCCCGGCACGTTCGGCCGCGGCGATCTGGTTGCGCATCAGGGCCAGCAGCGGTGACACGATCACGGTCGGTCCCTCGCCCAGCTCGCGCAGGAGCGCGGTCGCGATGAAGTAGACCGCCGACTTGCCCCAGCCGGTGCGCTGCACCACGAGGACCCGCCGACGATCCATGACCAGGGCCTTGATGGCCGCCCACTGGTCCTCGCGCAGCCGGGCGTGCTCCCCGGCGAGCGCCCGCAGCCGCTCCTCGGCCTCTTCGCGCAGCATCAGCTCTTCGCTCACCCGGTCATTGGTACCAGGTCCGACCGACTGTTTTCTCCCGGCTCCGGCGCGGCGGGGAAGGCGGGGAGGGCACGGGACCCGGCCGGTTCCCCGTCATGGTTTGATGCATCCACCATGGACGTCACCACCCGCTACCTCGAGCAGACCTCGCCGTCGGACCTGCGGCCCGCGAGACCGCCGTCGATCGAGGTCGACGTCGTACGCGCCGAGTCGCCCTCCCCCGAGTTCGGCCGGTTCCTCTACACGGCGGTCGGCGGGGACTGGCACTGGACCGAGCGGCTGCCCTGGACCTGGGCGGAGTGGGCGCGCTGGCTGGAGGGCGTGGAGATCTGGGTGGCCCACCACCGCGGCTCCCCCGCGGGCTACGTCGAACTCGCCGCGCAGGACGACGCCACCGTCGAGATCACCTGCTTCGGGCTGCTGCCCTGGGCGATCGGCAAGGGTCTCGGCGGGCACCTGCTGGCGGCCGGCACGGCCCGCGCCTGGGACCTGGCCGACCGGTGGCCGGGGCGGGAGCCGACCCGCAGGGTGTGGCTGCACACCTGCTCGCTCGACGGCCCCGCGGCGCTCGCCAACTACCTCGCCCGCGGTTTCAGGCTCTACGACACGCGGGTGAACGTGCCCGGGGACGAGTACGAGGGCGCCCCGCCGCCCGGTCCCTGGCCCGGGGCGGGGCCCCGCCCCGGCGTCCCCGGCGCCTCTTGTGCTCCGGGCGGCCCCTGAGGTGCGCGGGAGCGGGCGGAACGACGACGGTCCGCGGCGCCGGGGCCCGCGCCCGTACCCATGATCACGGTGATCCCCGAGCGTCCCCGGGCCGCGCGGGACGGCGACGGGCCGCGCCACGGGCCGGACGGGGCCCGGAAGTGTCGGACGGCGTGGGTATGGTATCGAGTCTCGGTACGATGTCCGGTCGCCCCCGTCGCCGGTCCTCCGCCGGACACTCCGGCCCGGTGTTCCCCGGGACCCGGCGCCAACGCTTCGCCCACGATGACAGAAGGAGGATGCGCCTCCCCCTCGGCCTGACCGCCGGGGCGCACGCGCAGGAAAACAGATGGCTCGACGGACGACCACACCCCCGACCGACGAGGGCTTCGAGGAGCGGATCGTCGACATCGACGTTTCCACCGAGATGCGCACCAGCTTCCTCGAATACGCATATTCGGTCATCTACCAGCGTGCGCTGCCCGATGCCAGGGACGGCCTCAAGCCGGTCCAGCGGCGCATCCTCTACTCGATGAGCGAGATGGGCCTGCGGCCCGACCGGGGTCACGTGAAGTCCTCCCGCGTCGTCGGCGACGTGATGGGCAAGCTCCACCCGCACGGCGACACCGCCATCTACGACGCGCTGGTCCGGATGGCCCAGCCCTTCTCGATGCGCCTGCCGCTCATCGACGGCCACGGCAACTTCGGCTCCCCGGACGACCTGCCCGCCGCGATGCGCTACACCGAGGCCCGGCTGGCCTCGGCGGCCATGGCCATGGTGCAGTCGATCGACGAGGACACCGTCGACTTCAAGCCCAACTACGACGGCCAGGAGACCGAGCCCACGGTCATGCCCTCGGCCTTCCCCAACCTGCTGGTCAACGGGGCGACCGGCATCGCGGTCGGGATGGCCACCAACATGGCGCCGCACAACCTCGTCGAGGTGATCGCCGCCGCCCGGCACCTGATCAAGAAGCCGGAGGCGACGCTCGACGACCTGATGCGCTTCGTACCAGGCCCCGACCTGCCCACCGGCGGCACGATCATCGGCCTGGACGGCGTCCGGGACGCGTACGCCAAGGGCCGGGGCACGTTCCGGATGCGCGCCAAGTGCTCCGTCGAGCAGGTCAGCGCCCGGCGCAAGGGCATCGTCGTCACCGAGCTGCCCTTCAACGTCGGCCCCGAGCGGGTGGTCACCAAGATCCGGGAGCTGGTCACCGCCAAGAAGCTCCAGGGCATCTCCGACCTCAAGGACCTCAGCGACCGCCACAAGGGCCTGAGCCTGGTCATCGAGATCAAGAACGGCTTCATCCCCGAGGCCGTGCTGGAGGAGCTCTACCGGCTCACGCCGATGGAGGAGACCTTCGGCATCAACAACGTCGCGCTGGTGGACGGCCAGCCGCGCACGCTGGGCCTGCGCGAGCTGCTGCAGGTCTACGTCGACCACCGCATCGACGTGGTCCGCCGCCGCTCGCTGTACCGCAGGCGCCGGCGCGAGGAGCGCCTGCACCTCGTCGAGGGCCTCATCGTGGCCCTGCTCAACATCGACGAGGTCATCCAGGTCATCCGCTCCTCCGACGACTCCGCCCAGGCCCGCGAGCGCCTGCGGGAGGTCTTCGACCTCTCCGAGATCCAGGCCAACTACATCCTGGACACCCCGCTGCGCCGGCTGACCCGCTACGACAAGCTGGAGCTGGACCGGGAGAGCGAGACGCTGCGCGACGAGATCGCCGAGCTGACCGCGATCCTGTCCTCCGACGACAGGCTGCGCAAGGTGGTCTCCGACGAGCTGGCCCAGGTCTCCAAGACCTACGGCACCCCCCGCCGCACGGTGCTGCTGGAGGCGTCGGGGATGGCCAGGAACGTCTCGGTCCCGCTGGAGGTGGCCGACGACCCGTGCCTGGTGCTGTTCTCCTCCACCGGCCTGCTGGCCCGCACGCACGACGCCTCCCCGCTGGCGGCCGACGGCGACCGCTCGGCCCACGACGTGCTGCTCTCCGTCGTGCGGAGCACGGTCAGGGGCGAGGTGGGCGTGGTCACCAACCAGGGGCGGATGATCCGGGTCCAGGTGGTCGACCTGCCCACCCTGCCCCGCTCGGACAACCCGCCCTCGCTGTCGGGCGGTCACCCGGTCGCGGAGTACGTCACCTTCAACCCCGGTGAGACGGTCGTCGGTCTCGGCTCGCTCGACCCCGACGGGCCCGGCCTGGCACTGGGCACGGCTCAGGGCGTGGTGAAGAGGGTCGTGCCCGACTATCCGGCCAACCGCGACGACTTCGAGGTCATCGGCCTCAAGGAGGGCGACAGCGTCGTCGGGGCGGTGGAGCTGACCAGTGAGGAGGACGACCTGGTCTTCATCACCTCCGACGCCCAGCTGCTGCGTTATCCCGCCTCGGTCGTCCGGCCGCAGGGCCGTCCGGCGGGCGGCATGGCCGGGGTCCGGCTGGACGGCGGCGCCACGGTGATCTGGTTCGGAGCGGTCGACCCCACCCGCGAGTCACGGGTGGTGACGATCGCCGGTTCGTCGACCGCGCTGCCCGGCACCCAGGTCGGCGGCGCCAAGATCTCCGACTTCGCCGAGTACCCGGCCAAGGGCCGGGGCACCGGCGGCGTCCGCGTCCAGCGCTTCCTCAAGGGCGAGGACGTGCTGCTGCTCGCCTGGGCGGGCCCGGCCCCGGTCCGCGCCGCGTCGGCCGTGGGCAAGCCCGTGCCGCTTCCCGAGGAGCTCGGCCGCCGCGACGGTTCCGGGCTCCGGCTCACCCATACCGTCTCGGCCGTGGGCGGTGCCCTGGGCGCCGGCGGGCCCCGGGCGTCCCGGGAGTCCGGCGGGAGGCACTCCGTCCCGCCCGCTCCGCCCGGGGAGTGACCCGACCGGCAGGTCCGGACCGACCTGGTCCGGCGCCGCCCGCTCCGGGCGGGGTGTGACCCGGTTCACGGGTACGGGCCGATCCGGCCCGGCGCCCCGCCCACTCCGGCCGGGGAGTGATCCTCCGGCCCTGTGGGAGACCTCGCCGAAGGCGACCTCCCGGCTCTTGCCGGGAGGTCGCCTCCCGGTCTTGGCGGAGGGCGGGCCTTCCGGCCCTGCCGAAGCGGACCTCCCCACCTGTTCGAGCCAGACCTGCTCGGCCGGGCCACCGAGGACCTTTCCCGGTACGTGCCGGTTCCAGGACGTCCCGGGGACAGACCTCGGTGCCTCCGGAGGACGGGCCTTCCAGCCTGTTCGCGCCAGACTCTTCTCGGCCGGGCCACCGAGGACCATTTCCGGGACGTGCCGGGGACGAGCCCTTCCGGTCCCGCCGAAGGACGGGCCTTCCGGGTCACGTCGGAAGGCCCCTTCGATCCGTGCCCGTTCAGGACCCGCCGCCCGGTGCGGGTCGCGAGCGGACACGGGCGCCGGAAAGGCCCCGGGGGCGGCACAGGACCGCCCTGGGAGGCCCTGAGATCCCCCAGGACGGTCAGTCCACGCAGAAGCAGAACGGATGCCCGGCGGGGTCGAGAAAGACCCGGAAATCCCCCTCCCCGCCCTCCTCCTCGGCCGGCTGGTGCGAGTGCTTGACCGCTCCCAGCTCCAGGGCGACCTTCTCGGCCTCGTCGAGGTCCTCGACGGTCAGGTCAAGGTGGAACTGCTGCGGCCTCTCGTTGCCCGGCCAGTCGGGCGGCCGGTGGTCGGGGGCGAGCTGGAAGCAGAGCCGTCCGGGGCCGTCGCCGGTGGCCACCACCCAGTCGTCCCTGCTGCTGTCGACCTTCCAGCCCAGCAGGGCGACGTAGAAGTCGGCCAGCCGCTTGGGGTCCGGGCAGTCCAGAACGATCGACCTGAATTGCGCGATGCTCACTCTTCCTCCTGATCTCGGCATCGACGGGGTGTCCGATGGTGCCACCGGAGGACCCCGGCCGATGTTCGCCCCCGGCCCCGGCGGACCCCGGACGGCCCCGACAGGCACTGACAAGCGCCGACCGGCGCCGGGCGCTCCGGCACGTGAGGGCCGTGACCTCGATCCGTGTTTCCCCGGCGCGCCGCCTCAAACCCGGTGCCGCACCCTCATGACCGGTGCCGTGTCTCCGTGACCGACGCCGTGTCTCCGTGACCGGTGCCACACCCTCGTAACCGGCACCGCGTCCCCGTGAAACCGGCACCGCACCCTCATGACCGGCATCGCGCCTCGTGACCGGTGGCGCGTCCCCGTGACCGGTGCGGGCCCAGGGGGCGACGTCGGCCCGGGCACGGCGCCGGCCTCAGGTCAGCGCGCCCTGGAGCGCGAACCGGATCGCCATCAGCAGCTGCCATGGCTCCCCCGACTCCCAGAAGCGGACGACCTTGGCGACCCGGTCCGTCGGGCTGAAGTCACCGTCCCCATCGGGGCCGAAGCACCCCGCCTCCGCCAGAAGCCGTACGAACGGATCGTCCTCCTGCAGGGAACGGGTGTAGACGGCCGCGTCGAGCAGGGCCAGCGCCGAGCGTGCGTTGCGCCCCCCGTCCCTGGCCTCGACCCGGTCCAGCTTGCGCCTGCCCTGGTCACGGAGATAGTCGGCCAGCGATTCGGTCCTGCTCATTGCCTCTCCACACCTGTCGGACGTCGGGTGACGACATCATCACGGAAAGCGACGGAGCATGGCAGGATCTTGGTCAAGTCCTCACTCGATACAGGCCCGGAAACAATCCTGAAACGGGCATGAAGCATCATTGATCTGCTGACTTCCACCGACCGAGGGATGCGTACGTGAGTGCCTTCGACGACCTGCTGGCCGCCAACGAGGATTTCTCCGCCACGTTCACCGACTCCGAGCTGACCGGCAGGGCCGCGCGCGGCCTTGCCGTGGTCACCTGCATGGACTCTCGGATCGACCCGCTGGGCGTGTTCGGCCTCAAGCGCGGCGACGCCAAGATCCTCCGTAACGCCGGGGCCCGGGTGACCGACGACGTCCTGCGCACGCTCGTCCTGGCCGTCAACCTGCTCGCAGTGGAGCGGGTGCTGGTCATGCCGCACACCGACTGCGGCATGACCAAGGTCACCGACGAGGAGGTGCACGCGATCGCCGCCCGGCGCGGGGTCGACACCCGCAGCCTGGACTTCCACACCGTCCCCGACCAGGACGCCGCGCTGCGTCACGACCTGACCCGGATCAGGACCAGCCCGTTCCTCCCGCCGGGCATGCCGGTGGGCGGCGCGGTCTACGACGTGCGCACCGGGAAGCTGCTTCCGGTCGACATCTGAGCCTCAGGGCCCGGGGGGGGGGGGGGGGGGGGGGGGGGGGGGGGGAGGAGGGGGGGGGGGGAGGGGGGGGGGGGGGGGGGGGGGGGGGGGGGGGGGGGGGGGGGACG
>NZ_JBVJIA010000001.1:0-165690 GCF_055586505.1 Streptosporangium sp. NPDC050148 | reverse complement strand
GGTATCTGTCCGGTATGCGTACTCTGTATCCCCCCATTTCCTCCCCCCCCCCCCCCCCCCCCCCCCCCCCCCCGGGCCCTGGGACAAGGCACCGAACCACGGGACAAGGCACCGGCCCCTGGCACGAGGCGCCGGGCCCTCACTGCAACGCCCCCGTGCGTGACATGAGCCGGCGCCACGCCACGCCATGGCACGGCACGGCACGGCGGTCCGGGCCGTGCGCCGTCCGATCGAGGACATCGCGACCCGCACCGTCGCGAGCGGCGCCACGGCCGTACGGGCCGGGTCACGGATCACCGCGCCCGGGGGCGCCGGGAGCTAGGCGTCGATGTGGTCGCGGTCGACCTCGGCGGCACTGCTCACGATGAACTCCCGGCGCGGGGCCACGTCGCTGCCCATGAGGAGCGCGAAGATGCGCTCGGCCTCCTCGATGTCCTCGATGCGCACCCGGCGCAGCGTGCGGTGACGCGGCTCCATGGTCGTCTCGGCCAGCTGGTCGGCGTCCATCTCGCCCAGGCCCTTGTACCGCTGGACCGGGTCCTTCCAGCGCTTGCCCCGCTTCTCCAGGCCGCGCAGCACCCGGTGCAGTTCGGCGTCGGAGTAGCAGTAGACGTACTTGTCCCCGCGGCCGGGGTTGGTGACCTCGATCCGGTGCAGCGGCGGCACGGCCGCGAAGACCCGTCCGGCCTCGACCATCGGCCTCATGTAGCGGTGGAACAAGGTCAGCAGCAGGCAGCGGATGTGCGCGCCGTCGACGTCGGCGTCGGCCATCAGGATGACCTTGCCGTACCGGGCGGCCTCGATGTCGAAGGAGCGGCCGGATCCCGCGCCGATGACCTGGATGATCGCGGCGCACTCGGCGTTCTTGAGCATGTCCGCGACGGAGGCCTTCTGCACGTTCAGGATCTTGCCCCGGATCGGCAGCAGCGCCTGGAACTCCGAGTCACGGGCCGCCCGGGCGGTGCCCAGGGCCGAGTCGCCCTCCACGATGAACAGCTCGCTGCGGTCCACCTCGTCGCTGCGGCAGTCGACCAGCTTGGCCGGGAGCGCCGAGTTCTCCAGGGCGGTCTTGCGGCGCTGGTTGTCACGGTGCTCGCGGGCGGCGATGCGGGCCTTGGCCGCCGCGACGATCTTCTCCAGGACCGCGCGGAGCTGCGGCTTGGCGGTGCGCGAGGGGTTGGTGAGCAGTTCCTTGAGCTCGCGCGAGACGACGTGGGCCACGATCCGGGAGGCCGCCGAGGTGCCCAGGACCTCCTTGGTCTGGCCCTCGAACTGCGGCTCGGGCACCCGGACGGTCACCACCGCGGTGAGCCCCTCCATGATGTCCTCCCGGGTGACCGGGGCGTCGCCGTTCTTGAGCAGCCGGGTCTCACGCAGCTGCTCGTTCAGGGTACGGACGAGCGCGCGCTCGAAACCGTTGACGTGGGTGCCGCCCTTGGGGGTGGCGATCACGTTGACGAAGGAGCGGACGGTGCTGTCGTAGCCCTTGCCCCAGCGCACCGCCACGTCCACGGTCAGCTCGCGCTGGACCTCGGTCGGGGTCATGTGCCCCAGGTCGTCGAGGACCGGGACGGTCTCGTGGAAGTGACCGGTCCCCTGCAGGCGGAGCACGTCGCAGACGGCCTCGTCGCGGGCGAGGAACTCGGTGAACTCCGAGATCCCGCCGTCGAAGCGGAACTCCTCCTCGACGGGCTCCTCACCGCGGCTGTCGCGCACGGACAGGGTCAGGCCCGGCACCAGGAACGCCGTCTGGCGGAGGCGGACGTGGATCTCGTCGAGGGAGACCTCGGCCTCGGGGAGGAAGATCTGGTGGTCCACCCAGAAGCGCACCCGGGTCCCGGTGACGTTCCTGGCGGCGGGCCCGCCGTCACGGAGCCCGGACTTCTTCTTGAACTTGGCCTTGGGCCCGTCGCCGTCGAAGACGCCGGGAACGCCCCTGCGGAAGCTGATCTCGTGGATCCTGCCGCCCCGGTCGACCTCGACGTCCAGCCGCGAGGACAGGGCGTTGACGACGGAGGCGCCGACACCGTGCAGCCCGCCCGAGGCGCCGTAGGAGCCGCCGCCGAACTTCCCGCCCGCGTGCAGTTTCGTGTAGACGAGCTCGACGCCCGCCAGGCCGCTCTTGGGCTCGACGTCCACCGGGATGCCACGGCCGTTGTCACGGACCTCGATGGAGCCGTCGGCGTGCAGCTCGACCTCGATGCGGGTGCAGTGACCCGCCAGGGCCTCGTCGACCCCGTTGTCCACGATCTCCCAGAGACAGTGCATGAGGCCGCGGCTGTCGGTGGAGCCGATGTACATGCCCGGACGCTTGCGGACGGCTTCCAGACCCTCCAGCACCGACAGGTGACGGGCCGTATAACCCGTCTCCGCGCTAACTGCGGTCACGCCCCACTCCCCGTCTGTCGAACACGTGTGCGCAGCTTACCGTTCTTCGCGCCGGAGCGGGTACAGGTCCGCCTCCCGGAGGGCGCCGTCGTCACATCCGGCGTGATCATCGTCACTGTCGGTCACTTTCTGCTCTGGGCGTAGCAGGGGGTCGGTTGGGAACGTTCGTATCGGGTTAGATGTTCTCTCAAGTGACTGCGCCAGATCCTCCACCTCAGGGGATGACCTGAAAGGCGATACGTGACTGGAACCCTCGCCCCCGCCAAGCAGCTGACCGCTGCGGACCGCTGTGACCGGTGTGGCGCCCAGGCTTACATCCGCGCAACCCTGCCCGTAGGGGGGGAGCTGCTGTTCTGCGCCCACCACGGGCGTCAGCACGTGGCGGTGCTGAGAGACAAGGGCGCCAGCATCCAGGATGAGTCCGCGCGTCTCAGCGACACTCCGGCACCGGCAGGCAACGACGAACGATAATCCAACGGATGGGGTCATCATCGGACCCGGTAGTGATACCGGCCCGTCACCGTGAAGCCATGACGCTCGTACAGCGCCCTGGCAGCGGTGTTGGACTCCACCACGACTAAATATGCCCGCTGTGTGCCCTGCCCTCGCCGCCCTCGCGCGTGCGAGAGCAGGGCACGCAACACTCTCGTCCCATGTCCGCGGCGCCGCTCGTCCGGCAGCACGGCCATGGCGTAGATCCCGAACCACCCGCCTTGCCCGACGCCCCGCCCCACGGCCCCCGGGCCCAGCGAGGCGTACGTGGCGGGCACCCCGGTGAGGATGCGCGCGGCCGTCTCCAGGCCGTCGGCGCCGATCCTGCCGTCCACGCTCCACCAGGTGTCCAGCCAGGCCCGTGAGGGCTCCCCGGTGAGCTCGACCTTGTCCGCGGACGGGCCGGTCTTCTCCGCGGCCGCCCCGGCCCCCTCGGACACCCCGTTCCCGCCGGGCACGCCCGCCTCCTCTGACAGGTCGGCCGTCATGATCAGAGTCGGGTCCACCACCCGGTAGCCGCGTGCCCCGAGCAGCGCGTCCAGGCCCGGTGTGGCACCGCCCCCGATCGAGAAGACGCTCGGCAGGCCGCGGTCGGCGTAGAACTCCTCGGCCCGCTCCACGGCGGCCTGGAGATCGTCCTGCTCACCGAGCGGCAGCACGGAGTTCGCCCGCTTGGTCACCCCGCCCGAGGCGCGCAGCACCCAGCCGTCCGCGTCCACCCGGTGGATCGCCGGCCAGGCCTGGTCGACCAGCCGGTCGAAGCCCACATCGATCATGATGAAGGATCCTAACTCCCCGGTCGCCGCACTATGCTCGGCAACCGTGCTGATTCTGCTGCCTCCGTCCGAGGGAAAGGCCTCGCACGGCGACGGCCCGGCCCTCGAGTTGTCCCGGCTGAGCTTCCCCGCTCTCACCCCGGCCAGGGAGGACGTCCTGGAGGCGCTCGGCGCCCTGTGCGAAAGGGACTCGGCCGCCGAGGTGCTCGGGCTGTCTCCGGGGACGGCCGCCGAGATCGGCAGGAACCTGCTTCTGCGGACCGCGCCCACGCTGGCCGCGGCCGACCTTTACACCGGGGTGCTCTACGACAACCTCGGCCTGGCCTCGCTCTCCCCCGAGGCGGCGGGCCGGGCGTCGGAGAGCCTGCTGATCTTCTCCGGCCTGTGGGGGGTGCTGCGGATCGGTGACCGCGTCCCGCCGTACCGGCTCTCCATGGGGGTGCGGCTTCCCCCGCTCGGCGGGCTGGGCGCCTTCTGGCGCCCGCGGATCACCCCGCTGCTCGACGCCGAGCCCGGCCTGGTGGTGGATCTGCGGTCCAGCACCTACGTGACGGCCTGGCGGCCCGGTGCCAGGGCGGTGGCGGTACGGGTGCTCCGGCAGGGCAAGGTGGTCAGCCACATGGCCAAGGCCACCAGGGGCGTGATCGCCCGCTCGCTGCTGGAGGGGGACGTCGACCCGCAGAGCCCGCAGGAACTCGCGAAGGTGCTGGACCATCTGGGGCACTCCGTCGCCCTGGGCGCGGCGCCCGCGGGCGGACGGTCGTCGTGGACGCTCGACGTCATGGTGTGACGGTCGTCATGGTGTGATCGTCCCGCCCCCGGCCCCGGTGGACCCGATCCCTCGACACCGGACGATCTCCCCCAGCCTCCGCCGCATCTGCGGGACGGGAGTCCGGGTCGTTCCGGTGAACCGTCAAGCCCCCGTCGACACCGGCAAGGCCCGCGCCGGACGGCGCGGGCCTGCTGTGGCCGGGCGGATCCTCAGTCGAGGTAGTCGCGCAGGACCTGCGACCGGGACGGGTGGCGGAGCTTGGACATGGTCTTGGACTCGATCTGCCGGATGCGCTCGCGCGTCACCCCGTAGACCTTGCCGATCTCGTCCAGCGTCTTCGGCTGACCGTCGGTCAGGCCGAAGCGCATCGAGACCACGCCCGCCTCGCGCTCGGACAGCGTGTCCAGAACGGAGTGGAGCTGCTCCTGCAGGAGCGTGAAGCTGACCGCGTCTGCCGGGACGATCGCCTCGGAGTCCTCGATGAGGTCGCCGAACTCGCTGTCGCCCTCCTCGCCCAGCGGGGTGTGCAGGGAGATCGGCTCACGCCCGTACTTCTGGACCTCGACGACCTTCTCGGGGGTCATGTCGAGCTCGCGGGCCAGCTCCTCCGGGGTGGGCTCGCGCCCGAGGTCCTGGAGCATCTGCCGCTGGACGCGGGCCAGCTTGTTGATCACTTCGACCATGTGGACCGGGATGCGGATGGTCCGCGCCTGGTCCGCCATGGCCCGGGTGATCGCCTGCCGGATCCACCAGGTGGCGTACGTGGAGAACTTGTAGCCCTTGGTGTAGTCGAACTTCTCGACCGCGCGGATCAGGCCCAGGTTGCCCTCCTGGATCAGGTCCAGGAAGAGCATTCCGCGGCCGGTGTAGCGCTTGGCCAGCGAGACCACCAGGCGGAGGTTGGCCTCCAGCAGGTGGTTCTTGGCCCGGCGGCCGTCCTCGGCGATCCACTCCAGCTCGGCCCGGACGTCCACCGGCAGCTTCTCGCCGTCGGTGCCGAGCTGCTCCTCGGCGAACAGGCCGGCCTCGATGCGCTTGGCGAGCTCGACCTCCTGCTCGGCGTTGAGCAGGGGGACCTTGCCGATCTGCTTCAGGTAGTCCTTGACCGGGTCGGCGGTGGCGCCGGCGGCCGCGACCTGGGGAACCGGGGCGTCGTCGTCGTCGTCGGTGAGGATGAGGACCTCGTCCTCGTTCACCTGGACGGCCTCGACCTTGGGCTCCTCCTCGACCTCGACCTCGACCTCGGCCTCGGCTTCCACCTCGACCTCCGCCTCGGCTTCCACCTCCACCTCCACCTCGACCTCGACCTCGGCCACGGCCTCCAGGTCGAAGTCCTCGATCTCGACGTCCTCGAGGTCGATGACCTCGTCGTCGTCACCGGCGGGCGGCTTGGGAGCGGCGGTCGCCGGGGTCGCCGGGGCGGCGGCCGCGGACGCGGCCTTCCTCGGCGGCGGGGCTGGCACCGGCTTCTTGGCCGCGGGAGCGGCCTTCTTGGGCGGGGCGGGGACCGGCCTCTTGGCGGCGGGCGCGGGCTCGGAGCCGCTGACGACCGCGGTGACGGTCTCCGGCTGCTCCTTGGCCGCCGCCGCGGCGGTCTTGGTCTTCTTGTTGACGGCCGGGGCGGCAGGGGCGGTGCGGCGCTTGGCGGGAGTGCGGGGCTTCTTGGGACCCGCGGAATCCTCGGCGGTCAGCCGTACGGTGATGCCCTCTTTGCTGAGGCTTCGCAGGATTCCAGCGACCTGCGCCATCGGAATGTCCGCTTCCTCGACGGCCTTGCGGACATCCTCGGACTCGAGGAACCCCTGCGAGCGCCCCCGCTCCATCAGCTGCTGAATGACGGGCTCGTTCAGCTCGGATGGCTTCGAGCGAGTCGAACTTGCAGGCGACACGAACACCTCTCGAAGGAAAGCGTGACGAGAATGGATCCAGATGTCCGGCCAGTGGTTTTTCACCCCTGGCCGTGGTTACCGAGGCCGCGCGAGCCGCGACGCACCTGTCCAGCATTGTGGCATGACACCGTGATCCATACGGCCGCCTCCTGGCGGTTGCCCTCCACCCTAGGCCGACCAAGAGAGTAGTGCGTACGGAAGCGAGGCACCGATACCCGAAAGCAACCGTTATGACTGTTTCATTCAGTCACTCTTCGTGGCTGGGGGAACGTGGATCGCGAGCACCGTGACGTCGTCATCCTGCTCATATCCAGACAGCATGCGATCGACGAGGAAATCCAGCAACATGTGGGGGCTTCCCACGACTTCGGGTGGCGCTTCGGTCACAACAGAGCAAAGATCAGCGAGCCCGGCATCCAGCCCGCGCTTGCGGTTCTCCACCAGGCCGTCCGAGTACAGGACGGCGGTGTGCCCCGGCGGGACGCAGAACCGGAACTGCCTGCGGCTGGTGGGCCAGCCCAGCGGCGTGCCCGGCTCGCCGTCGCAGAGCAGCGGAACGCCCTGAGGGGAGACCAGCAGGGGCGGCGGGTGACCGGCGAGCGCCAGCGTGCCCTCCCCGGTGCCGGGCTCGACGACCATGTAGGCCAGGGTCGTGACCTGCTCCTCCTCCTCGGTCGCCTCGAAGACCCGGTCCAGGCCGGTGAGGACCGCCGCGGGCGGCGGATTGGTCAGCGCCAGGGCCCGCATGGCGTTGCGGATCCGGCCCATCCCTGCGGCGGCCTTGACGCCCTTGCCCATGACGTCGCCGACCACGGCCGCGACCCGGCCGTCCTGGAGCACGAACGCGTCGTACCAGTCACCGCCGACCTGCACGTGGCGGCTGCCGGAGCGGAACCGCTGGGCCAGGACCAGCCCCGGGATCACCGGCAGGCGGTCGGGCAGCAGGCTGCGCTGGAGGGTCTCGGCGGTGCGGTGCTCGCGCTCGAACAGCGTCGCCCGCTCCACGGCCAGGGCGCACTGCCCGGCGAGGGCCTCCAGGAAGACGCCGTCCTCCTGGGAGATCTTCTGCGGGCGGGTGAAGGAGAACCGCAGCGCGCCCAGCGCCCGGCCCGCCGCCAGCAGCGGCAGGCCCACCCAGGCCCGCTCGTCGCTGTGGGCGAGGAAGCCCGTGATGGCCTCGTCGTCGCCTCCCGCGTCCACCAACTGGGAGCGCAGGCTCTCGGGCGACTCGGCGAAGACCGGCCGCCGGCTGTTGACCGCCATGGTCATCACGCTGGAGTGGGAGAGCGGGATCTCCTCGCCGGGCGCGCCGGGGACCTCGGGGATGCCCCCGCTGTTGACCAGCTTGAGCGCGGCCCGGTCCACGTCGAGCAGCGCCACCGCGGACCGGTCGGCCGCCAGAGCCGTGCGCCCGACGTCGATGATGACCTGGACCACCTGCTCGACGGTGAGCGCCTCGGCCAGTATGGCCGTGGCGCCCTGCAGGCGCGCGGTCCGCAGCGCGGCGGCGCCGAGCTGGTCGGTCAGGCGGCCGCGCATCTCCTCGGCCTCGCGCTGCGGGGTGACGTCGGTGTTGGCGCCCACCCACTCGACGACCCGGTTGTGGCGGATGATCGGGACGGCGCGCACCTCGAAGTAGCGGTAGCCGCTGGCCCGGGTGCGGACCCGGTAGCTCCACTCGAACATGCTCCGGCCGCGCAGGGCCTCGCGCCACGCCTCCTCGGTCTGCGGGCGGTCGTCGGGGTGGACGGCCTCCAGCCAGCCGTGGGTGAGGTACTCCTCCAGGCCCTGGCCGGTGATCGCCCGCCACTGCGGCGCGTCCTCCCGCACCGTCCCGTTGGGGGCGGTGATCCACACCAGCTGGGACTGGGCCTCGACCAGCGAGCGGTAGCGCTCCTCGCTGCGCCTGAGGTCCTCCTCGACCTGCCTGCTGCGGGTGATGTCGACGCCGACCAGGCAGATCGCCCGGAGCGCGCCGGAGCCGTCGTGGATCGGGGAGAAGGTCAATGACCAGTGCCGGGGCTCGCCGTCGGCGCTGCGGACGCGGATCCGCTGGTCCTGCCTGACCTCGGCCTTGGCCACGATGGCCCGTACCGAGGCCTCGATCAGGGCGGTCAGGTCGGCCGAGAGCAGCTCGGCCGGGGCCCGGCCGACCAGCCGTTCCGCGGGCAGGCCGACCACGTCGGCGAAGACCTCGTCGACGCGCTCGAAGCGGCCGTCCGGGTCGAAGAACGCGAAGGCGAACGGCGACTGCGACAGCAGGCCCTGCAACAGGCCGGAGTCTGAGATGTCCACACCCGACTCCCGGGAACGGGGCACGGAGGTTTCGGCGCTCATGGTCGGCACCTCCGTCGCGTGCCAGGGTCTCCCACGAGGCACATCTCCAAACTTGCGAATTGGCGTAGCGCGGCTCCGGGGGACCGGATCCTGGAGTACATCATCGGCGATGGGCAGGTGCGGACGGAAGCCCCGCCCCGGATGCGGTCGGCACACCCCCTGAACGCCGTCCCCGGGACGACCGGAATCCCCGCACCCGTGCGCGGGGGCCTCCGCGCGGGCGCCGGCCGGCCGCCGCTGCGACGTCGAACGTTTGCGGCCAGGACCCTAGCAGGATCGGGCCGGACCGTCCCGGCAACTCCCCACCTCATCTCCGTCGGCCTCACGGGCGAGTTCAGGCTACTGACTCGCCGTCAATCCGGCTCCCCCTTCGGGGAGACTCGTTTACTCCGTTGTTGCAGAATTCAGTCAAGACACGGGGCAAGCTTTCCATATCACGCCCGCGAGGGTTGACACCGCCGAGATAAGTTGTGGAATGAGAACGCACGTCCCCGCCGACGCATCCGGGGGATGACCCCCGGAAACCGGGAGGAATGCGACAGCCATGCCCGTTCTCACCGCCCGCTTCGCCGGGTCGCCCATGCCCGCTCACGAGCCGGTGACCTCTCACCTGGCCGCCGAGTTCCTGACCGTTCCCGCCGAGACCATCGGCAGGTGCGTGGCCGACGTCCGCGCCTGTGCCGAGCATCTGGGCATCGAGGCGACCCCCGAGGTCGTCGAGCGCGTCGCCCGCGAGCATCTGCTCGCCCTCGTCAACTCCGCGCCGCCGCCCCGCGGTCCCCGGTAGCATCGGGGGACCCGGCCGTCTTCTACGCACCGTTTGGACCGGGAATGCGAGAAGGTCGGGGCGTGAGCGAGCGAGGCGAGCGGGTCGGTCAGGGCGGCGGCGTCCGTCACCGGCCCACCTGGCCGACGGGGGAGGCTGAGACCGCTTGATCCGGCGACACCGTCGAGACCCTCGCGAGAGCCGGTCCCCCGAAGCGGTCTTCTCCGAGATGCTGCTCGCCGCCCGCGAGCTGCTCGCGGTGCGCAGCCCGCTGGACGCCGAGCTCATGGTCTCCGACATGGTCGGGGCCTGGTGGGGCCGGCGGCTGAAGCGCGGGGACGCCGAGCAGGTGCTCGGCGAGGGGCTGGTCGACTACGCGGCCAAGGCGGGCTCACCGGCCGCCCTCACCCTGCTGATCACGCTGGCCTACCTCGGCACGGCCCGCCAGGCCGCCAAGGCCGAGGGCGCCGCGCTGGCGCTCATGGAGCGCGACGTGGCCAGGCCGCGCTGGGCCGACCGGCTGGGCGTGGTCAAGCCCACCGGCTGCTTCGTCTCCCGCGACGCCTACGGCGACCAGGACACCGTGGTGTGCACCTTCGGCTACCGGGGGTCCGACAGCGCCGAGGACCGGCACGCACTGGTGATGATCGTCGACTACAACATGCGCGGCATGGCCCGCGACGCCTGGGTCTCCTCGCACGTCGACAAGCTGCTGGAGCAGGTACGGGCCGAGTCCGAGGGCAACCCGATGCTCCGATTCGAGGAGATCGAGCCACAGCAGGCCAGGGCGCTGCTGGAGTCGGCGATGAAGGCCACCGCCGAGTACGGCCACCGCAGGGCGGCGGTGCCGGTCAGCGACAGCTACAGCGCCTACCACGCCTTCGCGCGGGCCCGGATCAAGGCGCTGCCGCCCGGCCGCAAGCGGCCGGCCCCGCTGCACAGCGAGGCCCCCTACAGCCGCGACCGCCGGGCCATGCTGGCCGCGGAGTTCCTCTCCTCGGACGCGGCCGAGCACCTGTCCGACCCGTCGGCGGCTTCCCGGTGCGCCGACCACATCATCGACTACGGCTGCGACCAGGACTTCGGCCGCCCGCTGCGGGTGAGCCCGACCAAGTGCGAGACGTTCCTGCTCGACTGGCTGCCGCGCAAGGTGATGCTGAACGGCGCCGAGCAGGAGGCGGTGCCGCACGTGCTGGGGGCCTGGGCGCGGTTCGCCGCCGCCAGGACCGGCCTGCCCGACGAGGGGCTGCGGGCCACGCTCGACGCGGTCTGGGAGGCGACCGGCAAGTTCGCCGAGGCCTACCGCGACCCGACGACCTTCGGGCTCGACCGCGACCTGCTGGAGCGGCTGCTGCCCGACGGCGACCTGTCCGCGCTGGCCAGGAGGGTGTTCGCGTTCCCCTTCCTGCAGGGCACGCACGGCGAGATCAAGCTCGGCCTGCTCAACCCGGCCGACGAGGGCGACCGGCGGATCCTGCTGGGCATCGACCACGCCGGCGAGCTCAACAGGCACGACTACGACGAGCACCTGGCCTGGCACGAGGAGATCGCCGCCCGCCTGTGGGAGGGCGACCCGCCCCAGCTGTGGGAGGCCGCGCAGCGGCTGCTCGACCTGGGCCACGACCGGCACGACGTGCTGCACGTGCTGATCGAGATCGCCGAGCGCATCGGCGACGACCCCGAGGAGCTGGCCATCGCCCTCGACGACATCGCCGACATTCCCGACGAGCCCCCGGTGTAGGTGGACCATGGTCATCGATCTGAACGCCGACCTGGGCGAGGGTTTCGGCATCTGGCGACTGGGCGACGACGCGGCCCTGCTGGAGGTGGTGACCAGCGCCAACGTGGCCTGCGGCTTCCACGCCGGTGACCCGCTGACCATCCGCCGCACGTGCGCGGCCGCGGTCGACCGGGGGGTGGCGATCGGCGCCCAGGTCTCCTACCGGGACCTGGCCGGGTTCGGCCGCCGTGAGATGGACGTCGACCCCGAGGAGCTCTGCGCCGAGGTGCTGTACCAGCTCGCGGCGGTCGACGGCATCGCCAGGGCGATGGGCGGCCGGGTCTCCTACGTCAAGCCGCACGGCGCCCTGTACAACCGGATCTGCCGCGACCCCGAGCAGGCCGAGGCGGTGGTGGCCGCGGTCGCCGACCACGACGCGAGCCTGCCGGTGCTGACCCTGCCCGGCTCGGCCGTCCACGAGATCGCCGCCCGCGAGGGCGTCACCACCGTCGTGGAGGCGTTCGCCGACCGCGCCTACACCGGGGCCGGCACGCTGGTCTCCCGCCGCTCCCCCGGCGCTGTGCTGCACGACCCCGCCACGGTCGCCCGCCGGGCGGTGCGGATGGCCACCGAGGGGGTGGTCGACGCGGTGGACGGCACGCGGGTCGCCGTACAGGCGCGCTCGATCTGCGTGCACGGCGACACCCCCGGCGCCGTGCTGCTGGCCCGGGCCGTACGGGACGGCCTGGTGGACGCCGGGGTGACGCTGAGGTCCTTCGCGTGAGGGGCCCGCGGAGGGGCCGTCGCACGGAAGGCACGGAAGGCGCGGCAGACGCGACAGACGCGGACGTGCGGGGACCCGCGTGAGCGGGCCCGGGGCGGGGGGCGCCCGGTGATCCGGCGGGCCGGCGAGCACGCGCTGCTGGTGGAGACCGGCTCGCTGGAGGTCTCCCACCGCCTCGACGCCCTGCTGCGCGCCGACCGGCCGGCCCGGGTGGCGGAGATCGTGCCGGGCCCGGCCACGGTCCTGGTCGTCGCCCCGGGGGCCGACCCGGCGCGGCTGCGCGACGAGCTCGCCCGTCTGCTGGAGGCGGCGGCCGGGGCGGACGCGGGCGACGCCGCCCGCCCGGCGGCCGTGACCCTTCCGGTGGTGTACGACGGCGCCGACCTCGACGAGGTGGCCGCGCTGAGCGGGCTCTCCCGGCGGGAGGTGGTCGAGCGGCACACCGGCCGGGAGCTGACCGTGGGCTGGCTGGGCTTCGCCCCGGGGTTCGCCTACCTCACCGGGCTGGACCCCGCGCTGCACGTGTCCCGGCTGGACACCCCGCGCACGTCGGTGCCCGCCGGGTCGGTGGCGATCGCCGGCCCCTACTCGGCGGTCTACCCCTCGGCCTCCCCCGGCGGGTGGCGGCTGCTGGGCCGCTCGGCCACGGCCGTGTGGGACGTGGACGCCGACCCGCCCGCGCTGCTCACGCCGGGGACGCGGGTGCGCTTCCAGGCGGTTCACGGACCATGATCGAGGTGATCGCGCCGGGGCCGTACGCCACCGTGCAGGATCTGGGGCGGCCCGGGTACGCCCATCTCGGGGTGCCGCGCTCGGGTGCCGCGGACGGGCCGGCCCTGCGGCTGGCCAACCGCCTGGTCGGCAACCCCGAGGACGCGGCCGGGATCGAGCTGACCTTCGGCGGGACCGAGCTGCGCTTCGTCACCGGAGCCTGGGCCGTCGTGACCGGCGCCCCCTGCCCGCTGGAGGTCCTCTCCCCGCGCGAACCCCCGCACGAACCCCCGCGTGAGTCCTCGCACGAGCCCCGGCACGAGCCCTCGAACCGGTTCACGCGCGAGCCGGGCGGGGTCGTGCCGCAGGGGATGTACGCGCCCTTCTGGGTCCCGGCGGGCGCGCGGCTGCGGGTGGGGCCGCCCGAGAGCGGCCTGCGCAGCTACGTCGCCGTCCGGGGCGGCATCGACGCGCCCGTCACGATGGGGAGCCGCTCGACCGACTCCCTGTCCGGGCTCGGCCCCGGCCCGCTCCGCGCCGGGACCGTCCTGCCGCTGGGACCGGCCTCCGGCCTGGCCGCGATCACCGTGGACGCCGCGCCCCCGCCGCACTCGCCCCCGCCGGGCACGGGCGTCCTGCGGGTCCTGCCGGGTCCCCGGGACGACTGGTTCGCCCCCGGCGCGACGGCCGCCCTCTGCGCGGAGCCGTACGAGGTCAGCCAGGACAGCAACAGGGTCGGCGTGCGGATGCGCGGGGCCCCGCTGGAACGGGCCCGGCAGGGCGAGCTGCCCAGTGAGGGCATGGTGGCCGGGTCGGTCCAGGTACCGCCCAGCGGACAGCCGATCGTCTTCCTCGCCGACCACCCGCCCACCGGTGGTTACCCGGTCATAGCGGTCCTGACCTCGGCCGATCTCGCCGTGGCCGCCCAGCTCCGCCCCGGCGACCGGGTACGCTTCCGCCTCGTCTGACCGGCCCGGCCCGCCCGCGTGACCCGGCCCGGGGGCGACCGGCGACGCCACCGTGACGGGACGGCGACGGGGTGACGACGGGGTGGCGACGGGGCGTTCTCACCGGGCCTCGGAATCACCGGAACCCGGAATCACCGGCCCCCCGGAATCACAGGACCCCGGGGGCACCGGCCGCTCCGGGACCGGTTATCGTCACTATGACGATTGAGGAGATCGCATGTCACTCGCCGAGATACTGGCCCCCCTGATGCGGCCGGCGTTCACCCTGGGCGCCACCCCGACCAGCTGGGCCGAGCTCCTGGGGTTCGTCACCGGCGTCCTCACGGTCTGGCTGGTCGTCCGCCAGAACGTCTGGAACTGGCCGATCGGCGTCGCCAACGTGATCCTGCTGGGCGCGGTGTTCCTGACCGCCGGGCTCTACGCCGACGCGGCGCTGCAGGTCGTCTACGTCGTCCTCGGCCTGTACGGATGGTGGCAGTGGCTCTACGGCGGGACCGGGCGGACCCCGCTCCCGGTCCGCCGCACCGGACGGGGGGAATGGGCGGTGCTGGCCGGGTGCGGGATCGCGCTCACCGCGGCGCTCACCGCCGTCCTGACCACGTTGACCGACTCGGACGTGCCGTTCTGGGACGCCCTGACCACCGCCCTGTCGCTGCTGGCCACCTACGGGCAGAGCCGCAAGCTGGTCGAGTCGTGGTGGCTGTGGATCGCCGCCGACGTGATCTACATCCCCCTCTACCTCTACAAGGGCCTGCACCTGACCGCGGCCCTGTACGTGATCTTCCTGGGGCTCTGCGTCGCCGGGCTGCTGGCCTGGCGCGCGGACCTGGCGGCCCGCTCCCTGTCGGCGACGCCCCCCGCCGCGCCGCCGGACGAGCGGGTGGCGCGGCCGTGAGCGGCCCGGAGTTCGCCCACGGGCTGGTCATCGGCAAGTTCTACCCCCCGCACGTCGGCCACCACCACCTGATCGACACCGCCGCCGCGCGGTGCGCGTCGGTGAGCGTGGTGGTCGCCGCCTCGACCGAGGAGACCCTGCCGCTGGCGCTGCGCGCCGCCTGGCTGCGCGAGGCGCACCCGCAGGCCCACGTGACGATCGCCCCGGTGGTCGACGACGTCGAGATCGACTACGACGACCCGGAGATCTGGTCGGCGCACGTCGAGGTGTTCCGGCACGCCCTGGCCCTGGCGCACGGGCGGGTGCCGCAGATCGACGCGATCCTCTCCTCCGAGGCGTACGGGCCGGAGCTGGCCCGCCGGTTCGGCGCCGTGGCCGTCGACGTCGACGCCGGACGGGAACGGTTCCCGGTCAGCGGGACGATGGTCAGGAACGATCCGGTCTCCTGCTGGGAGCATCTGTCGGCGCCGGTGCGCGCCCACCTGGCACGGCGCGTCGTGGTCGTCGGCGCGGAGTCCAGCGGCACCACCACGCTGGCCAGGTCCCTGGCCGCCCACTACGCGGCCCGGGGCGGGCCGTGGGCGGCGACCCGCTGGGTGCCCGAGTACGGCAGGACGTACTCCGAGGAGAAGCTCGCCCGCGCCCGCCGCCGCGCCAAGGACCGCGGGCTGCCCGAACCGTGGCTGGACGACCTGCGCTGGGAGCCGGCCGAGTTCACCCTCATCGCCGAGCGCCAGCTCGCCTGGGAGGAGGCCGCGGCCCGGACGGGGTCGCCGCTGCTGGTCTGCGACACCGACGCCTTCACCACCGCCCTGTGGCACGAGCGCTACCTCGGCGTCCCCTCCCCCGAGGTGACCGCCGTGCACCGCCGCGCCCGGCACGACCTGTGGATCCTCACCTCGGTGCGGGACGTGCCCTTCGAGCAGGACGGCTGGCGCGACGGGGAGGCGATCCGGCACCGGATGGACGCCCGTTTCCGCGAGGAGCTGGCCGCGGGAGGGATGCCGCACCTGGTCGTCACCGGCCCGCCCGCCGCCCGGCTGGCCCGGGCCGTCGAGGCGGTGGACGCCCTGCTGGAGCGGGGCCGAGACCTCGGACCGTGACCTCTCACCGGAGGTAGCCGATGTCCTGGTAGCGCAGGTTGTGGAACCCGCGGGCCCCGAAGTTGGCCAGGGTGTCCTTGACCGCGACGTTCTGCGGGCGCTGGTAGAGCGTCACCACGTTGACCGCCTGCCAGATGAGCCTGTCGGCGGCGTTGGTGTCGGCGACGGCCTCGGCGTCGTCCAGGTCCGCGGTCGCCCTGTTCATGGCGGCGTCGATACGCGGGGAGCCGATGCGGCCGAGGTTGGCGTTCCACTGTCGGGTGCCGTCGGCGCGCCGGACGGCGTCGGCGTACTGGCCGTAGGCGCTGGAGACGGGGAAGGGCGTGCCCGCGTACGCGAACGCGGTGATGTCGTAGTTGCCGGGGATGATGTACCTGGTGAAGTAGTCGTCGGTGGGCACCGACTGCAGGGTGACCCCGACACCGATCCGGGCGAGCATGTCCTGGACGAGCTCGGCCTCGGACTTGGTGAGCTGCAGGCCGGACGGCAGCACGAAGCGCAGGGTCAGCTCCCTGCCGTCCTTCCTGCGGGTCCGGCCCTCCAGCCGCCATCCCGCGGCGTCCAGCTCCCGCGCCGCCCTGGCGGGGTCGTAGCGGCCGATCTCCCCGGCGTTGTCCCGGTAGCCCTCCTGGGTGTTCATGAAGAAGTGGTTGTTCAGCAGGACGATCGGCCAGTCGAGCCCCTGCAGGTCGGACTGGGCGATGGCCTGGCGGTCGATGCCCATGGCGACGGCCCGGCGGACCCTGACATCGGACAGGACGGCGCTCTCCCCGTTCATCGTGATGTGCCGGAAGTCCGGCCCGGCCGCCTGCCGGACGATCGCGCCCGGGGTGGCCTTGGCGCGGGCGTAGTCGGGGGCGGACGGCGCGATGTCGAAGGTGTCGAGCTCGCCGTTGCTGAACGCGCCGACCAGGGCGTCGCTCTCCAGGGAGCGGTAGATGATCCGGTCCAGCTTGGCGCGGTCCCCCCACCAGCGGTCGTCCCTGGCCAGGGTGACGGTCTTGGCGGTCGGGTCGAACGAGACGAACCTGAACGGGCCCGCCGTCACCGGGATCCGGTTCAGCCAGGCGCCGTTGAACGCCCCCGGGGTGGCGTTGGTGGTGCGGGGGTAGAGCGGGGTGAACAGCGACTGCCAGTCGCCGAAGGGCTTGGCGAAGGTCACCACCACCTGGTGGTCGTCCTCGCCCCTGATCACCTTCTCGATGTCCTGGTAGCCGGTGGTGCTCGCCACCCGGTACTCGCCGTCGCGGCCGCTCATCGCCTGCCACTGGGCCCGGTAGTCCTCCCAGGTGATGGGGGTGCCGTCGGACCATCGGGCGCGCGGGTCCAGGGTCAGCGTGACGACCTGCCGGGACCCGGCGGAGGTGACCCTCGCCCGGGTCAGGTAGTCGGTGTCCGGGGAGATCTGCCCCTTGGCGTCCGAGCGGAAGGGCGAGGGCATGAGGGCGTCCACGACCTTCTTGACCGTGGCCAGGTTGCCGTCGACGTGGTTGAGGTTCCAGTTGGACGGATACTCGTTCAGGCCCCAGCGGAGCACGCCGCCGTCGGCGACCCGGTCGCGGGCGACCGGGTTGACGTCGTAGGCGCGGACCGCGGAGGCGGGCCGTCCCTGCGCCCCGTCCCGGTCGCCGCAGCCGGCCAGGATCGGCGGGAGCAGCAGGACCAGGACCAGGACCGCGCGGGACAGCGGCACCGGGAACGCGTCCGGCCGCCGGATCGATGTCACTGTGTTCCTCCCGGGACCTGTGGCTGGGCGGACGGGCGGGACCGGGCGACCGGCCCTGCGGGCAGGTCACCGGACCTCTCGGCGAAGTGGCAGGCGACGCCGTGGTCCTCCCCCAGCGACCGGATCGGCGGCTCCTCGCCCGCGCAGCGTCCCCGGCCGGCCTCGTCGAGGGTCCGGAACAGGGGGCAGCGGGTGCGGAAGCGGCAGCCCGAGGGGGGATCGGCCGGGCCGGGAAGGTCGCCGTCGAGCACGATCCTCTTCCTGGAACGTTCCAGGACCGGGTCCGGCAGCGGGATCGCCGACAGCAGGGCCCGCGTGTAGGGGTGCAGCGGCGTGTCGTAGACCCGCTCCACCCGCCCGATCTCGACGATCGCGCCCAGGTACATGACCGCGACCCGGTCCGCGATGTGCCGCACCACGGCCAGGTCGTGCGCCACGAACAGGTACGACAGCCCCAGCCGGGCCCGCAGCTCCTCCAGCAGGTTGAGCACCCCCGCCTGGATCGAGACGTCCAGCGCCGAGACCGGCTCGTCCAGCACGACCAGCCGGGGCTCCAGCGCGAGGGCGCGGGCGATGCCCACCCGCTGGCGCTGCCCTCCGGACAGATCCTGCGGGTACCGGGCGGCGTGGGAGGGTTCCAGGCCGACCAGGTCGAGCAGCTCGCGGATCCTCGGCCCGGGGTCGCGGCGCCCGTGCGCGCGCAGCGGTTCGGCGAGGATGTCGTACACGCTCATCCTGGGGTCGAGGGAGGCCATCGGGTCCTGGAAGACCACCTGCACGTCGCGCCGGACGGCCATCCGGTCGCGGGCGGTCATCCGGGAGGTGTCGTGGCCCAGCACCGTGATCCGGCCCCGCTGCGGAGCGGCCAGTTCCAGGATCTCCATCAGGGTGGTCGTCTTGCCGCAGCCGGACTCCCCGACCAGGCCGAGGGTCTCGCCCTCGCGGACGTCGAAGCCGACGCCGTCCACCGCGCGGACCGTGCCGACCCGGCGCCGCAGGAACGTCCCCTTCATCAGGGGGTGGTGCCTGACCAGGTCCTCGACGGCCAGGACCACCTCGCGCTCGCCGCGCGGGCGCCGCCGTTCCCCGGCGGGCCGCGCCGGGTCGCGCACACCGTACACCTGGGCCGGGGTCCGGCCGGTCTCCTCGATCTCGCCGGCGCGCAGGCAGGCGGCGAGGTGGTCCGGCGAACCGACCGGCACCGCCTCGGGCTCGCCCTCGGCGCAGGCGGCCACGGCGATCGGGCAGCGCGGCTCGAACGGGCAGCCCGGGGGCAGCGCGGCCGGTGACGGGGGGCTTCCCGCGATGGGCACCAGCGGCCGCTCCCGGCCCTCGTCCAGGCGCGGGATCGAACCGAGCAGGCCCATGGTGTACGGCATGCGGGGGCGGTGGTAGACCTCCTCCACGGAGCCGACCTCGACCGGACGCCCGGCGTACATGACCAGGACCCGGTCGGCGAACCCGGCCACCACCCCGAGGTCGTGGGTGATGACGACGATCGCCGCGCCGGTCTCCCGCTGCGCCGTCCTGAGCACCTCGAGCACCTGCGCCTGGATGGTCACGTCGAGCGCGGTGGTGGGCTCGTCGCAGAGGATCACGTCGGGGTCGTTGGCGATCGCCATCGCGATCACCACGCGCTGGCGCATGCCGCCGGAGAACTCGTGCGGGAACGCCCTGGAGCGGCGCGCGGCGTCCGGGATGCCGACCAGGTCCAGCAGCTCGACCGCGCGCCTGGCGGCCTGCGCGGCGCCGACCCTCCGGTGCACGCGGATCGCCTCGGCGATCTGGTCGCCGACCCGGTAGACCGGGGTGAGCGCGGAGAGCGGGTCCTGGAAGACCATCGAGACCGTCCGGCCCCGGAAGGCGGTGAGCGTCCGCTCCGGGGCGCCCAGGATCTCCCGGCCGTGCAGCCGCACCGAGCCGGTGACGCGGGCGTGCCGCGGGAGCAGGCCCATCACGGCCAGCGAGGTGACCGACTTGCCGGAGCCGGACTCGCCCACGACGCCCAGCACCTCGCCCGGGCGGACCGCGTACCCCATCCCCCGGACGGCGCGCACCGCGGCCGGGCCGGTGCCGAAGGTGACGTGCAGGTCGCGCACCTCCAGCACGGGGTCGGGCAGGGCCTGCGGCGGGCCGCCGTGACCGGGCAGCGGGCCGGACAGGGAGCCGGGCAGGGGGTCGGGGTCGCGGTGGCCGATCGGCCCGGCCCACGGCCGCGCGCCCGCGGAGCCCGCGGGGTTCGCCGGGTTCGCGGGGCCCGACGGGGGCGCGGAGCCCGTAGAGCCCGCGGAGCCCGCGGAGCGTTCGGTCGTCATCGCGTTCCCCCGTCCCGGTGCGAGGCCGGGTCCAGCGCGTCCCGCAGGGCGTCGCCGACCAGGTTCACCGCGAGCACCGTGAGGATCAGCAGGCCCGCGCAGAACCAGAACGTCCAGGGCGCGTAGACGGCCGTGCGGGCGCCGTCGGCGATGAGGCCGCCCAGCGAGACGTCGGGGGGCTGGATGCCGAAGCCGAAGTAGGACAGGGAGGTCTCGGTGAGGATCGCGGCGCTGACGTTCAGCGTGGCGTCGACGACCAGCAGTGAGGACATGTTGGGCAGGACGTGCCGGAAGATGATCGTCGTCGGCGGCACGCCCATGAACCTGGCCGCCTGGATGAACTCCCGTTCCCTGAGCGAGACGGTCATGCTCCGGACGATCTTCGAGGTGACCATCCACAGGAAGAGCGCGAGCACCAGCACGAACACCGGCCACTGGCCCCCGGCGAAGAGCGGGGACATGATCGCCAGGATCAGGAAGGCCGGCAGCACCAGCAGCAGGTCGGTGAACCAGGTCAGCGAGCGGTCGGTCCAGCCGCCGAAGTACCCGGCGAAGGCGCCGACCACCGCGGCGAGCGCGGTGCCGACCACCGCGGCGAGCAGGCCGACGATCAGCGACCTCTGCATGCCGCGGAGCGTGACCGCGTACACGTCGGCGCCGGTCTGCAGGGTCCCCCACCAGTGATCGGCCGACGGCGGGGCGAGGAAGGCCGTGAAGTCCTTGTCGGTGTAACCCCACCGGGTGAGGTACGGGCCGGCGAAGGCCAGCAGGAAGATCAGCGTGAGCAGCGCGCAGCCCGCCCGGCCCCGGCCCCTCGCCAGCAGGCGGCCGGCGACCCGGCGCGGCCTGGTCGCGGGCGCCCGGACGGTGTCACGGGCCCGCTGCTCGGCGAGCTCCTCGTCGGCGACGGTCATCCCTGCTCACCCCGCCCGGACGCGCGGGTCGAGGACGGCGTGCAGCACGTCGGAGGCCAGCGCGGCCAGCAGCACGGCCAGCGCGGCGAGGCAGCTGATCGCGGCCACGGTGTTGACGTCGTTGGTGGAGATCGAGTCGACCAGCCGCTCCCCCATGCCGTGCCAGCCGAAGATCTTCTCGGTGAAGGTGGTGCCGACCAGCAGCGTCCCGAAGGTGAAGGCGAAGTAGGTGACCGCGGGGACGAGCGCGGTGCGCAGCGCGTGCCGGGTCAGCGCGGCGCGGCGGCTGAGCCCCTTGGCCATGGCCGTGCGGACGAAGTCGGCGCCGAGCACGTCCAGCATCATGTTGCGCTGGTAGCGGCTGTAGATCGCGACCAGGCTCAGCGAGAGCGACAGGGTGGGCAGCACCAGGTGCTGCGCCCGGTCGAGCAGGGCCGCGGCCGGGCCGCCCTGCAGGCCGGGGGTCGCCTCGCCGCTGACCAGGAAGACCTGGGCGCCGACCGCCTCGTTGAACCGGACCGCGGCGATGATCAGGATGTTGGCGAGCACCACGGTGGGGATCGCCAGCACGCCGAAGGACAGGCCGGTCGAGAGCCGGTCGAAGGCGCCGTACTGCCTGACCGCGGCGTAGGCGCCGATCGCGATGCCGGTGACGCTGCCGAGGACCAGCCCTATCGTGATCAGGCGCAGGGTGACGCCGATCCGGCGGCCGAGGTCCTCCCCGACCGAGCCGCCGGTGACGCTGCGGCCGAGGTCGCCGCGGACGACACCGCCGCCCCAGGTCAGGTAGCGCTCCAGGAGCGGGACGCGGTCGTTCAGGTTGAGGTCGGACAGGCGCGCGTCGACGACCGCGGGCGGGATCGGGGGGTTGCGTCCCTCGTAGTTGGAGCGCGGGTCGAGCGCGGAGGCGGCCAGCATGTAGGCCAGGCTGGTGGCCACGACGATCAACGCCAGGTAGTTGAGCAGCCTGCGGGCCAGGAATCCCGCCATCTTTCCTCCTCCGTGGCCCGCCGCTGTGAGTCACCATCTTGCTACACTCGGCGACCGACAGGCTGCATAGCGTACCGAATCGGAGGCATCTCGGTGAACGATGACGCCGGCGGGGCCGATGTCACTTCCCGGCGAGCTCGTCCACGGCGGCGCGCAGGTCGGCGCTGGTGATGGTGGTGAGGTCGGCGGCGCTGGCGGTGGCGTCGCCCAGGGCGGCCAGGCGGACGTCCCTGCGCATCGCGGCGCGCTCGAAGAGCGAGCGGGCGAACCTGCCGTTGCCCAGGCCGTCGATCAGGCCCTCGTCGCAGACCCAGGTGAAGACCTCGGCCAGGTCGCGCCGGGCCGCGTCGTCGAACCTGTCGCCCGACTCGTCGGCGAGCAACACCGCGATCTCGGTGAGCTCCCGCGGGGAGTAGGAGGGGAACAGCACCCTCTGGTTGAACCTGCTGGCCAGACCGGGGTTGGAGGCCAGGAAGGCGCTCATCTCCCGCTCGTACCCGGCCAGGATGACCACCAGCCGGTCGCGGTCGTCCTCGGCCCGCTTGAGCAGGGTCTGCACGGCCTCGGTGCCGAAGGCGTCGCCGCCGCTGTAGCCGGAGTTGACCAGGCCGTAGGCCTCGTCGATGAAGAGCACCCCGCCCAGCGCCCGGTCGACCAGCTCGTTCGTCTTGATCGCGGTGGCGCCCAGGTGCTGGCCGACCAGGTCGGCCCGCTGCGCCTCCACCACGTCGGGCTGGGGGAGCAGCCCCAGCGCGGCGAAGATCCGGCCCAGGATGCGGGCCACCGTGGTCTTGCCGGTGCCCGGCGGGCCCGCGAAGACGAAGTGCCGCATCTGCGGCGGGGTGGGCAGGCCCCGCTCCTCGCGCATCCTGGCCACCCTGAGCTGCGCGGTGATCGCGTGCACCTGCCGCTTGACGGGCTCCAGGCCCGCCATCCGGTCGAGGTCGGCGAGCGCCTCCTCCAGAGAGGGGGCCGCCTGGTAGCTCCGGTAGCGGGCGGTGAGCTCGTCGAAGGCCTTGACCACGTCGCCCTCGGCGGTGGTGACGAGGTCCTCGGTGGTGGGCGCGCCACCCGCCCCCACCACCCGCACGTCCCTGGCCTGCGCGGCGGCCTCCACCAGGCTGCGGACGAACCGGGCGTTGCCCAGCTCGTCGACGATCGCCCGCCGGTGGACGTCCTCGAAGCGGGCGAGCAGGGCGGGCATCGCCTCCGGCGCCATCCGGTCGCCCCGGCGCCGCTGCAGCAGCTCGGTGATCCGCACCAGTTCGTCGGGGGCGTAGCTGGGAAAGCGGACCCGGCTGGAGAACCTGCTGGCCAGACCCGGGTTGGAGGCCAGGAAGGCGGTCATCTCCTTCTCGTACCCGGCCAGGATGACGATCAGGCGGTCGCGGTCGTCCTCGGCCCGTTTGAGCAGCGTCTGCACGGCCTCGGCGCCGAACCTGTCGGGCTGGCCGTCGCCGGAGTTGATCAGGCTGTACGCCTCGTCGATGAAGAGCACCCCGCCCAGCGCCCGGTCGACCAGCTCGTTCGTCTTGATCGCGGTGGCGCCGAGGAACTCCCCCACCAGGTCGGCCCGCTGGGCCTCCACCACGTAGGGGGTCTCCAGCAGGCCGAAGGCGTAGAAGATCTTGGCGACGGTCCTGGCCACGCTGGTCTTGCCGGTGCCTGGCGGGCCGACGAAGACGAAGTGCCGCATCGGCGGCTCGGTGGCGTACCCCGCCTCCCTGCGCAGCCTGGCCGCCTCGATCGAGGCGGCGATGGAGCGGACCTGCTCCTTGACCGGGGCCAGGCCGATCATGGCGTCCAGCTCGCCGAGGGCCTCCTCGACCGAGATGGGCGGGGGCGCGTCCTGCCGGGAGGGCGGGGCGGGGACGGCGTGCCCGCCCTCGCGGACCCTGAGGCCGGCCTGCGGCTGCTCGGCCGTCGCCGTGGCCAGTGCCCGGCGCGCCTGGAGGAACCGGTGGACCAGCACCCCGGCCGCCGCGGCGTACGCGGCCCAGATCGCGACGGCGGGCGCCAGGGCGGTGAGCAGCGTGCCGAACAGCAGCGCGACCAGACCGGCCGCGCCCAGGGCCATGGCGGTGGTCGCCCACGGCGGGACCCAGCGGATGAGGTGGGCGGCGCCGGCCACCAGGGGGGCGAGCACCGTCAGCGCCGTCAGGACCGGTGAGCCCCAGCCGTACCCTCCCTGGACGACGGTCAGGACGGCCAGCCAGACCAGGACCACCAGCAGGGTGGCGGCGGCGCGCGGGAAGCTCAGGGTGAGCGCGGCGAAGCCGAGCAGCGTCAGCGTGACGAAGAGCGTGCCCAGGACCGACCAGCCGGTGCCCAGCGCCAGCGCGACCGCCGCGACCAGCACGGCGACGTAGAGCAGCCTGCGCAGGGGGGGTGCGAGCCGGAAGTAGCCCGACCGCACCTGCTCGAACAGATCACGTGCGGCCGCGCGCCCCGCCGGCCGGGCCCTGCTGGATTCCCGCATCACGCCTCCCCGGTCCGCCCCCGGTTATACCGCACCGGGGGGACGTTTGCGCGTGCCTGTGCGTCGCGCCACGCCGCCGGTCGGGCACGATCAGATATCAGATGAGAGCGGATGAAAACGGCGTCCGAGGCGGCGTGTCCCGCCCGGCGCCGTCCCGGCCCGCCCCACCCGCCCCCGGGCCGTTCCCGCGTCCCGCCCGTGGCGGGCGGTGACCGGGCCGCCGCCGCGCGTGACCGGCCGGTCACGGCCGGCGGTCGCGCTCCGGCCCGCTGTCCGCGACCGCGGGCGGGAGGACGGCCGGGCCGGGGCGGGGGCGGAAACCCGGGAAAGGGCAGGGAAATGTCACCGCCCGGCAAGCCGGCGGCGTGCGGGAGCGCCCCGGTGACGGGCCCGTGGCGGGGCCGTCCGGCCGGGGAGCGCTCCGGTAGCGAGCCGGGGCCCGTCGCGGGGCGGTCCGGTCACGGGGGTCGTCGGGTCAGGGGGTCGGGAGTCGGGAGGCGGGGGTGGTCGAGGCGGGGGGCGTCAGGGCGGGCAGGCCCGCGGGAGGCGCTCGGGTCACTCGGGTCACGGGGGCCGTCCGGACGCTCCGGGGGCCCGCGCGGGCTGGTCAGTCGCGGGTGGAGCGTCCCTGGTGGCGTCCGGGGTAGTCGGCGATCGTCACCTCCTTGGGGGTGATCCTCAGCAGGGCGGCCTCGGCGTCGCCGATCGCGATGCCGCGCACCTCAGCCCAGAAGCGGCGGTCGAGAGGGTCGGCGACGAAGACCGCCACCCTCGGGTCGCGTTCGGCGGCCTCCCAGGCGTCGGACGCCGCGATCAGGCGCAGCTCGCCCCCGGGTCCGATCGAGCTGACCGCGCCGACGGCCAGCGTGCGCGGGCCGTCGGGGCCGGTGTAGGCGAGCACCACCTCCCGCGCGTAGGTGAGGGCGGCGCGCACCTCCCCGGTGAGCCCCACCGGCGGTCCGGCGTCGCCGGGGAGCCGGGCGCCGCAGCCGTCGCACATGACCAGCGAGGCCCGTCCCGGCCCGGCCGCCCCCCGCCACCACGCCCGCGTCGACCCGGCGGCGTACACCGCCACCGGCACGGCCAGCAGGACCAGGGCGGCCCGCCAGGCCCACGCGCCCACCGGGCCGGCTCCGAGCCACGGCGCCACGGCGGCCACCCCGAGCAGCGGGGCGGCCACGGCGGGCAGGACCAGGGCGGCCGCCAGCCCGCGGTCCGCGGCCGCCGCCCGGCCCAGGCAGGGCGCCAGTCCGGGCCGGGCACGCAGCCGGCCCAGGGCGAACGGCACGGCGAGGGCGGCCAGCGCCAGGAGCCGCCCGCTCCCGGAGGCGACGGTCACCACCACCGCGGCCGCCGCCGACACCGACCAGGCCCGGCCCGCCACCAGCCAGAGGGTCACGTCGAGGTCGCGCCGGGCCGTACGGTCGTCACCGGCCGCGGCGAACTCGGCCAGGGCCCTGACCGGCCGGCCGCGCCAGACCCCGGCCAGCACCCGCGGCACGAGCGGCACCGCGCCGGACAGCAGCACCAGCCCGGCCAGGACCGCCCAGAGGGTCCCCGGCGCGCCCGGCGGGAGCGGCGGGAGCAGCGGGAGCGGCTCTGCGGGCGACGGCGGCACCCGCGCCGGCAGGCCGGCGACGATCACGACGTAGGCGGCCAGCGCGGCCAGGGTGAGCAGGAGCGACACGCCGAGCCAGGGATCGCGGACGAGCATGCCGGGCACGTACGGCCAGAGCCTGACCCGGCGCGCCTGCCGCAGGGTGATCGCCAGGACGGCGAGCGGCACCAGGGCGCCGCCGATCCTCGCCGCGCCGGCCAGGCCGAGTCCGAACTCCACCGCGCAGACCGCGACGAGCGCGACCGCCAGCAGCAGCCGGGTCCGCCGCGACCACGTCTCCAGCGCGCGCCTGGCCCGTCCCGTCTCCCGCGGGTCCACCGGCCAGGCAGGGTCGTGGTGGGCGCGCGGGCCCTGCCAGCGCAGCAGGGCCAGGCCGAGGTTGATCCGGGCGCCCACGTGGTCCGGCGCGAGGCCCAGCGCGGCCCGGTAGGAGTCCTCGGCGTGGCGGTACTGGCCGCGCAGCAGCGCGAGATCACCGGCCAGGACGTGCGGGTCGGGCTCTTCGGGCGCGTAGCGGACGGCCCGCGAGGCCTGCGCCCACGCCTCGCGCCAGCGTCCGGGCACCCGGCGCAGCGCCGAGCCCAGGCGCATCCGCGCGGCCCAGGAGCCCGGCGCGAGGCGTACGGCCTCCTCGGCCGCGGCCACGGCCTCGGCGTCCCGGCCGAGCCGCTCGAACGCCAGGCTGGCCAGGCGGTAGCCCCAGTCGGCGCCGGAGGCCGCGCCGCTCCCCGCGCGGGGAGCGGCACCGGTCCCGGGGCGGATCCCCGCGGGGGTCCCGGCGCGGGGACCCGCGTGGGTCCCGGTGCCCGGCCCGGTACGGGACCCTGCCGTTCCCGCCCGGGTCCACATGTCGACCCCCGAGACGGACGCCCCGGCGATCCCCGTGCCGTCCCCGGTGCCGGTTCCGCCGGGGGGACCGAGATCCAGGGCCCTGCGGGCGGCCTCCAGGGCGGCCTCGGGCCGGTCCCGGGCCAGCCAGGAGACGGCCACCGCGCACCACTGCCGGGGGTCGTCGGCGTCCCGGGGCGGCGGGACCGGATCGGGGCCGACCGGCCCGCCGGGCCCGCTCACCACGACGGCTCACGGGCCTCGCGCTGATCCCCCACGCCCGCCATGGTCGGTGCCGGGGTCCCCGTTTGCCTAGACGACGGTATAGCCCTGTATCTCTCTAGAGAGGTCCGGACGGACCCCTGCAAGACGGACATATCTATAGATGCATCATCGAATGCCAACCCATGCAGTGCCGGACTTCGCCTAAGCTGCGACGCATGTTCGTCCAGGCTGACAATTCCTGAGCGGCCCATGACCAGCGTCGTGGCCCGCACCGGGCATCCCGACGGCGACCCGCGGGCATCCGGTGCCGGCCGGTGGTCGATCCTCGCCCTGCTCTGCTTCAGCCTGTTGCTGATCGCGGTGGACGCCACGGTGCTGCACATCGCGGTGCCCGCGCTGACCGCGGCCCTGGAGCCGAGCTCGGTGGAGCTGCTGTGGATCATCGACGTCTACTCGCTGGTGGTCGCGCCGCTGCTGCTGACCTTCGGCACGCTCGGTGACCGCTACGGGCGCAAGCGCCTGGTGCTGGCCGGCTACCTGGTCTTCGGCGTCGCCTCGGCGGCGGCCGCGTTCGCGCCGACCCCGTACGCGCTGATCTCCGCCCGTGCCCTGCTCGGCGTGGGCGGGGCGATGATCATGCCCGCCACCCTGTCCATCATCCGGCAGGTCTTCACCGACCGGCACGAGCGTGCGGTCGCGCTGGGGATCTGGAGCGCGGTGGCGGCGGCCGGGGCCGCGGTGGGCCCGCTCGTCGGCGGGGTGCTCGTCGAGCACTTCTGGTGGGGCGCCGTCTTCCTGATCAACGTCCCCATCCTGCTGGTCCTGCTGCCCACCGCGGCCAGGCTCCTGCCGGGAGGCCGGACGCGCTCGGACCGCCCGTGGGACGCGCTCAGCGCGCTGCTGTCCGTGCTGGGGATCCTCGGCGTGGCCTTCGGCCTCAAGGAGGCCGGGGCCGGACACCCCGCGGGAGCGGTGGCGTTCCTGGCCGGGGCCTGGCTGCTGGCCTGGTTCGTCCGCCGGCAGCGACGGCTGCCCTTCCCCCTGCTCGACCTGGACCTGTTCCGGCGGCGCGCGTTCTGCGCCGGGGTGGGCGGGGTGCTGCTCACGGTCTTCTCCCTGGTCGGGCTGGAGCTCATGCTCGCCCAGTACCTCCAGCTGGTCCTCGGCGACAGCCCGCTCCAGGCGGCGGTACGGCTGCTCCCGCTGATGATCGCCTCGATCGCGGGCGGGCTGACCGGGGCGCGCCTGCTGCGCTGGTTCGGCCTGCGCGCCACGATGAGCGGCGGGCTGGCGCTGACCGCGCTCTCCCTCACCCCCACCCTGGCCTGGGGCACCGAGGGGCATCCCATCGCCCTGACGTTCTGCTTCGTCGGCATCGGCTTCGGCATCCAGGTCACCCTGCTGGCCGCCTCGGACACGATCATGTCGTCCACCCCGGAGGCGCTCGCCGGCAGCGCCGCCGCCACCGAGGAGACCGCCTACGAGCTGGGCGCCGGCCTCGGGGTCGCGGTGCTCGGCACGATCACCACGATCGTGTACGCCCCCTCGCTGGCCCAGGTCCCCGGGATCGGCCCGGGCGCGATGGACCAGGCCCGCCAGTCGCTGGCCTCGGCCGCGCACATCGCGCGGGAGATCGGCGGCGCGAGCGGGGACGCCCTGCTCGCCGCGGCCCGTCTCGCGTTCGTCTCGGGCCTGCACTCGACGATCGTGGTGAGCGTCCTGCTGCTCGGCGCGACCGCACTGGCGGTGGGGCTGCTGGTGCCCGGCCGGTCACGGGAGGGACGGGACGACCCGTCGTGAGGGGCCATGGGGGCTCCGGCCCCTCCCCGTGGGAGCGCCCCGGCGGGTCCCCGGATCCCCCGCGCGCCGCACCGCCGTGCGGCCCGGAGGCGGTCCCGGGGTTTGGAAGACCCCGGTTCGGTCATCTATCGGTCAGGCATGGGCAGGAACGGTGAATCTCACCAGAAAGAGGAGCCGTGCGACGAACCCTCCACGATCTCGCCTCGCTGGCCGCCAGGCTGGGCGTGGGCGGGATCTTCTTCGCCAACGGCTGGCACAAGCTCGAAGCGGGCCTGAACGCCACCGCCGCCCAGTTCGCCACCCTGGAGGCCCCCGGCCCCTACATATGGGCGGCCGTCACCATGCTGACGGAGCTCATCGGCGGGGCGTTGATGGTCGCCGGCCTGGCCGTGCCCGCCTGCGGCCTGCTGCTGTTCGCCGAGGCCCTCGCCGTGTTCGTCCTGGCCAGCGGCCAGGTCGGCCTGCCGCTCACCGGGGGTGACGCCAAGCTCATCGTCGCGCTCGGTGCCGCCTCCATCCTGCTCGCGGTCGGCGGCGCGGGCCGCCTGTCGGTCGACCACATGGTGGTGATCAAACGCCGCGAGGCCGAGGCCGCCGAGGACTTCGCCGCCGAGGCCGAGGCCGACGACGTCATCGCCTCGTTGCGCGAGCCCGAGCCGCCCGCCCGGCCGTCCACCCATGCGGCACCGGGTGCGCCGGTCTCAGGGAACACGGGGAACTCGGGAAACTCGGGGAAGAGGCCCGGCGACGGTCCCGGCCCCGCCTTCTCGGATCCGGGCTTCTCCGATCCGGGCTCCTCCCCCGCGGGCTCCGTCCCGTCGGGGAGCGGCGCCTCCCGGAGCACCGCCGCGAAGGCCGTCCCCGAAAGCGGCGCGGGGAGCGACGAAAGAGGGGCCGACACCGCCGAGTTCCCCGCGGCCCGCCCCCGTACGCGTACCCGCAAGCCTCCTCCGGGAGCCACCGGGGCCGCGGCCCCGGCCGCACCGGCTCCCCCGCCCGCCCCGGAGACGACCGGCGACACCCTGGTGGCCGGGAAGAAGGACAAGCCCGCCGAAGGCTGACCCGTCCCCCGGACCGGGACGCGTTCTCATGAAGCCGCCTGTGACGGTGCCTCGATGACGGCGTTCGCATGTCGGCCGTCGGAGGCCCGCGAGGGCCGAGAGGACCCGGGGACCGAGAGGGCCCGGGGACGAAGAGGGCCCGGGGACGAGGTGACCGCAACCTGTCGTCACGGTAAGTAGTTGCTCGATCACTTTTCGTGCATGATGGGCCCTGTTCCGCAGCGGGACGGCGACCGGGTCCCGGGCACCCTCCGGGCCCGGCCGCCGCACCCGGGTGGGATCGCAGAAGCGCAGAACCCTCGACCCCAAGGAGCGCAGTGAAGAGAACCCTCATCGTGTCCGCCCTGACGGCCGGGATCGTCGCGATCACCGCCGGTGCCGCCTACGCCTCGCAGTACGTCGCCTACGAGGGCCCGGGTTTCACCGGCAGATCCGTCGTGATCGACGCCTGCGGACCGTCCAACATCCCCTACCACGGGTCCTACAAGTGGTACGGCGACGGCCAGTCCGGCCGCATGTACAACCAGCCCGACGCGCAGGGCCTGATGCACTTCCGGCTGCCCTCCGACGACAACGCGGAGCAGAGGACGCCCGTCGGCTGGCAGAGCATCTTCATCGAGTGCTGATCCCGGCAGGTCCGGGCGGTCCTGGACGGACCCCTGCGGGACCGCCCGGACGGCGACCCGGGAGGAGACCACCCGGAAGAGGCCCGCCGGAGCGCTCCGTGACCCGACCATGACGATCCTTCCCCCCTGACAGGCGCCCCCCCTTCCCCCCTTCCCCCTGTGGCCGAGGCGTCCGCCGCACGACGCCTCGGCCCGTCGCCGACGGACATGGCGCACGTACCGCGACCAAGCGCTTCGATGTGACATAAATGGATTCACACGGAGATGTCGTACCTGCACAATGATCGGATGCGCCTCCCCGGCTGGTTCGCGGAGCGGGCCGCGCCCGCACCGCAGGAGACCGAACTCCGTGTCTCCACGCTCGAACTCTTCTTCGACCTCGTCTTCGTCTTCACCGTCACCCAGCTCACCGGCCTCCTGGTGGACGGCCTGCAGGAGGGCCGCCCCGTCGAGGGCGCGCTGCAGGTGCTGCTGGTCTTCGGTGTCATCTGGTGGATGTACGCCGGGTACGCCTGGCTGACCAACGCCGTCCCGCCCACCAGGCCCGCCCGCAGGGTGCTGATCCTGCTGGGCATGGCGGGATTCATGATCGTGGCGCTGTCGATCCCCGCCGTCTTCGACGGGGACGGCGTGGCCTTCGCGATCGGGTACCTGCTGCTGGTCGTCGTGCACGCCGGGCTGTACCTGCAGGGCACCTCGGCCATCACCAGGGTGCTCCCGTTCAACCTCGGCGGTACGGCGCTGGTGGGCGCGGCCGCCCTGGTCTCCGCGCCGTACAACTACCTGCTCTGGGCCGCCGCGGTGATCCTGCTGTGGGGCAGCCCGTACTACATCGGGCAGAAGGGCTTCAACCTCCGGGCCGGGCACATCGTCGAGCGCCACGGCCTGCTGGTGATCGTGGTGCTCGGCGAGTCGATCGTGGCCCTGGGCATCGGCGCCAAGGGGCTCCACGTCGGCCTCGCCCTCGGCGTGACGGCGGTGCTCGGCCTCGCGCTGGCCGCCTGCCTGTGGTGGCTCTACTTCGGCGGCGACGACGAGACGCGCGCCGAGCACGCCCTGGAGGGCGCGGAGCCCGTGCGGCGCACCCGGTTGATCCTCGGCGCCTACTTCTACGCGCACATCCCGATGCTGCTGGGCGTCGTCGCGGTCTCCGCGGGCGTCAAGAAGGCCATCGGCCATCCGACCGACCCGCTGAAGCTCAGCGCCGCCCTGGCCCTGGCGGTGGGCTTCGCCCTGTTCGTGGCCGGTGGCGCCTGGTTCCGGCGCGTCCTGGGCATGTCGGGCAACGGCCCGCGGGTCTGGGGCGCCCTCGTCGCGCTCGTCACGGTCGCGCCCGGCCTGTGGTCGGCCCTCGCGCAGCTCACCGCGCTGACGGCGCTGGCGATCGTCGTGATCGTCGTGGAGCGGCGCTCGAACGCCGCCGTCGCCCCGGCGCACTGACCTCGCCGCCGCCCTCCTTCTGCCCGTACCGGAGCCGCGGGCACGGGCAGAGGGACGGGCGGCGAGCGCGGACGGGCCCGGCCTCCCGGGGCCGTCGTCCCGTGTCCCGGTCCCCCGTCCGGACCGGTGACCCCTCCCGTCGTGAAGGCCGTCCGGTGACCCCTCCCGTCGTGAAGGCCGCCCCGAGGATCAGACCTTCATGCCGGTCCGGTCCACGATGGCGTCCGCCCCCTCCATGCGGGCGCAGTGGGCGCAGCAGAACCAGCGCCGGTCGGCCTCTACGCCGTGCCCGACGATCCGGACCCCGCAGTGCTCGCAGATCGGCGCCATCTTCTGGATCGCGCACTCGAAGCTGTCGAAGACGTGCACCCTGCCCTGGGCGTGCACCTCGAAGCTCATGTCGTAGTCGTTGCCGCACGTCTCGCAGCTCGCCATGTCTCCCCCCGAAAACTCATGGCCGTTTCCCGTGGGGGTCCTACCCACCCGCCCGCCCGATCAGACCGTCCGCCCGGCCACGATCACCGCCGCGACCAGCGCCGTCACCAGGACGGCCGAGGCCGCGAGCAGCACGGGCAGCAGCCGGGCGAACCGGTCGCGCGCCACCAGACGGACGCGACCGGCCTCGATCCACCCGCGCAGCCGGGGCCAGGCGTACGGCAGCGCCGGGGACAGCGCCCACGTCCCGCCAGGACGCCGCACGGCCAGCCCGCCGAAGGCGCCGAGGACGGGTTCGGCCGCCGGGGAAACCTTCACCTCTCGGGTGACCGCCTCCCCGTCGGCCGCGACGGCCACCAGCCTGAGGAACACCGCGGGCGCGCGCTTCCGGGCCTCCGGGCCGAGCGCGGCGTACGCGGCCTCGGCGAGGTCGCCCAGCGCGGGGTCGTCGCAGGCCGTACGGACCCTCGCCCCCGCCTGGGCACCCGCCCTGAGCAGCGCGACGACCTCGGGCTCCCGCGGGCCGGTCGCCGCGGGCGTCCCCGGCGCGTCCGGACCGGAGCGCGTCCGGTCGCCGGTGGGCGCGCCGGACGGACCCGGCACAGCGAGCAGGTCCGGCAGGTCCGGCAGAGGGAGTGAAGCGGACAGATCGGACAGCTTGGGCAGGGCCAGCAGGTCGAGGAGCAGGTCGCGGGCGGCCGGGCGGGCGGAGGCGTCCTTGGCCAGCGCGGCGCGGACGAGGGGGCGCAGCGAGCGGGGCAGCGGGTCCAGGTCGGGGTCGAGGGAGAGGACGCGGTGCATCACGGCCCCCAGGCTGCCCGCCGCGAACGCGTCCTCTCCGGTGGCCGCGTACAGCACGACCGCGCCCCAGGCGAACACGTCGGCCGGGCGTCCCACCCGGCCACCGGTGAACACCTCGGGCGCCAGGTACGACGGCGCGTACGGCTTCAGCGCGGGGGCGGCCAGCGCCGATCCCAGGCCGGGAGCCACCCCGAAGCCGGTGACCCGGGGGCCGTCCCGCCCGACGATCACGTTGTCTGGGGTGAGGTCGCGATGGATCACGCCGGCGTGGTGCAGGGCCGTCAGGGCGGTGGCGATCGCGGTGGCCAGGCCGCGCAGGTCGTCACCGCCGAAGAGGCGCCCGGCCCGGCGCAGGCTGGGACCCTCCACGTACTCGCTGACCAGATAGGGCCTGGGCCCGTCGAAGTCGGCGTCCAGCACGCTCGCCGTGCAGAACGGGGCGACCCGGCGGGCCGCCTCGGCCTCGCGGCCGAGCCGGGCGCGCAGTTCCGGGTCGGCCGCCGGGCGGCCGTGCATGACGCTCACCGCGACCCGCCGCCCCCCGGCGTCGTAGCCCTCGTAGACCGTGCCCCGGGCGCCCGCCCCCAGCCGTCCGGCCAGGCGGTAGCCGCCGAGCCGCCATGGGTCGCCCGCGCCGAGTTCCCGCGCAACTCTCATGCGGGATTCGATGCGGCCCGGGGGGTGAAAGTTCTCCTCAGGCGGGACAGACGTCGCGGTAGGGAAGATCCCCCAGGTGGGCGCGCCACTCCTCGCGCGACAGGGTACGGCCCGCCCGTTCGCAGACGGCGCGGGCCACCGCGGCCGGGGCGACCGGATGCTCGGTCAGGGTGCCGTCCGAGTCGACGAGGACCAGGGCGTCCCCGCCGGAGCCGAACGCCAGGGAGCGGAGGTCACCGGGCTGCACCGCGATCGGCGGGCCGAGACGACGCCCGGTCTCGACGTCCCACACCCCCACCGACCGCTCGCTCGCCGCCGCGGCGATGACGTCACCGCGGGGGGAGTACGCCAGTCCCGTACGCGCCGTCGTCCCCGTGCCCCGCTCGCCGCGGATCAGGGTGCCCACCCGCTGCCGTCCGCGGGTCTCGAACACCGACATCCGCATGGTCTGATCGACCGTGGCGAAGCGGGCGCCGTCCCCGGAGAAGGCCAGCGCCGTCGTCTGGATGCCGATGCTGGGCGAGCCGTAGGTCTGGCCGAACGGCTTGCCGGTCCTCGCGTTCAGCAGCCGGTGGTCGCCACCGGCGACCGCGAGCGTCTCGCCGTCCGGGCTGAACGTCAGCCGTTCGACGATCGTCTGGGGCCGCGACCAGCGCAGCCGCCCGCCGGGCACGTCCCAGACGTGGATCTCCCCGTCCGGTTCGACGTCCGCGTCGTGGTAGAGGGTGTAGGCGGCCACGGCGGTGCCGTCGGCGCTGATCGCCAGGGCCGACGCCGTACCGTCACGGGTGACGCCGAAGGAGGCGATCCTCTTGAAGGTGGCGGTGTCCCAGACGGCCAGCTCGGAGTCGTCGACGCCGGTGACGGCCGTCAGCCGCCGGCCGTCGCCGCTGAAGGCCATCTCGAAGGCGCCACCGGCCCCTTCGAGCTCGATCGGCAGCGAGCCCTTCCTGGCGCGCGACCGGACGTCCCGGATCACGATCTCGCCCGCCCCCTCGGCCCTGGAGGCGAGCAGCCGCCCGTCGGGGCTCAGCGCCGCCCAGTGGGTGCCGGCCCCCTTGAGCGTGACCGGATCGGTCAGCCCGGAGATGTCGAGGGCGGTCACCGCGTCCTCGGTGAAGTACCGCAGGGTGCGCCCGTCCGGGTCGAAGGCCAGGACGGGCAGGTAGGCGTCGATCCTCTGGGTGAGCAGCGGCTGGGCGTCCCGGACCCGCCAGACGCGCAGGGCCGTGTGGGTCGCCAGGGCCAGGAAACGCCCGTCCGGGCTGAAGACGAGGTGGCTCTCGGCGACGTCCTCGTCGAACTCGAAGGAGCGATCCAGCTTCGCGCCGGTGGAGGCGTCGCGCAGCTCGGCCCGCCGCCCCCTCAGGACCGCGACGGTCGCGCCGTCCGGGCTGTAGGCCACGTTCGGCACGCACGCGCAGCGCCCGCCGAGCGGGATCCTGCGCAGGTCGTCCAGGGTGAACGCGGTCGCCGTGCTCTCCAGGCCACCGGCGACGATCCGGGTTCCGTCGGCGGAGACGTCGAAGTTGACGCCCGCGACGGGCACGGACCGCTTCTCCCCGGTGGTGAGGTTCCAGACGGTGTTGGCCTCCCCCTCAGTGATCACGAGCCAGTCGTCGGAGCGCCCGAACCGCACGCCGAGGTCGCCGCCCATGCCGGGGGCGCCGACGGTGAGTCCGGCGCCGGTCGGCCTGCCGGTCCGTACGTTCCAGACCCTCAGCCTCGTGCCGTCGGCCACGGCCAGCAGCCTGCCGCCCGGGCTCAGCGCGATCTCCCGCAGGTCGTCGCCGAGGCCGGTGACGCGGCCGACGCGCCGGCCGGTCCGCACGTCCCAGAACCGCGCCTCGCCGTCGCTCGCACTGACGAGCGTGCGCCCGTCGGCGCTCAGTTCCCTGAGGGTCTGTATCCCGGGGTCGGGGTCGCGGAAGGTGGCCGTCTCGCGCTGGACCAGGGAGCCGGCCAGGCTCGCCCTGGCCTCGGGCACCGGCGCCAGCCGCCAGGCGGCCACGCTGAGCAGCATGGCCGTGACCGGTTCGGCGACCCGCAGCGTGTCGGCCGTCGCCGCCAGCCGGGCGGCGGTGGCCTCGTCGCGCTGGGAGGCGATGACGGTGCTGCGGGCGTCTGCCACCCTGCTCTGCTGCACGGCCAGCGCCCCGGCGGCCAGGGCGACCACCAGCAGCACGGCCAGCGTGGCCGACAGCGCCCGGTTGCGGCGGGCGCGGCGCCGGGTCAGGGCGGCGCCCGCCTCCAGGAAGTCGCGCTCGATCGGGCTGAGCGTGATGTTGCGGCGGCCGGTGGCCGCCCAGTGCATGGCGTTCTCCAGGCTGCTGCCCTGGAACAGGTCGCCGTCCTTGCGGCCCTGGGTCTGCCAGCGGCGCGCGGCGGCGAGGATCCCGCGGTGCACGGCCAGGCCGTCCCGGTTGGCCTGGACCCACATGCGCAGCCGCGGCCAGGCCTGCGGCAGCGCGGGACGCGACAGCCACACCTCCCGCTCGTCGTGGGTGACCAGGTAGGCGAAGACCTTCAGCAGGCGGCGGACCGCGGCCGCCTCGGCCTCCTGCCTCCCGTCGAGGAGCTCGGACCACTGTGCCTGCCGGACCAGCAGGCGGCCGTCGTCGTCGACGGTGACCAGCCGCAGGAAGACCTCGGGGGCCAGCTCCCGCTCGGCCGGGCCGAGCCCGGCGTAGGCGTCCTCGGCGAGGGTGCCGAGCGCGGGGTCGGCGGAGGTGGCGCGGATCTGGGCGCCCGCGTCGCTGCCGGCGGCCAGCAGCCTGGGCGTGTCGATGGCCCCGTCCCCGCTGACCAGGGCGAGCAGCAGGTCCCTGGCGGTGGGCCTGGAGGCGGGGTCCTTGGCCAGCGAGGCGGCGACGAACGGCCGCAGGTGCTCGGGCAGGATGTCCAGCTGGGGCTGGACCGACAGCACGCGGTGCATGACCCCGCCCAGGCTCTCCGCCCGGAACGGGTCGGCGCCCGTCGCGGCGAAGACCATGATCCCGCCCCAGGCGAAGACGTCCACGGCGGTGGTCGCGCGCTGGCCCATGAAGATCTCGGGGGCCATGTAGGTCGGGGTGCCCGCCACCATGCCGGTCGCGGTCAGCGACATGTCGATCGTCCGGGCGATCCCGAAGTCGATCACGCGGGGGCCGTCCGGGCCCAGCAGGACGTTGTCGGGCTTGAGGTCGCGGTGGATCACCCCGGCCTCGTGCACGGCCGTCAGCGCGGTGGCGATCGCGGTCCCCAGGCGGTGCAGGTCGCCCCCGGTGAAGCGGCGCCCCTCGGCCACCGCCTTGCGCAGGCTGGGGCCCTCGACGTACTCGCTGACGATGTACGGCCGGGGCCCGTCCAGGTCGGCGTCCAGCACCCCCGCCGTGCAGAACGAGGAGACGCGGCGGGCCGCCGCGGCCTCGCGCCCGAACCGCTCGCGCAGTTCCGGGTCGGCACCGGCGTCGCCGTGCAGGACCTTCACGGCCACCCGCCGCCCGTCGGCGTCGTACGCCTCGTAGACGACGCCCTGTCCGCCCGCGCCCAGCCGGCCGGCCAGCCAATAGTCACCCAGGCGTTGCGGATCACCGTCGATAAGTGTCGTGCTCAACTCACACTCCGTTCAACGGTGGTTTGGACGCCCGGCGGGACCGAGAGGTTCGCGGGATGCTCTCGGGATGTTCGCCCACCCGGGACATGCCTGACCCTCCTTGCCTGAACGGTGCGGAACCCCTCCCGGCCACCCGGCCGCCGCCGGGCCACCGGCAGGTCGGGGCCCGGGCGGCGGCGCCGGGGACGTGCTCCAGGATGCCCGTTCCCGGCATGGCGGGGCGGGCCGTTCGGAGACTCGGGGACGCCCGGGACCGGCCGTGGTCACAGTATCCGGGCTCGCACCGGCGCGCCCGCACGCCGCGCGTGCGAGCCGGGAAACAGGTGCCCACCATGACACCTCCCGGCCGTCACCCTGTGTACGAGGTCGGACGCTCCGCGTGGCGAAAGCGGTTGATCCAATGGGTGGGGCGGGCTAGGTTTGCTCCGCACGGTCGGCGGGAAGGCCGCGCGAGCGACGTCGAACACGGCGAAGCGGAACGAACCCGGGAAAGGAAGCAGATCATGCGACGCGTCAGGATCGTCCGGCGGCGAAGAACACGCTGGTCGGATCGCACCCCCGGCCTGGACCTGCGGTCCCCCTCGGGACGTCGGCTCCCCTACTGATCCGGTCTTTACGACAGTTTTATGGACAGGTCTGTAAAAACTTCTTATAACGGAACCATCACGCCAGGGGGCTCAATGAGGAGACTTGTGGTCGTGCCACCGTACGTCGCACGGCTCAAGATCAGGGATATCCGTTCCGCGTCGCGTCGCAGGGCGCCCGGGGACGCCAAGGTGATCGATCTCGGCGCCTACACCGGCCGCAACGTGCTGCTCTTCCCACGGACGAGCGGCCCGGCCCCCGCCGCCTGATCCCCGCCACGAAGAAGACCCGCCCGGGGCGGGTCTTTCTGCGTTTCCAGGGGTGCGGCTCCGTCCCGGACGGGCACCGGCGATGCTGGTGGCATGCACGAAGAGACGGGACGGCGCACGCGGCACACCGGGTCCGCCGGGTCCACCGGGTCCACCGGGAATGCCGGGAGCACCGGGAACGCAGGCCCCGCCGAGGGCGCCGGTGTCCTGTCGCTGCGGCTGCCGTTCCGCGCGCCTCTCCGCGTGGACGGCCTGTTCGGGCACCTCGCCGCGACCGCCGTACCCGGCGTGGAGGAGTGGCGGGACGGCGCCTACCGCCGTACCCTGCGGCTCCCGTACGGCCACGGCGTCGTCGCGCTGCGGCCGATGACCGGGCACGTCGGCTGCGTGCTGAACCTCACCGATCTCCGCGACGGGCCCGTCGCGATCGCCCGGTGCCGTGACCTGCTCGACCTGGACGCCGACCCCGCCGTCGTGGACGGGCTCCTGGCCGAGGACCCGGCGCTGGCCCCCCCTGGTGGCCGGAGCCCCGGGCCGCCGGGTGCCCCGTACGGTCGACCCTGCGGAACTCGCGGTACGCGCGGTGCTCGGCCAGCAGGTCTCCACCGCCGCCGCCCGCACCCACGCCGCCCGGCTGGTCACCGCCCACGGCGTACCGATCGCGGACGAGGCCGGGGGCCTCACCCACCTGTTCCCCTCACCGCAGGAGCTGTCCTCGCTGGACCCCTCGGCGCTCGCCCTCCCCCGGGCGCGCCGCGCCACCCTCATCGGGCTGATCTCCGCGCTGGCCTCCGGTGGGATCGACCTCGGTGCCGACCGCGACCGGGTTCGCGCGCAGTTGTCCGCACTGCCGGGATTCGGGCCGTGGACCGTCGAGACCATCGCGATGCGCGCCCTGGGCGATCCGGACGCCTTCCTCCCCACCGACCTGGGGGTCCGCGCCGCCGCCCGCAGGGCGGGCCTTCCCGTCACCCCGGCCGCGCTCACCGGCCGCGCGTCCGCCTGGCGGCCCTGGCGTTCGTACGCCGTGCAGTATCTCTGGGGCAGCGGCGACCACGCCGTCAACCGGCTGCCCGCCCCCTGAGCCTCCGCACCGGCTCTCCCCGGGCCACCGCGCCGGCCTCTCCCGGGCCACCGCACCGGCCGCGGGTTCTCGTCGCCGTTCCCGCACGGCCCTTTCCCGTACTGTTCCTTCCTGTACGGGCCGGGGGGCGTCACCGGCGTGAACGACGGGCCGGCCGGGGTGGTCCCGGACGACCCGCCGTCGTCGCTCCGCCGGCGTCCCCTGCCGGAGACCGCGGACGTCTACTTCTTGTCGGAGTCCGACGGCGTCTGCGACAGCGCGCTGGCCGCGGCGGACTTCTCCTGCTTGGTCGAGTCGGAGTCGTTCAGCGTCTTGGCGGCGGCCGACGCCGCCTCGGAACCGGTCTCCCCCTGGCTCTGCGGAGCCTGCGACAGCGCGCTGGCCGCGGCGGACTTCTCCTCCTTGGTCGAGCCGGAGTCGTTCAGCGTCGCGGCGGCGGCCGACGCCGCCTTGGAACCGGTCTGTCCAGAGTTGCTTGACACGTTCTCACCTTTCCTCGAAGCGCGTTCGTACCGCGGAGGCGATGGTGTCACGCGGGCTCCCGCACCGCGCGTGACCTCACCGCCCGCGTCGCGGCGGGCATCCGGCCCCAGGGGCCGGGCGTCCGCCGTTGCGACGGCCTCGGGCCGACTACCCCGGCCGGGCGCCCGCAATCAAAAACCCGCAAGGCAAGGCACATCCGACATGTCCGGCGGCTCATCCTCGTCCCAGAGACGCCGAAAGGGGGCCGGACTCGACTCCGGCCCCCTTTCTCGTCATGGGGCGCTGTGCGGGCGCCGCTCCCCCCTGCCCGGGATCAGCTGCAGCCGCTGGTGGAACCGCAGCCCTCGCAGACGTAGCAGCTTCCGGCGGGACGCATCGTGGTGCCGCAGGTCATGCAGAGCGGCGCGTCGGCGGTGCGGCCCTCGTGGGACTCCAGCGAGCCGGTGCGGCGCGGGGCCTGCGCGGGCACCGCCTCCACGCGGGCCTGCGGCTCCTCGATCGGGGCCTGCGGCTCCTCGATCGGGGCCGACGTGGCGAGTTCGGCGATGACCTCCTCGGTGCGGATCGGCGCCGGATCCTCACCCCGCTGCTGGGCCGCCCGCTCGGAGGCGGAGAAGATGCCCAGGGCTGCGCGGTCGTCGTAGGGCAGGTGGTCCAGGGCCAGGCGGCGGAAGATGTAGTCCATCACCGAGGCCGCGATGCGCACGTCCGGGTCGTCGGTCATCCCGGCCGGGTCGAAGCGCATGTTGACGAACTTGCCCACGTACGTCTCCAGCGGCACCCCGTACTGCAGGCCGATGGAGATCGCCACCGAGAAGGCGTCCATGACACCGGCGAGGGTCGAGCCCTGCTTGGACATCTTCAGGAAGACCTCACCGAGGCCGTCGTCGGGGTAGGAGGAGGCGGTCATGTACCCCTTGGCGCCGCCCACGGTGAAGCGGGTGGTGGTGCTGGGGCGCTGGTTCGGCATCCGGCGGCGGGTCGGGCGGCTGATCTCCACGACCTTGATCTCCGGCTGGGCCGTGGCGGCCGCCTTCTCCTCGGCCTTGCGGTCCTCGGTCTTGCGTCCCGAGGCGGACAGCGGCTGGCCGACCTTGCAGTTGTCGCGGTAGACCGCCAGGGCCTTGAGGCCGAGCTTCCAGCCCTCCATGTAGACCTGCTCGATGTCCTCGACCGTCGCGGACTCGGGCAGGTTGACGGTCTTGGAGATGGCGCCGGACAGGAACGGCTGGGCCGCGGCCATCATCCGGACGTGGCCCATGGGGGCGATCGCGCGCTCGCCCATGGCGCAGTCGAACACCTCGTAGTGCTCGCGGCTCAGGCCGGGGGCGTCGACCACGTGGCCGTGCTCGGCGATGAACTCGACGATCGCCTCGACCTGCTCCTCGGGGTAGCCCAGCTGCCGGAGCGCGCGCGGGATCGTCTGGTTGACGATCTGCATGGAGCCGCCGCCGACGAGCTTCTTGAACTTGACCAGGGCCAGGTCGGGCTCGATGCCGGTGGTGTCGCAGTCCATCATCAGGCCGATGGTGCCGGTGGGGGCGAGCAGGGAGGCCTGCGCGTTGCGGTAGCCGTTCCGCTCACCGAGCCTGAGACACTCGGCCCACTGCCGGGAGGCCTCGCGGTGGATGGCGCCGTCCATCTCCTCGAAGGTGCGCAGCGCCTCGTTGGCCTCGTTGTGCTTGCGCATGACCCGCTTGTGCGCGTCGGCGTTGCGGGCGTAGCCGTTGTACGGGCCCACGACCGCGGCCAGCTCGGCGCTGCGGCGGTAGGAGGCGCCGGTCATCAGCGAGGTGATGGCCCCGGCCACGGCCCGGCCGCCGTCGGAGTCGTAGGCGTGGCCGGTGGCCATGAGGAGCGCGCCGAGGTTGGCGTAGCCGATGCCGAGCTGGCGGTAGGCCCGGGTGGTCTGGTCGATCTTCTCGGTCGGGAAGTCGGCGAAGGTGATGGAGACGTCCATCGCGGTGATGATCAGCTCGGTGACCTTCACGAAGTTCTCGATGTCGAAGGTGTCGTCGTCCTTCAGGAACTTCAGCAGGTTGATGCTGGCCAGGTTGCACGAGGAGTTGTCCAGGTGCAGGTACTCCGAGCAGGGGTTGCTGGCGGTGATGCGGCCCGTCTCGGGGCTGGTGTGCCAGTCGTTGATCGTGTCGTCGTACTGGACGCCGGGGTCGGCGCACTCCCAGGCCGCCTTGGCCATCTTGCGGAACAGGTCCCGGGCGTCGACGGTCTCGATGACCTCGCCGGTGAGGCGGGCGCGCAGGCCGAACTTCTCGCCCTTCTCCACGGCGCGCATGAACTCGTCGGAGACGCGCACGGAGTTGTTGGCGTTCTGGTACTGGACGGAGACGATGTCCTTGCCGCCGAGGTCCATGTCGAACCCGGCGTCGCGCAGGGCGCGGACCTTGTCCTCCTCGCGGGCCTTGGTCTCGACGAACTCCTCGATGTCGGGGTGGTCGACGTCGAGGACGACCATCTTGGCGGCCCGGCGGGTCGCGCCCCCGGACTTGATGGTGCCCGCGGAGGCGTCCGCGCCGCGCATGAAGGAGACCGGGCCGCTGGCGGTGCCGCCGCTGGAGAGCAGTTCCTTGGAGGAGCGGATCCGGGAGAGGTTGACGCCGGAGCCGGAACCCCCCTTGAAGATCACACCCTCTTCCTTGTACCAGTCGAGGATGGACTCCATCTGGTCGTCGACGGCCAGGATGAAGCAGGCGCTCACCTGCTGGGGCGAGGCGGTGCCGACGTTGAACCAGACCGGCGAGTTGAAGCTGAAGACCTGGTTGACCAGGGCGTGCTTGAGCTCGTGGTCGAAGATCTCGGCGTCCTCGTCGGTGGCGAAGTAGCCGTGCTCGACCGCCGTCCTGGTGTAGACGCCCACCACCCGGTCGACGAGCTGCTTGAGGCTCCACTCGCGCTGCGGGGTGCCGACCGCGCCGCGGAAGTACTTGGTGGTCACGATGTTGGCCGCGTTGACCGACCAGGACCGGGGGAACTCCACGTCACGCTGCTCGAAGTTGACCGAGCCGTCGCGCCAGTTGGTCATGACGACGTCGCGGCGCTCCCAGGCCAGCTCGTCGTAGGGATGCACGCCCGGGGTGGTGAAGATCCGCTTCATCTTCAGACCCTTGCGCGGACGCTTGCCCCCGCGTGACACTGTGCCGCTGACGGTCTCCGTCATGACTTTCCCCCTCCTGGGACTCCGCAGAGCCCGCGAATCGGACCACACCAACGCGCCGTCTCACCCCCGGCGCCCGGGGCCTGTCTCACTTCTGTTCGGCGGAGCGCTCCGCCCGGAGCTGCTCGATCTCGGCCTCGAAGTCCGCCAGGGTCTCGAACCCCCGGTAAACGGAGGCGAAGCGCAGGTACGCCACCTCGTCCAGCTCGCGGAGCGGGCCCAGGATGGCCAGCCCGACCTCGTGGGCCGCGATCTCGGCGCATCCGGTGGCCCGGATGCTCTCCTCGACCCGCTGGCCCAGCTGCGCCAGGGCGTCCTCGCCGACGGACCGTCCCTGACACGCCCGCCGGACCCCGGCGATCACCTTGTCCCTGAAGAACGGTTCGGTCACGCCGCTGCGCTTGCTCACCATGAGCAGGACGGTCTCCTGCGTGGTGAACCTCCGCCCGCACTCCGGACAGGTGCGCCGGCGGCGGATCGCGCCGCCGTCCTCGGTGGACCGGCTGTCGATGACCCGGGTGTCAGGATGACGACAGAACGGACAGTGCACGTGTGCCGCCTTCCTGACCTGCCGAAGCGGCCCACCCACCTCATCCGCCCCACGACACGCGCGCGGATACGCTCGCGCACGCCTCTCGATCAGTCGAGAGGCGGTAATGGAACCACAATCTATGGTGAAGTGTTGAGGTGCAGCCACTAGATGTTGTGGTTCCAACCGTAGAAGTGCGCGACCATGAACGCAAGTTGAAAGGACCTTGCGGCGCGAAGTCGCTGATCAGCCGTTATTCCCCGGCGTGTCGCCGGTCCGCCCGATGTGCTCGCGCCCCCCGGGTCACCCGCTTCACCCACGCCCCGCCCGCACGCCACCGCTCCGCCCACGCCTCTGTCGTGCCTCACCCGTTCCGCCCACCGCGTCCCGCCCCCGGGCCGGCCGCCTCCCCCGCGCCCTGCCCGCACGTCAACCGCTTCGCCCACCGTCCCGCCCGCTTCACCCGTGCCCCGCTCGCGTCCCGGGCGCGGGTCCCGGGCGCGGGTCCCGGGCGCGCGGTGAGATCGCGCGCCCGGAGACGCCCCCCTTACGGCAGCAGGCTCCGGAGAAGGTCGAGTCCGGTGCCGGACCGGAACGCCGGGCCGCGGGGCCCGCCGGGGTCTGTGATGCGGCCGACCAACGGGACGGCCCTTCCGCTACGCCGGCGCCTCCACGACCCTCCACGGCGTGTCGCCCTTCCAGGGCGTGTCGCCGACGTGCGCCGTGACCGGGGACGGGCCCCGCCCTCCGGCCGGCTCGCCCGCCGAGATCGTGTCGATGCGCCCGCCGATCCAGAGCACTCCCAGGGTGAACAGCACCAGCGTCACCGCCGCCACGATCCTCCCACGCCGGGTGAGCCGGAGAGGCCGCCTGACCGCCTCGGGCCGGGACGCGACCGGCCGGAGAGCACCGGCCCCGGAGGCGCCGGAGCGGGACGTGCCGGAGCGGGGCACACCTGACCGGGGCGCGCTGGAGCGGGACGTACCGGAGCGCTTTCCAGGGCGAGAGCGGCCGGGGCGGGACGGGACGACCTCGGGCGCGGCCGGCCCACCGGAGCGGGCGACGCCCGAGCGGGAGGCACCGGGCCCGGGAACACCGGTCCGTGAGGCATCGTTCCGCGAGGCATCGGCCCGGGAGGTGCCGGTCCGAGCGGAGGAGCCGGACCGGGTGGCGCCGGACCTGGCGGCTCCGCGCCGGGTCTCGGCGCGCCCACCCCGGCCACGTCCGGACTCGCCGGAGCGGGCGGCCCCACGGCCGGATCCGGGCGGTGCGGGCCGGGAGCCGGAAAGGGGGGCCCCGGAGCGGAACAGCGCGGGAACCGCCTCCGCGGCACCACCGGAATCACCCGGTCCCCCCGGACCCGCCGGACCGGCCGGCGCTCCCCCGCGCCGCGCCGTCCGCGCACGATCGGGCCCTCCGGCCGCTCCGGAGCCACGCGCTCCGGGGCCACGCCCGGACCCGCGCGCCGGGTCGGCCTCCCGCCCCGGCCCCGGCTCCCAGGCCGGGCCCGTCCGTCTGGCCGGGCCCGCCTCTCGCCCCGGGCCCGCCTGTCGTGCCGGATCCGCCTCTCGCCCCGGACCCTGCTCCCGCACCGGCCCCGGCTCCGGTCTCGGCGGCGGCACGAGCCGCAGACGCGGTGCGCCAGAGGCCCCAGAGGCCCCTGAGGACCGGTATGCCGCCCGGGATCGGGACGCGGACGTGGATCGCGGTGTCGTCGTGGTCGGTTTCATGGTGGCCCCCATCCCCTCGACCTGGCCGAACACATGTCGAAGAAAGATCGGCGAATCGAACACGATGTCGATCGAACTCCCGTACGATGTTGTACACCACGGCGTGGCCGATATCGAGGACATTCGAACAATTGTTTGAATATGATCTTGGGCCGAGATATGGTCGCTGTGTGCGACGTGTTCAATACAGATCGGGAGGCGAGGAGTTCGTATGAGCCAGCACGACCAGAACGGTTCGGCCGTCAGCGACCTGGCGGTGCGAAGGCGTGACTCCCTTGGCCTCACCCCCAGGCAGCGGAAGATCCTTGAGGTGATCCGGGACTCGGTGCAGCAGCGCGGCTACCCGCCGTCCATGCGCGAGATCGGTGAGGCCGTGCAGCTCACCAGCACCTCCAGCGTGTCGCACCAGTTGACGGCATTGCAGCGCAAGGGCTACCTGCGCCGTGACCCGCACCGGCCCCGCGCCCTCGAGGTGCGCCTTCCCGGCGAGCCGGTGCTCTGGGTGGATCCCGACTCCGACCAGGACGAGGCACCGGTCAGCCGGCCGACCGCCGCCTACGTGCCGCTGGTCGGGCGCATCGCCGCCGGTGGCCCGATCCTCGCCGAGGAGAGCATCGAGGACGTCTTCGCGCTGCCCAAGCAGCTCGTCGGCGAGGGCACGCTCTTCCTCCTCCAGGTGACCGGTGACTCGATGATCGAGGCGGCCATCGCCAACGGCGACTGGGTGGTCGTGCGCCAGCAGCCCGTGGCCGACAACGGCGACGTGGTCGCGGCGATGATCGACGGTGAGGCCACCGTGAAGACCTTCAAGCGCAGGGACGGCCATGTCTGGCTGGTCCCGCACAACCCCAACTACGACCCGATCCCCGGTGACGAGGCCACCGTCCTGGGCAAGGTCGTGGCGGTCCTCCGCAAGCTCTGAGGCACACGAGCTCCGGGGCACACGGCTCTAGGGCATCGGGACACGACGCGTCGCACGAAGCGGTACACGCCGATGGGCGGCACCCCTCGAAGGGGGTGCCGCCCATCGGCGTTCTCAACGGTTCTCACCGGCCCCTCGGACTCCCGGGTCCGGTCAGGGTTCGGGTCCTTGAGCCAGGGTCAGGGTTCGAGTCCTTGAGCCAAGGTCAGGGTCCCCGAGTCAGGGTCAGAACCAGGGCCGGAGGGCCGGGGCCCTGGGTTCCCGGCCCCTCCCCGCCCCGGTTCCCCGGTCACGGCCGGTCCGGACGCCCCGCGAGAGGCCGGGGTCACCGCTCAGGGGACGATGTTGACCAGCTTGGGCGCGCGGACGATGACCTTGCGCGGCTCGCCGGACAGGAAGGCCCGGACCTTCTCCGACCCCAGGGCCAGCGCCTCCAGGTCGATCTCGGAGATCTCCGGTGAGACCTCCAGCCTGTCGCGCACCTTGCCCGCGACCTGGACGACACAGGTGACGGACTCCTGGACCAGCAGCGCCGGGTCCGCCACCGGCCAGCCCGCCAGGGCGACCGAACCGGTGTGGCCCAGCCGCTCCCAGCCCTCCTCGGCCGCGTACGGCGCGACCAGCGACAGCATGACCGCCAGTGCCTCCGCGGCCTCCCTGACCGCGGGGTCTGCGGCGCCGGGCCCGGAGTCGATGGCCTTGCGCGCCGCGCTGGTCAGCTCCATCATCCGGGCCACCGCGACGTTGAAGCGGTAGGACTCGACCAGCTTCGTGACCTCGTCCACGGTGTGGTGGACGATCCTGCGCAGGCTCACGTCTCCGGCGGTGACGTCGACGCCGGGGGCCGAGGCCGCGCCCGCCTCGGCCATGACGCGGAACGCGCGGGCCAGGAACTTCTGCGACGCCGCCGCGGAGACGTCGGCCCAGTCGATGTCGTCCTCGGGCGGTCCGGCGAACAGCACGGTCAGCCGTACCGCGTCGACGCCGTGGGCGTCGATCTGCTGGCCCAGGTCGACGCCGTTGCCCAGGGACTTGGACATCGCCTTGCCCTGGTTGATGACCTGCCCCTGGTTCAGCAGGCGGGTGAACGGCTCGGCGAAGTCGACCATGCCCATGTCGTGCAGGACCTTGGTGAAGAACCTGGCGTACAGCAGGTGCAGCACGGCGTGCTCGACGCCGCCGATGTACTGGTCGATCGGGCCCCACCTGCGGACGCCCTCGATGTCGAACGGGCCGTCCTCGTAGGCCGGGTCGACGTAGCGCAGGAAGTACCACGAGGAGTCGACGAAGGTGTCCATCGTGTCGGTGTCGCGCCGTGCCGAGCCACCGCACTTCGGGCAGGAGACGTTGACCCAGTCCTCGGCCGAGGCCAGCGGGGAGACGCCCTTGGGCGCCAGGGCCTCACCGCGCAGGTCGGGCAGGGTGACCGGCAGCTGGTCGTCGGGGACGGGGACCTCGCCGCAGTCGCCGCAGTGGATGATCGGGATCGGGCAGCCCCAGAAACGCTGGCGGGACAGCAGCCAGTCGCGCAGCCGGAAGTTGACCGTCGCGCGGCCGGTGTCGCGCTCGCTCAGCACCTCGATGATCTTCCGGATCGCGTCGGCCTTGGCCAGGCCGTCCAGCGGGCCGGAGTTGACCATCGTCCCGTCGCCGGAGGTGGCGACACCGGTCTCGCCGGGGTCGGCCAGGCCGGTGTGCACGACCACCCGTACCGGCAGGTCGAAGGCGCGGGCGAAGTCCAGGTCACGCTGGTCGTGGGCGGGAACGGCCATGATGGCGCCGTGGCCGTAGTCGGAGAGCACGTAGTCGGCCGCCCAGACCGGCATGCGCTCGCCGCTGACCGGGTTGATCGCGTACCGGCCCAGGAAGACGCCGGTCTTCTCCTTCTCGGTGGACAACCGGTCGATGTCCGACAGCTTCGACACCTCGGTCCGGTACGCCTCGAAGGCCTCGCGCCGGTCGTCGGCGACGATCTCCTCGGCCAGCGCCGCGTCCGGGGCGACCACGAAGAAGGTCGCGCCGTACAGCGTGTCGGGGCGGGTGGTGTAGACGGTGACCGGCTCGTCCCGGCCCTCGATCACGAAGTCGACGTCGGCGCCCTCGGAACGGCCGATCCAGTTGCGCTGCATGGTCAGCACGCGCTCGGGCCACTTGCCCTCCAGCTGCGCCATGTCGTCCAGCAGCCGGTCGGCATAGTCAGTGATCTTGAAATACCACTGGGTCAGCTCGCGGCGGATGACCTCGGCCCCGCAGCGCTCGCACCTGCCGTCCTTGACCTGCTCGTTGGCCAGCACGGTCTGGTCGTTGGGGCACCAGTTGACCAGGCCGCCCTTGCGGTAGGCCAGGCCGCGCTCGAAGAAGCGGGTGAACAGCCACTGCGTCCATTTGTAGTACGTCTCGTCGCTGGTGTGCAGGCGGCGCGACCAGTCGAAGGAGATCGCGTAGCGCCTGTAGGAGCCGGCCTGGGTCTCGATGTTGGCGTAGGTCCACTCCGCCGGGTGCGCGTTGTTCTTGATCGCGGCGTTCTCGGCGGGCAGCCCGAAGGAGTCCCACCCGACGGGGTGCAGCACGTTGTAACCACGCTGGAACCAGTAGCGGGAGATGACGTCACCGATGGCGAACACCTCGGCGTGCCCCATGTGCAGGTCGCCCGAGGGGTAGGAGAACATGTCGAGCATGTAGCGGCGCTCACGCGGGTCGGCGGGGTCGTCGGAGGCCCGGAAGGGGTCCAGCTCCTCCCACCGCCGCTGCCACTTGACCTGCAACGCCTGCGGGTCATAGTGCTGGTCGTCGCTCTGCATGTCGGCTCGCTCGTTCACGTCAATCTTCCCTTGGGGTGTGTCCGCGTGGATGGCCTGACCCGTCCGGCCCAATACAAAAACCCTCCGCTCACGCGGAGGGCAGCCGCATCGGCAGGGCGCTCAGAGACGGGAGAGCCGATGCGGCCCGATAAGCAGGGTCGCGGCACGCATAAGGCAAGACTATCGCAGCCCGCAAGGGATATTCGTGGCCCGTACAAAGCGGGCCCGATCACGGCGAACGGCGGACGGCGATCCATGTTCACCGGCAGAATAGGGGTTTCCGCCCTATGACGGGCCGTACGGAACCCGACGGCCATGCGCCGGTTGTGACCTCGTATGTCTCTCGCGTTTACTCTTTCAACCGTGGCATATTCAGTAGAGCCGGGGGGCCCGGACCCGTTGGAGGTCGGCCTGCCCATGCAGGATCCGCCGACCGATCCCACCGGGCTCCAGTTCAGGGGGGCGTTCTCCGGTTTCCCTGCGAGCCCCCCCGTCTCACGTGAGACCATGCCCAATACGCCTAATTCGGGCACCCGCGCGGGAGGTAAGGAAAGCATGGCCTCGGAGCAGTCCAGCCAGTCCCACCTGCCTCCGGCATGGCCGGAAGCCGCCGAGCCTGCGCCCTCGTGGGCGCAGGACTCCCTCGGCACCGGGCCCAGGCTGCCTCGCCCGCAGGACGGCCCGCGGGGCGGCGACGGCTCATGGCAGACCTCTCCCGGGGGCGGTGCCCCGGACGTACCCGGCGGCCGGCCGGGCCCGCAGGACGGTGGATGGACGGGGTCCGCCGCGCAGGACGAGGGGCGGCGGGCGGCCGGCTCGCCCCGCGACAGCTGGGCGGACGCCTTCAGCCCGCAGAGCGACCGCCGGGCACAGGCCCCCGACGCTCAGGGCGGCTGGGGGACCCCCGATTCCCCGGGCGGCCGTCCGCAGGACGCGGCGGGAACGCACGGCCGGGGCCACGACTCCGGCCCGCAGCCGCACCAGACCTCCCCGGGCAACGGCCCGTCCCACGGCGGCCCCTCCCACGGTGACCCGTCACAGGGATCGGGCTCCTGGACACCGGACCCGCTCGGGCTGGGCTCCCCGACCCCGGGGACGCGGCCGGAGGGCCAGGACCGTCACCCGTCCTCGCCGGGCACCGCGTGGCCGCCCTCCGCGCCCACGCAGGACGGCATCCCCGCCTACGGCGCGACCGACCCGCGGGGCCAGACCTACCCCGGTCACTCCGCCGCCGGCACTCCGGCCTCTCCGGCCTCCCAGGGCGGCAACGCCTGGGCGCAGGCCACCACTCCCCACGGCGACGGCTGGGCGAACACCTCCGGTCCGCGGCACGACGACCGGGAACAGGCGTCCGGCCCGTGGGACGGCCGGGCACAGGCCCCCGACGCTCAGGGCGGCTGGGGGACCCCCGATTCCCCGGGCGGCCGTCCGCAGGACGCGGCGGGTCCGTACGGCGGCCGGGGTCACGACGGCCCGCAGTCGCACCAGACCTCCCCGGGCAACGGCCGGCCGCAGCCGGCCCCCTACGACAGCGGCCCGTCCCACGGCGGTCCCTACGACGGCCCCTCCCAGAGCGGCCCCTCCCACCGTGACCCGTCGCAGGGATCGGGCTCCTGGACACCGGACCCGCTCGGATCCGCCCCCCAGGCATCGGACCCGCTCGGGGTGGGGCTCCCCGGAGCCGGGCCGCGGACGAGCGGCGAGGACCGTCATCCGTCCTCGCCGGGCACCGCATGGCCACCCGCCTCCCACACCGACCCACGGGGCCAGACCTTCCCCGGCCCTTCCTCTCCGGGCTCTCCGGGTGACAACGCCTGGGCGCAGGCCACCGCCCCCCACGGCGAGGGCTGGGCGAACGCCCTCGGCCCGCGGCACGACGGCCCGTCCCGCGGCCCCGGCGCCCAGTACGGCACCGGCCCGCAGCAGGCCGGCCCGCACGGTGCTCCCCAGCACGGCGCTCCCCAGCACAGCGGTCCGCAGAACGGCGGCTGGGCGCAGACGCCGGATGCCGGCAGGGACGCGGGTCGGCAGGCGCCCGGTACCACGGGTGAGCCGTGGCAGACCGGCGCGTCCTCACGTGACGCCTCCGCCGGGGCCGGGCCCCGGCCGGCCGACAACACCGCCTGGCCGCCCGCGCCTCCGGTCGAGGGCGCCTCCTGGCCACCGGTCCCGCCGGTGAGCGGGGACGCCTGGCCGTCCGCCTCCTCCCGGGAGGCCTCCGACGCGGCCGATGCGCAGACCTCCACGTTCTCGGTGTCCTGGACCGATCCCCCGGCCGGTGCCACGCCCTCCCCGGCGCACGGTGCCGCCCCGCAGGGAACGGCCCATCAGGGAACCGCCCAGCAGGGGGCCCCGCAGCACGGCGGCGACCAGCAGGGTGCCGCGCAGCACGGTGCCGCTCCCGTCGCCGGTGCGAACCGCCCGCGGTCCGAGAACGGTGCCGGTCCGGGTACGGCCGCCGGGCCCGCGCGGCGCAGCTACGGCGTGCCGGACAACCCGGCCATGTGGGCCCAGGCCGCCGCGGCCGCGGCCGCCGCCCCGTCCTCCCCCGGCGAGACGGCCCCCGCCGCCCACCCGGGCAACGGACCCCACCAGCAGGGCCAACCGGGACAACCCGGCCGGCCGGTGCACCCGGGCCAGGCCGGGCAGCCCGGGCACCACCTCGGTCGCGACCCCTCCGACCCGAACAGGCCGTTCGTCACCGCCGGCCAGATCAGCGGTCCCAAGACGCCTCCGCCGGAGCGCCAGCAGCAGCTGTGGAACACCGTCTTCGGCGAGAACTACCAGGCGATCGAGGACGAGGAGAACGACGGGGGCCAGGGCAGGCCGATCTGGGTCTTCGCGCTGGCCGGTTCCGTGGCCATCGCCCTGATCGGCGCGGTGCTCTGGGCCTTTCTCGCCGGGCCGCTCTCCTCGGCCGAGGAGACCACCGCCGAGCCCAAGCCCTCGGCGTCCGCCTCGAAGAAGGCCAAGCCCGCCGCCGTCGGACGCCTGCCGCGCTTCACGGGCACGGCCTCGCCGGTCGAGGGCAGGCTCACCGACCAGCCCGCGGGCATCACCCTGGCCAGGCTCGGCGCTCCGTGGCGCCAGGACCAGCGGCCGAGCGTGCCGACCGCCTACGGCTTCACGACCCGCCAGTACCTCCCCGCGGGCACGGACTCCGCAGGCAAGACGCAGTTCGCGCAGATCATGTCGGGCCCGCTGTCGCAGCGCCTGAAGAGCAGGTACACCTCGGCGGACAATCTCGCACCAGTGATCAACGCGGTGGCGTCCACCGGTCGCAAGCGGTTCTTCCCCGAGGGCAACACCGCCCGCAAGACCGCCCAGCAGACTCTCACGGTGAACGGCATGCGCGGGCAGCTGTCGGCGTACGAGATCACCTCGGGTGACGCGAAGACGACGATGGTCGTGGCGGCGGTGAACACCGGCGCGGACCTGCCCGCGATCGTCTACATGTCGGTGCCGGACAGCAAGAAGGAACTGCTCCCCGACATCAACACCGTCTTCAAGTCGATCCGCGCCGCCGGGCAGTGATCCCGGCGATCCCGGCGATCCCGGCGATCCCGGGGATCCCGGGGATCCCGGGGATCCAGACGATCCAGGTGACCCGCCACCCGTGAGGATCCGAGTCCAGAAGGCCCGCGGGTGGGCCCGGCGCGCGGGTTCGGGCGGGCCGGGCCCCGGGGGTCAGAAGGCGCACTCCATGTGCTTGATGCCGTTGATGAAGCTGGAGCGGAGCCGGTCGGGCTCGCCGACCGAGCGGATCCCGGGCAGGCGGGTGAACAGCTCCCGGAACATCACGGTGATCTCCCGCCGGGCCAGGTGCGCGCCCAGGCAGAAGTGCGGGCCGGGCCCGCCGAAGCCGACGTGCGGGCCCTCGGTACGGCGGATGTCGAAGCGGTAGGGGTCGGTGAAGACGCTCTCGTCGCGGTTGGCGGCCCAGTAGTAGAGCACCACCTTGTCGCCCTCGCGGTAGAGGTGGCCGTTCATCTCGTGGTCGCGGGTGAGGCTCCGGCGCATCCAGGCCACCGGCGAGGCGAGCCGGACGATCTCCTCGACTGCGCCGGGCAGGCGCCCGTCGAGGTCCTCCAGCAGCAGAGCCCGCTGGTCGGGGTTCTCGGTGAACAGGTGCAGGCCGTGCGAGATGGCGTTGCGGGTGGTCTCGTTGCCCGCCACCACCAGCAGGATGAAGAACGACCCGAGCTCCTGCAGCGTGAGCTTCTCGCCGTCGATGTTGGCGCTGGTCAGGGCGGTGGTGAGGTTGTCGCCGCCCTCCGCGGCCAGCGCCATGACCAGTTCGCGGAGCCGCTCGCCGGCGCCCAGGAGGAGCTCGGCGGCGCGGCTGACGTCGGCGATGAACTCCGGGTCACCGCCCGACAGGATGATGCTCGTGGCGTCGAAGACGGCCTGGTAGTGCTCGGGGCCGATGCCCATCATGTCGCAGATGATCTTCAGCGGGAGCTTGGCGGCCACCTCGGTCACGAAGTCGCAGCCGGGACCGGTGGCGATCAGCTCGTCCACGGTCCGCGCGGCGGTGGCCTCGACGTCGGCCTCGAACTGCTTGATCATCTTCGGGGTGAACGCCCGCGAGACGATCCGGCGGAGCCGGGCGTGCCGGGGATCGTCCATGTTGATCATCGAGCCGAAGTACTCGCTGAAGTCCGGGCCGAGGTCCTGGATGGACGTCGCCCCCCGGCCCGAGGAGAAGACGTCGGCGCGGCGGCTGGCCTCGACGATGTCGGCGTGCCGCACCAGCGCGTAGTAGCCGGGGCCGGGCGGGGCGAAGGGGATCTCGGGTTCGGCGAACATGATCGGGCCCGGCTGGGCGCGGAGCACCGCGAAGGCGGCCTCCCGATCGGCCATCGGACGTTCCCAGAAGGAGATGTCCGACAGGTCGATGTCCGCGAGTGAAACCGTCACGCCAGCCTCCACTAGAACCACATTCTGTTCAATGGATCCTGCCACAGGATCCTCAGCTCAGCCAGTCCAGGACGAGGTCGTTGACCGCCCGGGGCCGTTCCAGGTGCAGGAAGTGTCCCGCCCCGGACACGTGTTCCACCCGGGAGCCGGGCGGGAGGAAGTCCGCGGCCCGGGCCGTCAGACCGGCGTCCAGGCAGCCGTCGCGTTCCCCGTGCAGGTAGAGGATCGGCACCCGCCCTCCGGTCGCGGCCTGCTCGGCGGCGTAGCGGCCGGTGGGCGGCACGGTGCCGAGCATCGCCCGGTAGTAGCCGATCGCGGCGGCGAGGTTCGCCGGGTCGCCCAGGCTGCGCCGTACCAGGGCGACGTCCTCGGTCGCGTCGTAGCCGGGTGACCAGTCGCGCCACAGCCCCTCGATGAAGCCGGGACGGGACGCGGCGGCCTCGGCCGCCCAGGTCTGGAAGAGGAAGATGTAGAAGGACCGCTTGAGCTGCTCGTAGTCGAGGAAGGACTCGGCCATCGACGCCATCGGGGGCACCGCCATCGCGACCGCCCTGCGCCAGCGTCCGGGGGCGAGGGCGGTGGCGCCGTAGACGGGGAAGGCGCCCCAGTCGTGGCCGATGAGCACGGCGTCGCCGTCACCGCCGAGCGCCTCGTGCAGCGCGCAGGCGTCGGCGACCAGCGCACCGCCCTCGTAGGCGCCGTCGGCGGGGATCGAGGTGGGAGCGTAGCCGCGCATGAACGGCGCGACGGCCCGGTGGCCGCGTCCGGCGAGCTCGGGCAGCAGGTGCCGCCAGGTGTGGGCGGTGTCGGGGAAGCCGTGCAGGCAGAGCGCGAGCGGCCCCTCCCCCGCCGTCAGGCAGGTGAACTCGACGCCGTTGGCGGTGACGGTGATGATCTCCATGCAACGCAACCTAGCATCCGCTTGGTAAGCGGCCGTGCCCGCCCGGGCCGAGGTCAGGTGGCGTACGGCAGGTGCTTGACGCCGTTGATGAAGTTGGAGAGCAGCGGGTCGGGCTCGCCCGTCGAGCGGATCCCGGGCAGGCGGGTGAACAGCTCCCGGAACATCACGGTGATCTCCCGCCGGGCCAGGTGCGCGCCCAGGCAGTAGTGGGGACCGGGGCCGCCGAACCCCAGGTGCGGGTTGGGGCGGCGGGTGACGTCGAAGACGTCGGGGTCGGTGAAGACGGCCTCGTCGCGGTTGGCGGAGTTGTAGAAGAGCAGGACCTTGTCGCCCCTGCGGTAGTGCTGCCCGCCCATCTCGTGGTCGCGGGTGAGGGTACGGCGGAACTGGATGACCGGGGTGGAGTGGCGGACGATCTCCTCGACCGCGCCGGGGATGTGCCCCTCGAAGTCGGCGGCGAGCAGCTCGCGCTGGCCGGGGTTCCGGGTGAACAGGTGCAGGCCGTGCGCGATGGCGTTGCGGGTGGTCTCGCTCCCGGCGACCACGAGCAGGATGAAGAACGAGCCGAGTTCCTGGGGGGTGAGGTGCTCGTCGCCGTTCACCAGCATGCCGACCAGGTCGTCGCGGGAGGTGCCCCGGCGCTCGCGGCCGAGCCTGATCGCCAGCCGGCTCAGCCCGCGCCCGGCGGCCAGCAGGGTGACCAGGCCCCGGGCCACGTTCCAGCGGTTCAGGGTGGGCTGGATCCCGGTGTACTCGGCGTCGGCGTTGCCGAGGATGACGTTGGTGGCGCGCAGCACGCGGGGGTGCAGCTCCGGCGGGACGCCCATCATGTCGCAGATGACCTGGACCGGCAGCCGGGCGGCGATCTGGGTGACGAAGTCGCCCGGCCCCTCGGCGATCGCCTCGTCCACGATCCGGGTCGCCGCCCGCTGGAGGTCCTCCTCCATCTTCGCCAGCACCCGGGGGGTGAAGGCCCGGGAGACGATGCGCCGGAGCCTGGCGTGCCGGGGGTCGTCCATGTTGATCATCGAGCCGAAGTAGACGGCCAGCCAGCGGGGCATGTCGACGATGCTGTTGGCGGTCGGCTCGCTGCTGAACACCGCGGCGTTCCTGCTCGCCTCCGAGACGTCGGCGTGCCGCACCAGCGCGTAGTAGCCGGGTCCGTGCCCGACGAAGGGGATCGTGTTCTCCCGGGTGAAGATCGGGCGGTCGAGCGCGCGGAGCCGCCGGAAGACCTCGACGCGCTCCCGCTGGGGCAGCGCCCAGAACGCGATCTCCGACAGGTCGAGGTCCGCCGCGTTCACGGTCATCGCCCCAGATTCCGGCAGGTGCCCGCTCACGTCAAGGGCGGACCCTCCGGGTCACGTCACCGCCTGCCGGACGAACCCGGCACCGGGGCTGTGGGATGGTGGTGACGTGACGTTGGAAGACCTCGTCCGGCTGCGCCGGGCCCGTGACCTGGTGGATCGCGACTACGCGAAGCCGCTCGACGTGCCCGCGCTGGCGCGTGCCGCCCTGATGTCCCCGGGCCATTTCTCACGCAGTTTCCGCGCCGCCTTCGGGGAGACGCCGTACAGCTACCTGATGACGCGCCGGATCGAGCGGGCCAAGGCGCTGCTGCGGCGGGGGGACCTGACGGTGACGGACGTGTGCTTCGCGGTCGGCTGTACCTCGCTGGGGTCGTTCAGCTCGCGGTTCACCGAGCTGGTCGGTGAGAGCCCGAGCGCGTACCGGGCCCGCCGCCACGACGAGGGGGCGGCCATCCCGGCCTGCGTCGCCAAGATCCACACGCGACCGGTCAGGAACGGAGAAGCCAAACCCGTCCCGCGCCCGTAGCGTGAGGAACATGGCAATCAAACTCTCGCAGTGCTTCATCGCCGTCGACGACCACGACAAGGCGCTCCCCTTCTACCGTGACGTTCTCGGCCTGGAGGTGCGCAACGACGTCGGGTTCGAGGGGATGCGCTGGGTGACCGTGGGCGCGCCGTCGCAGCCCGACGTGGACATCGTCCTCGAACCGCCCATCGCCAACCCCAACGCCTCGGCCGCCGACAAGGCGGCCATGGCGGAGCTGCTGGCCAAGGGTCAGCTGCGCGGTGTCATCTTCCACACCGACGACTGCGACGCCACCTTCGAGCGCATCAGCGCAGCGGGCGGCGAGGTGCTGCAGGAGCCGATCGACCAGCCGTACGGCGTTCGCGACTGCGCCTTCCGCGACCCTTCGGGCAACATGCTGCGCTTCAGCCAGCCCAGCGGGCGGTGAGCCCCGGTCCCGCGAGCTCCGCGAGCCCCGCGAGCCCCGTGAGCTCCGCGAGCCCCGTGAGACCTGCGAGACCCGTGGGCCCCGTGAGTTCCGCGGTTCGCGACGGCCACCGGTGACGGTGGCCGTCTCCGCGCCGGTCCGGACGGCGGCGTCACGGTCTACGGCCGGGGTACGCGGCCGGCCGGGGCGGCGACGAGGTCGGCCGCCCTCTCGGCGATCATGACGGTGGGCGCGTGGGTGTGTCCCCGGTTGATGACGGGCATGACCGACGCGTCCACCACCCTCAGGCCCGCGATCCCCCGGACCCGCAGGGCGGGGTCCACCACCGAGCCGGGGTCCTCGCCCATCCGGCAGGTGCCGACCGGGTGGTAGAGGGTCTCGCTGCGCTCGCGGACCCAGCGGGTCAGCTCCTCCTCGGTCCGCGCACCCCAGTAGGGGGCCATCGGCGGCCCGGCCAGCGGCCGGAGCGCCTCGGTGGCGAACAGCTCCCGGGCCTTGACCAGCCCGGCCACCAGCCGCCGTACGTCCGCCTCGGCCGTGAGGTAGCGGGGGTCGATCACGACGTCGCGGCCGTCCAGCCGGACACGGCCGCGGCTCTCGGGCCGGAGCAGGATCGAGGCGATGGTCAGGCCGTGGCCGGGCGGCGGGGTGAGGCCGTGGTCGATGAACGGCCCCGGAGCGAAGATCAGCTCGATGTCGGGGGCGGGCTCCTCGGGCGAGGTACGGATGAACGCCACGGCCTCGCCGACGTTGGAGGTGAGCATGCCGCGACCGGTGGCCAGGAAGCGGAGCAGGTTGCCGGCCGACTCGGCACCGGCCAGCGTGATCGGCCGGGGGCAGTGCAGGAAGACGCCCGAGGCGAGGTGGTCCTGAAGGCCGGCGCCGACCTCGGGAAGCTCGTGGACCGGCTCGACGCCCGCGGCCCGCAGCTCGTCGGCGGGGCCGACGCCGGAGAGCATGAGCAGGTGCGGGGAGCCGATCGCCCCGGCCGAGAGCAGCACCTCCCGGCGCGCCCGCAGCACCGCGACGGCACCGCCGTCCGCACCGCCGCCCCCGGTGGCACCGGTACCACCGGCTGCACCGGAGCCGTCACGCGCACCGCGCCCGCGGCGTCCGCCACGGCGTCCCGGACCGCCCGTGTACTCCACCCCGACGGCGCGGCCGTCCTCGATGAGGATCCGGCGCACGTGCGAGGAGGTCAGCACGGTGAGGTTGGGCCGCCCTCTCGCGGGAGCGAGGTAGGCGTCGGCCGAGCTGCACCGGCGGCCCCGGTGCTGGGTGACCGGCGTCGGCGAGCACCCCTCGTTGGAGGGACCGTTGAGCTCGTCCAGGCGGGCGATGCCCAGCTCCTCGCAGGCCCGCAGGAAGAGCGCGGTGGCGGGGTTCGGGGAGCGCAGCTCCGAGACGTGGACCGGGCCGCCGGTGCCGTACACGCCGCCGTGGTTGGAGCCCGAGCGTCGCTCGGCCCTGCGGAAGTACGGCAGGACCTCCTCGTAGGACCAGCCGGGCACGCCCCAGCCGTCGTAGTCGGCGCGGTGCCCGCGGACCCACATCTGGGCGTTCATCGAGGAGGAGCCGCCGAGCATCCGGCCGCGCGGCCAGTACAGCTCCCGGCCGGACAGCCCGTCCTGCCGGGTCGTGGTGAAGTTCCAGTCGTGCTCGGTCTTGAACAGCCGGGCGAACCCGGCGGGCATCCGCACCGCGAGCATCCGGTCGGACCCGCCCGCCTCGACCAGGGCGACCGTCGTGCCCGGATCCTCGGACAGGCGCGCGGCCAGCACGCACCCGGCCGATCCCGCCCCCACGACGACGTAGTCGTACTCCCCGCCGCCCCCGCCGCCGTGCCTGCCGCCGTGCCTGCCGCCGTGCCTGCCGCCGTGCCCGGCGCCGTCGTTCACGCTCACTGACCCCTCCTCGCCAGACGGTCAGCTCGCCTCCCCGTAAGCGGGCTCTTACCTGCTTACTCCCTCCCGGTTTGCCCGTCAATTTGTGACCGTGATTACCTACCGGTCAGTATCTCGGGCTGCGAGGATGAGCGGGTCAGAGCCCGCCGGAGGAGGACGCACGATGCTCAACCTGTCGATCGCGCTGGAGGACAGCGCCCGGGAGACCCCGGACCGCACCGCACTGGTCTTCGGCGACCTGAGGCTGCCGTACTCCCTGGTCAACACGGTCGCGAACCAGGTTGCCAACCTGCTGGTCTCCCGGGGCATCGGACGCGGCGACAAGGTCGCGCTGGCCTGCCCCAACCTGCCGTACTTCCCGTTCGTCTACTACGGCATCCTCAAGACCGGCGCCACGGTCGTGCCGCTCAACGTGCTGCTGCAGACCAGGGAGATCGCCTACCACCTGGAGGACTCCCAGGCCAAGGCGCTGTTCTGCTTCGAGGGGACCCCCGAGCTGCCGCTGGGCGAGCGCGGGCGGGCGGGCTTCGAGGCGTCCTCGGCCGAGCACTTCTTCGTGCTGCCCGCCACCGCCTTCGCCACCGAGTCCGAGCACGGGGAGACGATCTGGGCGGCGCTGGACGGCGTGCCGGGCGAGTTCGAGACCGTGGCGACCGCGCCCGACGACACCGCGGTGATCCTCTACACCAGCGGCACCACCGGCCAGCCCAAGGGCGCCGAGCTGAGCCACCAGAACATGCTCCTCAACGCCATCGTCTCGGACGAGATGTTCCCCCGCACCGAGGACGGCGACGTCTACCTCGCGGTGCTGCCGCTCTTCCACTCCTTCGGGCAGACCGTCGTCATGAACGCCGGATTCCGCCGCAGGGGCACCATCGTGCTGATGCCGCGCTTCGAGCCGGGTCCGGCCCTGGAGCTGATGCGCACCGAGAAGGTCACGCTGTTCGCGGGCGTGCCGACCATGTACTGGGCCATGCTGACGAAGATCCACGCGGACGGCGACGAGGTGCCCACCTCGCTCAGGGTCGCGGTGGCCGGCGGCTCGTCCTCCCCGGTCGAGGTGCTGCGGGACTTCGAGAAGACCTTCGGGGTCGGCATCTACGAGGGGTACGGCCTGTCGGAGACCTCCCCGGTGGCCAGCTTCAACCAGGTGGGCAGGCCCAGCAAGCCCGGTACGGTCGGCACGCCGATCTGGGGCGTGGAGATGAGGCTGATCGACGCCGACTGGAAGACGATCGAGGGCGAGGGCCCCGGTGAGATCGCGATCCGCGGCCACAACATCATGAAGGGCTACTACAACCGGCCCGAGGCGACCGCCGAGGTCATGAGGGACGGCTGGTTCCGCACCGGCGACATCGCCACCCGCGACGCCGACGGCTACTACTCCATCATCGACCGCGCCAAGGACATGATCATCCGCGGTGGCTTCAACGTCTACCCGCGCGAGCTCGAGGAGGTGCTGATCACCCACCCGGAGGTCTCGCTCGCGGCGGTGGTCGGCGTCTCCCACGACTCGCACGGCGAGGAGGTCAAGGCGTACGTCATCCGCACCCCCGGCGCGACGGTCACCGAGGAGGAGCTGATCGCCTGGGCGAGGGAGAACATGGCGGCGTACAAGTACCCGCGGATCGTCGAGTTCCGGGACGCGCTGCCGATGACCGCGACGGGCAAGATCCTCAAGCGCGAGCTGCGCTGACCCCGAGGGCCGCGACGCCCGCCCGGCGGCGCGGTGTTCCGGGCGCGCGGGCGGTGCTCTCGCGAGGGGCGTTCCCGGGGAGGGACCTCCCGGGAACGCCCCTCGTGCGTGCGGCGCGTCAGGACCGGTCCCGTCCCAGGGCCGGTCGCGCGTCAGGGCCGGTCCCGTCTCAGGACCGGTCGCGCGTCAGGACCGGGCGCGTCTCAGGGTCGGGCGCGTCTCAGGGCCAGTCGCGCGAAGGGCGGAGCGGGACGTGCGCCGCGCCCTGGGCGTCCAGCTTCACCGCGAGGACCTGGTGGAGCTGGACCTTGTTGCGCTCGAAACCGACCACGCAGGCCGCCATGTAGAGCCGCCAGACCCGCGCCGTGGCCTCGCCGACCTCCCTGACCGCCTCGTCCCAGTGCTCGTCGAGGTTGGCGCACCAGTACCGCAGGGTCTGCGCGTAGTGCTCGCGCAGGTTCTCCTCGTGACGGATCTCGAAGCCGGTGTCCTCGATCTGGCGGGCCAGGTAGCCGACCGACTCCAGCTCCCCGTCGGGGAAGACGTAGCGGTTGATGAAGCCGCTCGCGTTGAAGGTCCTCTCCGTGCCCGTCGGCCGGGTGATGCAGTGGTTGAGCAGCCGCCCGCCGGGGACGAGCCTGTCGTACAGGAAGCGGAAGTAGAAGGGCAGCTGGTCCTTGCCGATGTGCTCGGTCAGGCCGATCGAGCTGACCGCGTCGAAGCCCGTCTCGGTCACGTCGCGGTAGTCCATGTGACGGACCTCGGCCAGCTCGCCGAGCCCGGCCTCGGCGATGGCCTTCTGGGCCCACTCGGCCTGCTGGCGCGACAGGGTCACGCCCAGCGCCTTCACCCCGTACTCGCGGGCGGCGTGGATGACCATGCCGCCCCAGCCGCAGCCGACGTCCAGCAGCCTCATGCCGGGCTTGAGCGCGAGCTTGCGGGCGACGAGCTCGAACTTGGTGAACTGCGCCTCCTCCAGCGTGGCGTCCTGCTCGGGGAAGACCGCGCAGGTGTAGGCCATGGACGGGCCGAGCACCCACGAGTAGAACCTGTTGGAGACGTCGTAGTGGTGGTGGATCGCCTCGGCGTCGCGGCGCTTGGCGTGCCTGCTGCCCATCCGCGCCAGCATGCTGCTGCGCACCTCCTGCGGGGGAGGCGGCATCCGCGTGAGCAGCGGGCGCACGCCCAGGGCCCGGATGGCGGCGAGTTTCTCCCTGGCCGGGAGGTCGTTGACGGTGAGCGCCCACATCCGCGACAGCAGCGTGTACATGTCGCCGTGGACGTCGAGGTGACCGGAGACGTAGGCCCTGGCCAGGCCCAGTTCGCCGGGCGCCTGCGCCAGGTAGGCGACGGCCGCCGGGGTCTTCACCTCGACGGTGATGTCGGCCCCGTCGGGCCCGGCCTTGCTTCCGTCGTAGGCGATGAAGCGTACGTCCGCCTCCGGGCCCATGACCTTTTCGAAGATCTCTGCGAGCAACACAGAATCAACCTCTCCTAACGCCCCCGAACACACTTGTCGTAGAGATCGAGCAACCGGCCACCCCCGTCGTATGCCCGCTTGACCGGCCAGTAGGCGGTTCCGTTATAAAACCGCCAGAACTCATCTTCTGGATAGAACGAGGTGGAGTACAGCGATTTATGCCCCTCCAGCTCGTGGACCCGGTTCTCGATGAGACGGTTGTGGTAGCCGTCGAACTGCCCCCGGGGCAGCGGGACCGTTCCCCAGAAGCCGAAATTGACGTACAGCCGCCCGGTCTCCAGCGGGTAGAGCGGCCACTCGCCGGTGGAGCGCAGCGGGCACATCCACACCGGCGTCATGCCGACCTTGTCGTGGAAGAACTCCAGGAACTCGGCGCCGCGCTCGACGGGCACCTCGATGTCCTGGATGACCGACTCCTGCAGGGGCAGGCCGCGCCAGCGGTCCACCCGGGCGACCACGCCGTACTTGCGGTCGAGGCCGACGAGCCTGCGGTAGACGTCCGAGCGCATCCACTTGCGCGGCATCAGGGAGCGCACCAGCGCGTTCTGCACGCCGAAGGCGCGCGAGCACCAGAACCAATCGGTGTCCCAGCGCCACAGATAGTCGCGGACGGTCAGCCAGTCGCGGGTCCTGGTCTGGATCGACCGGTAGTAGATGCGCATCCCGGTGTAGTCGGACAGGTAGGGGGCCCGCTCGGCGAAGCGCCCCACGGTCACGTACAGCTCGCCGGGGCCGAAGAACGTGCCGTCCACGAAGTCGACGCGCTCGCCCTCGTACTCGCCGCTCTCGCAGATGTCGCGCATCGCGAGCATGCACTTGTCGGCGTCGCCGAACGGGATGTGGGTCAGCCTGACGTAGGGCTGGACGGGCTTGAGCCTGATCCGGATGCGGAGCGCGTAGCCGAGCGTGCCGTAGGAGTTGGGGAAGGCCCGGAACAGGTCGCGGTGCTCGTTGTCGTCGCGGGCCACCACGATCCGGCCGTCGCCGGTGAGGATCTCCATCTCCTCCACGGACTCGTGCGGCAGCCCGTCCCTGAAGCTGGTGGACTCGATGCCGAGCCCGGTCACCGCCCCGCCCAGCGTGATCGTCTTCAGCTGCGGCACCACGTACGGCATGAGCCCGTGGGCGAGCGTGGCGTCCACCAGGTCCTCGTAGGTGGTCATCCCCTGGACCTCGGCGGTCATCGTCCCGGGATCGACCTCGATGACCTGGTCCAGATCCCTGGCCGACAGCTTCGCCGCCCGGGCGCCGTCCCTGAAGCGGAACAGGTTCGTGGTGGCCTTGGCCAGGCGCGGCACCGCGTCGTCCGGAAGGGCGGCGTAGGACTCCCTGATCTGCTCCACCGCTTGCCGGTGCGCCGACATCGCCGTCATCCGTCGCACGGTGATCACCCCCACTGCCCGTCGTTGGAAAGATCGCCCCTAGGCACGTTATATCTCGGATCTCTCCGGAGCCAGGCGGGGCGCGTTAAACGCGAGAAAACTCTACGAGAGTGCCGAACGGGACCTGCGGCCGACCACCGGATCGACCCCGTTCACCACGTTGCTCACCGGTCTGCCGTCGATCGCCGCCTCCAGGTTGTCCAGCACGCACCGGATCAGGCGGCCGGTGGACTGCGGGGTGACCCCGGCCACGTGCGGGGAGAGCAGCACCCGGGGGCTGCTGCGCAGCGGGTCGCCGGGCGGCAGCGGCTCGGTGTCGAACACGTCGAGCGCGGCGCCGCCCAGATGTCCCGACTCCAGGGCCGACAGCAGCGCCGCCGAGTTCACCACCTGCCCGCGCGCCGCGTTGACCAGCAGCGAGCCCGCGGGCATCGCCGACGGGTCGATCATCCCCCGGGTCTCCTCGGTGAGCGGGACGACCACGACGAGCACCCGGGAGCCGGCCACCAGCTCGCCGATCTCCCGGTAGGTGTAGGGCACCTCGCGCGGCGTACGGGTCCAGTAGGAGACCTCGCAGCCGTGGGCGGCGAACATCCGCGCGGCCGCCTCGCCGATCGGGCCGAAGCCGACGATGCCGACGGCCGAGCCGTACAGCTCGGCGGGCCCGAGGTCCAGCTGCGGCCAGCGGCCGGCGCGGACCGCGGCGTCGGCCTCCGGCAGCCTCCGCGACAGCGCGAGCGCGGCGGCGAAGCACCACTCGGCCACGCCGATCGCGCTCACCCCGGCGGTGTTGGCCAGCGGCACGCCGGCCGCGGCGAGCGCGGCGAGGTCGTGGCCGTCCACGCCGACGGAGGGCTGCTGCACGAACGCCAGGTCCGGCGCGGCCCGGACGGCCTCGGCGTCCAGGGTGAGCCCGCCGCTCCAGTCGCCGACCACGATCTCGGCGGGGCGCAGGGCCGCCAGCAGCGATTCCCGGTCGCGGGCGGCCGGGACCGACACCTCGATCCGGTCGCCCAGCGATCCGAGCAGGTTGCGCACCGCCGCCTCGGGGAGGGGCGGCAGCGCGAGCACCTTCCAGGTCATGTCACTCGCCTCCGCGGGGGTGGAAACCGGCGAACACCCGGTTCATCAGGGGGCGTTGAGCATCCCACTCCTCGTCGTGGACGGTCCAGGCCAGCACCACGGCCGTGTCGCCGACCTCGATGAACCGCCGCAGCTCGTGGTAGGTCACGCCGGGGACCGCCCAGGGGATCCCGCCGTTGTCCTTGGCGGTCCAGGTGAACTCCCACTCCAGCCCGGCCCCGTAGGCCAGGGGGACCCTGCGCACGTCCTCGGTGTGGATCTCGCTCTGCTGGGAGGCGCTCTCCCTGACGACCTGCTGGAGCCCCTCCAGGCCGTCGAAGGACTGCTCCAGCGGCTCCACCGCCAAATGGGCGCGCCCGTCGCGGCGCAGCCACTGGGTGTAGCCCGTCTCGCCGGCCCAGTCGCCCCTCCAGCCGGCCGGGTAGGTGATGGACCAGTTCTCCGGGGGCCGGGCCCGCCACGTCCGCAGCGCCTGGGCCGGCGCGGCCGTCCTGGTCGCGGTCGGCGTGGGGGTCGGGGTGGGGGTGGACGTGGGCGTCGGGGTGGGCGAGGCGGTCCTCGTCGGCTCGGGCTCCGCCGTCGTGACGGCGGGCCCGGAGCGCGCCACGCTGCGCTGGTCGGGCTGGGACATCGCGACGGCCGCCACCGCGCCGCCCGCCGCCAGCACCAGCACGGACGCCACGATCAGCGGGACCCGCCCGCCGCGCTGCCGGCGGCGCCGTCCCGCGGCCCCGGGCAGGCTCGCGGTGTCGCCCCCGTCGCGAGCCCCGGCCCGGCGGGACGTCCCGGTGGCGCGGTGGACCGTGCTCTCCCCGCTCCGGCGCGAGGAGGTCTGCCCGCCCGGCCGGATCGCGGTCTCGCCGGTCCTGCGGATCGCGGCCGACGGGTCGCTGAGGACCTCCGCCAGCAGCGCGTCGGCCTGCTGGGCGCTCAGCCGGTGCGCGGGGTCGCGCTGGAGCATGCCGGCGAGCACCGCGCGCATCTCCGGCGGCACCCGGCCGAGGTCGGGTTCCTCGCTGATGAGCGCGCCGAGCGTGGCGATGGCGTCGCGGCGCTCGAAGGGGGCCTGGCCGACCAGGGCCGCGTACAGGGTGGCGCCGAGCGCCCACAGGTCCGACCAGGGGCCCGCGTCGGCGCCGGTGGCGCGTTCGGGCGGCAGGAAGCTCGGCGAGCCCGTCACCATGCCGGTCTGGGTCAGCGAGGTGTCGCCCTCGATGGTCGCGATGCCGAAGTCGGACAGGACGGCGCGGCCGTCGGCCTCCAGCAGGATGTTGCTGGGCTTGACGTCGCGGTGCAGGATCCCGGCCCCGTGGGCCGCGCGCAGGGCGGAGAGCACCTGGCGGCCGATGTCGGCGACCACGTGCACCGGAAGCCGTCCGACCTCGTCGAGGCCGCGGGCCCGGACCAGCTCCATGATGATCCAGGGACGGCCGTCCTGCTCGGCCACGTCGTAGATCGCCACGATGCCGCGGTGATTGAGCCGGGCCGCGGTCCTGGCCTCGCGAGAGGTGCGGGCCAGCTGGAGCCGGTGCTCCGCCGGGGAGAGATGGGGCGGCAGCAGGACCTCCTTGACGGCCACCGCGCGGTTGAGGAGGGTGTCGTGGCCTTCCCACACGACCCCCATCCCGCCCCTGCCGAGCTCCCGCAGCAATCGATAGCGCCCAGCGACCACCCGTTCACTGTGCGGATACGTCATCGCAAAACCCCTAGGTCCCGTTCGGAGAGGGCGCAAGTTTCCCATACGCGCGCGGGCGCCACGCGGCTCCTGGCGATGTGTCTTGCCACGGAAAGCCGAATGTTGTTCTACTTGGGCGGAACGGGCCGCCACGGTGGCGGAACGGGCCGCCGGGTCCCTCACCGGGCGTCCGCCCGTGCGGCCCGCGCCGGACCGGAGTCGACATCGCACCGAGGAGAACGTACATGGAGCGCGTGACCAGGAAGGGCCCGCTGGCCGGAGTCCGCGTGCTCGAACTGGCGGGACTGGCCCCCGGGCCGTTCGCCGGGATGATGCTGGCCGACCACGGCGCCGAGGTGCTGCGCGTCGAGCGGGCGAGCACGGTCGCCAAGGCCGGGGACCGTCCGCGCGCCGACGTGATGGACCGCGGCAAGCGGACCGTCGGCGTGGACCTGAAGTCGCCCGAGGGCGTGGCCGCCTTCAAGGAGCTGGCCCGGCACGCCGACGTGGTCGTCGAGGTCTTCCGGCCCGGGGTCGCCGAGCGCCTCGGCATCGGCCCGGCCGACCTGCACGCGGTCAACCCGCGCCTGATCTACGGGCGGATGACCGGCTGGGGCCAGGACGGCCCGCTCGCGGCCACCGCCGGGCACGACATCGACTACATCGCCGTCTCCGGCGTGCTGTCGATGCTGGGCCGCGCGGGCGAGCGGCCCACGCCGCCGATCAACATCCTCGGCGACTTCGCCGGCGGCGGCCTCATGCTCGCGTACGGCGTGCTGCTCGCGCTGATCGAGCGGGAGCGGACCGGCGAGGGCCGGGTCATCGACGCGGCCATGGTGGACGGCGCGGCGGCGCTGTTCGCGATGTTCTACCACGGCGTGCAGAGCGGTTTCTGGGGACCGCGCGGCACCAACCTGCTCGACACCGGCGCGCCGATGTACGACACCTACGAGACCTCCGACGGCGGGTACGTGGCCGTCGGCTCGCTGGAGCCGCAGTTCTGGACGGAGATGATCACCCTGATGGGGCTGGACGCCGCCGGGCTGCCCGACCGCGAGGACCGGTCGAACTGGCCGGAGCTGCGCGAGCGGCTGGCCGAGGCGTTCGGGTCCAGGACCCGCGCCGAGTGGGAGGCGGTGTTCGACGGCTCGGACGCGTGCGTCTCCCCGGTGCTGGAGATGGGCGAGGCCCCCGACCACCCGCACAACAAGGCCCGCGGCACGTTCGTGGAGGTCGGCGGCGTCCGGCAGCCCGTCCCGGTGCCGCGCCTGCTGGGCGTGGCCGAGCAGGACCTCTCCCCCGCGACCCGGCTGGCCGACCTGACCTCCTGGGGCCTGCCGGAGGAGACCGCGGCGCGGCTGCGCGAGGCGGGGGTGCTGGCGTGACGGGCGCCCACGACCCGCGGGACACGCAAGAGACCCTGAAGAGCCTGGAGACGAAGGAGGCGGAACGCGTGAAGGACACGGCGGGATCGGCGGGGATGGACGTCTTCGAGGCGCTGTACACGACCAGGGCGATGCGCAGGGTCAAGCCGGACCCGATCCCCGAGGAGGTCCAGCGCAGCATCCTGGACGCCGCGGTCCGCGCCCCCAGCGGCGGCAACGTGCAGAGCTGGCGGTTCCTGCTCGTCGACGACCCCGGGGTGAAGGAGCGGCTCGGCCCGCTCTACCGGGACGCGCTCGGAAAGCTCTTCGAGGGCCACTACCGGCCGATGCGCGAGAAGGCCGAGGCCGAGGGCGACACCCGGACGCTCAGCGTGCTGAACTCGGCCAAGCACCTGGCCGACCACTTCGAGCACTACCCGCTGCTGCTGTTCGCGTTCGTGCGCAACGACCCGTCCGGCGGCTCGATCTTCCCCTCGGTGTGGAGCGCGCAGCTGGCCGCCCGCGCCCACGGTGTGGGCAGCGCGCTGACCAGCGTGCTCGGCATCTTCCACGCCGAGGAGACGATGCGGGTGCTCGGCGTTCCCGAGGGCAAGGGCTGGACGATGGCCTGCGCGGTCACCTTCGGCTACCCGACCGGACGCTGGGGCGTCGCGCCCCGCCGCCCCGCGCACGAGGTGAGCTACCGCAACCGGTGGGGGCAGGACGTGGGATTCGAGATCCCCGAGCCCCTGTGGAGCCCGGAGGGCTGAGCCCCGGAGGGCCGGGGTCCGGCCCGGTCCTCTTCCGCCGCCCTTTTTTTCGCCGCCCTTCGTGGAGCCCGGAAGGCCGGGACCCGGAGGGCCGAGACCCGCCCGGTCCCCTTCCGCCGCATCCCTTGCCGCCTCCCTCACCGCCCCTTTCGCCGCGTCCCTCAGCGCGTTCCCTGCCGCGTCCTCCGCCGCGTCCCCTGCCGCGTTCTCGTGCGGGGAACGCGGCGGAGCACCCATGGGCCGTCGTTCGCCCTCCCCGGCGCCCTTCCGAGACCCCGGTGATCCCGGTGATCCCGGGCCCCGGGCTTCCAGGCTCCCGGCGCCCTCCTGCCGCCCGGTGACCTCGGCTTCTCCGAGCCCCGGCGTCCCGTCGTTCCCGTAGCACCAGCGGTACCTCCAGCCGGAGGTGTACCGCTTTTCGTCGTACCTGTTGGCTTATATGTAGTAGATGTACTACATTCATTCGCATGAGTACTGCGGTAAGCGTCCGCGAGCTGCGGATGACATACGGTTCCGCCGAGGTCCTGCGAGGCGTCGACCTGCAGATCCGGCGCGGCGAGATCTTCACCCTGCTCGGCCCCAACGGGGCCGGGAAGACGACCACCATCGAGATCCTGGAAGGCTTCAGGAACCGCTCGGCCGGCGAGGTGAGCGTGCTCGGGAGCGACCCGGAGCAGGCCACCGAGGCGTGGCGGGCCAAGCTGGGCATCGTCCTGCAGAGCTGGCGCGACCACGGCCGGTGGGGCGTCCGCGAGCTCCTGGGCCACATCGGCTCCTTCTACGACGACCCGCACGACCCGGACCGGCTGCTGGCCGACCTGGGCCTCACCGCCCAGGCCGACCAGCGGGTCAGCCGCCTGTCCGGCGGGCAGCGCCGCCGGCTGGACGTGGCCCTGGGCATCGTCGGCCGTCCCGAACTGCTCTTCCTGGACGAGCCCACGACGGGGTTCGACCCCGAGGCCCGGCGCGAGTTCCACCTGCTCATCGAGCGGCTCGCGGCCGACGACGGCATCACGGTGCTGCTGACCACCCACGACCTGGCCGAGGCCGAGAAGCTGGCGCACCGTACCGCGATCCTGGTGGGCGGCGAGATCGCCGTCTGCGGCACCCCGTCCGAGCTGGCGAGGCACGTGCAGACCGGTTCGCACATCCGGTGGGTCGAGGACGGCCGGGAGAGGGTCCTGCGCACCGAGGACCCGTCGCGGGCGGCCTGGGAGCTGCATCAGAGGTTCGAGGGGCCGGTGCCCGGCCTGGAGATCCGGCGCCCGTCGCTGGAGGAGAGCTACCTGGAACTGATCGGGAGGGCGGCATGAACGTCAAGGCACTGCGCATCGGGCTGCGACGCGGCTGGAGCGAGCACACGCACCTGCTCAAGGACCGCAGGGAGATGCTGAACACCCTGCTCGGCACGGTCGTCATCTTCGCCGGCCTGCTCGTGTGGATCGGCGACAACGAGGTCAAGGGGACCGGGGTCTCCATGAAGACGTTCATGACGGTGGGCTTCCTGGCCTTCACCGTCTTCTCCAACGGCGTGATGGCGCTGCCGATGGCCATCGCGGCCGACCGGGAGGAGGGCACGCTGCTGCGGCTGCGGACCGTCCCCGGCGGCGTCGGCGCCTACGTGGTGGGACGGAGCGTGACCGTCCTGGGCCAGATCGTCGTGCAGAGCGTGCTGATCCTGGCCATCGGCGTGGCCCTGGGCGGGGTCGCACCGCCCCGCGACTGGGCGACCCTGGCCTGGGTGCTGCTGCTGGGCACGGCCGCCGTGGTGCCGCTGGGCGCGGCCATCGGCTGCATGCTGCCCGGCCCCAAGACCGCCGCGGGGGTCCTGGCGCTGCCGATGATGGTGCTGATGGTCACCTCCGGGGTGATGCTCCCGATGACCTTCCTGCCCGAGGTGGCGCAGTGGATCTCCCAGGTCTTCCCGCTCTACTGGCAGGGGCTCGGCCTGCGGGCGGCCTTCCTGCCCGACACCATGCTCACCGCCGAGATCGGCCGGAGCTGGCGCCTGCCCATGGTGGGAGCGGTGCTGGCGGTCTGGGCGGTGGCCGGGACGCTGCTGGCGCCGCTGCTGATCCGCCGGGTCACCCGTCGCGAGTCCGGCTCGCGCCTCGCCGAGCGCAGGCTCGCCGCACAGGCCTCCTGAGTGCTGGGAGACTGCTGGGATGTCCGCCGAAGACGTGTACAACCGGATCTCGGTGCTGAGAGCCGAGCGTGGCATCTCACGCAAGGAGCTGGCCGCCGCGCTGGGGGTCCACTACCAGACGATCGGTTACCTTGAGCGCGGCGAGTACAGCCCGAGCCTGTTCCTGGCCCTGCGCATCGCCGAGCATTTCGAAGTCCCGTTGGAAGTCGTGTTCTCCCTCAGGCCGTTCCCGCGGCTGGGCAGTGGTTAGGCAGATGAGATCGTGAACGGTTGGAAAGAGAACTGGCGTCGGGCCCGCGTCGAAGCCCTGCAGCGCGACTACCTGCCCGGCTGGTACGCCACCCGGCGTCGCAGGCGGCTGCTCGCCGTCGCGGCGGCCTTCGGCGTCTCGCTGTTCTGGGTGGACGCGGCCGTGGCCTGGATCAGCGGTCCCGGCGACGGCCCCGTCCTGGTCAACATCGTGCTGCTGACGATCTCGCTGATCGTCTACCTGCCGGCCGTCAGCCTGCTCAACGTCGCCACCCGCGGCGTCGTGGAGCTGTCCGAAGGCGACCTGGACGAGCGCCAGGTCGGTGAGCGCCTGCGGGCCACCGCCCTCACCCACCGGATCATGACGGGCGTCCTGATCGTCCTCCTCGTCGTGGTCCTCGCGGTGGGCATACCCCAGAAGCGCGAGTTCTTCGTGCCGGGCGGGGCGCTCGTCCTACTGGTGATCGCGCTGTTCATGACCCACTTCGTGATGCCGCTGATCGTCTCCGGCTGGCGGCTGCCCGACCCGCCGCCCGACGACGACGCCTGAGTCGGACGGCGGGCGGACGGGCGCGGGTGGGCGCGGACGAGCGCCGGGCGGGGGGACCCGGCGCACGGCGCATCGGAGCCCGGCGGATCAGGACCCGGCGCGCGGAGCTCGGCGCGTCGGGCCCCGGCGCGTCGGACTCGGCGGACGGGGACCCAGTGGATCGGGACTCAGCGGATCGGGGACAGCACCGCCGCGTAGATGTCGGCACCCCCGGGGTGGTGGATCTCCACGTCGGTGGTGAAGGCCCGCGGCGGGGTGCCGCCCGACTCGGTGTGCTTCCACAGCTGCTGCCAGGACTCCAGCAGCGCGGCCGGCATCGGCCCCCGGGCCTCCAGCTTCAGCGACGGCACGCCGGGCACCCGGACGGCCACCATGCCCTCGGGCAGCGCGGCGGCGCTGCGCACGGCGACCCCCACGATCTGGGTGTAGGCGCCGTGGTGGTCGCTCTCGTAGTCGGTGAGCACCGCGTAGATGTTCTCGTCCACCCGGCCCGGCACGTGGGCGAACGCCCCCGGGGACCCCGCCCGTGCCCAAAGGACGGTGAGCCTGCCCCTGCCCGGCTCCATCTCGTCGGCGTTCGACGTCCGTACGGCATGGCCTACGACGAGCATCTCGGGCCGGTCAACCACGATCACAGCGCCTCCTCATGGCCATCCACTTATTCACGCAAACGGGATCTTAGCCGTCCGGTCCGACGAGACGGCCCTCTTGGAGAGGCGGAAACGGGGAACGCTCATTTCTGATAATTCACGGGATAAGGTGGATCAACGTGAGATTTCTCAATGGGATGACGCCGGCCTACGACCTGACCTACAGCGACGTGTTCATGGTCCCCTCGCTCTCCGCCGTCGGTTCACGGCTCGCCGTCGACCTCTCCAGCCGGGACGGCACGGGCACCACCATCCCCATCGTGGTCGCCAACATGACGGCGGTGGCGGGGCGGCGGATGGCCGAGACGGTGGCCCGGCGAGGCGGGATCGCGGTGATCCCGCAGGACATCCCGATCGAGGTGGTCGCCGACGTCGTCGACTGGGTCAAGCGCCGCGACCTGGTCCACGACACACCGCTGACCCTCACCCCGCACGACACGGTCGGCGAGGCCCTGAACCTGCTGCCCAAGCGTGCCCATGGCGCGATCATCATCGTGGACTGGGACAACCGCCCGGCCGGTGTGGTCACCGAGAGCGACTGCGTCGGCGTGGACATGTACACGCAGCTCTCCCAGGTGATGTCCGACCACCTGCTCACGCTGCCCGCCGGGCTCGACCCGCGCCAGGCCTTCGACCGCCTGCACGAGGGTCGTCACCGGCTGGCCCCGGTGGTGGACGGCGACGGCCGCCTGGTCGGCATCCTGACCAGGACCGGCGCGCTGCGCGCCACCCTGTACCGGCCCGCGGTCGACGCCTCGGACCGGCTCCGCGTCGCCGCGGCCGTCGGCGTCAACGGGGACGTGGCCGCCAAGGCCAAGGAGATCCTCGAGGCCGGGGTGGACTGCCTGGTGGTGGACACCGCGCACGGTCACCAGGAGAAGATGATCGGCGCTCTGCGGGCGGTCCGCGCGCTGGACCCGGGCGTGCCCGTAGCGGCCGGCAACGTCGTCACCGCCGCGGGCGTACGCGACCTGGTCGAGGCCGGGGCCGACATCGTGAAGGTGGGCGTCGGTCCGGGGGCGATGTGCACCACCCGGATGATGACCGGGGTGGGCCGCCCGCAGTTCTCCGCCGTGCTGGAGTGCTCCACCGAGGCGCGCAGGCTGGGCCGCCACGTCTGGGCCGACGGTGGCGTCCGCCACCCCCGCGACGTGGCACTGGCCCTGGCCGCCGGCGCGGCCAACGTGATGATCGGTTCGTGGTTCGCAGGCACCTACGAGTCGCCGGGCGACACCCGTACCGCCGCGGACGGGCGCAGGTACAAGGAGAACTTCGGCATGGCCTCGGCCCGCGCGGTGCGGCTGCGCACGGCCGAGGACTCGCCCTTCGACCGGGCGCGCAAGGCACTGTTCGAGGAGGGCATCTCCACCTCCAGGATGTACCTCGACCCGGCCATGCCCAGCGTGGAGGACCAGATCGACGCCATCGTGGCGGGCCTGCGCTCCTCGTGCACGTACGCGGGCGCCTCCACCCTGGAGGAGTTCCACGAGCGCGCGGTGGTCGGTGTGCAGAGCTCGTCCGGCTACAGCGAGGGCAAGCCGCTGCACCAGAGCTGGTGACCCTCCCGCCGGTACGCCGCCCCGGCGGGAGCGCACCGTCCCGGTGAGAGGGGGCGAAAAGGCGCGCATCGTCGGGCGGACGAAGGGTAGTCGGCCGGTGGCCCCATCCCCCATGCGAAAGGCGAGCGACATGAAAGAGACGCCCACCGGCCTGAACGACCAGGTCGTCGTGAACCGCAGGGTCCTCGCGGGATACGACAACTACCTGGCGGCGCAGCGGACCGTGGACGGCCTGTCCGACGCGGGGTTCCCCGTCGAGAACGTGGCGATCGTCGGCAGCGATCTCAAGCTCGAGGAGACCGTCACCGGCCGGATGACCAACGGACGGGCCGCCCTCACCGGGGCGGGCAGCGGCGTGCTCTTCGGCGCCGTGGTCGGCATGTTCCTCGGCCTGTTCACCTCGACCACGATGTCGTTCTTCATGCTCGTGCTCTGGGCGGCCCTGTGGGGGGCCGTGATGGGCGCCGCTTTCGGGTTCATCAACCACGTGTTCACCGGCGGCAAGCGGGACTTCGCCTCGCGCAGCGCGATCGTCGCCGGTCGCTACGACGTGCTGGTCGCGGCCTCGCACGTGGACCACGCTCGGGCCATCCTGGACTCGACCCCCGGCCCGGCCGATACCGTCGTGGTCGAGGTCCCCTCGTCCGCGGCCCTGTACGACCCGGCCGCGGCCACCTCTCCCGCCAACTCCGTCCCGCCGCAGCCGACCGCCTCGGACTCCGCCACCGCGTCGTTCGCCTCTCCCGCCGGTTCCGACGTGCCCCCGCAGCCGTCGCTCTCGGACGTCTCCACCCGGCCGACCGTGCCCGCCTCGTCCATGCCGCGGATCGACCAGGACCTTCCCGGCGAGGCCGGTGCCCCGGCCGTCCCCGTCACCGGTGAGCACCTGACCCCGGCCCCGCAGGCCACTGCGGACCGGCCCGCGCCGGCGCGACCGGAGACCGCCGAGCCCCAGGTCCCCGCCCAGGGCACCTCCCCCGACCGGCCCGCCACGTCGGCCGCCCAGGACCGGCCCCGCTCCTGACCCATCGACGAGAACCCGGTGGGCGCCCGGGCAGGGCGCCCACCGGGGCGCGGGAGGAGGGCCGGTCAGCCCTTGACGCTGCCGGCCAGCAGGCCGCGGACGAAGTAGCGCTGCATCGACAGGAAGACGATCAGCGGGATGACCAGCGAGACGAACGCTCCCGAGGTCAGGCGCTGCCACTCGTTGCCCTTGGTCCCGGCCATCTGCGCCAGCCGTACCGTCATGGGGCCGCTCTCCGGGGTGCCGCCGGCGAAGATGAGCGCCACCAGCAGGTCGTTCCAGACCCACAGGAACTGGAAGATGGCGAAGGTGGCCAGCGCGGGCCCGACCAGCGGCAGGACGACGGTGCGCAGGACCTTGCCGTGGCTGGCCCCGTCCACCCGGGCCGCCTCCATCAGCTCGCCGGGCAGCTCGGACATGAAGTTGTGCAGCAGGAAGATGCCCAGCGGCAGCGCGAAGCAGGTGTGGGCGAACCAGACCTGGACGAACCGGGCCGGGCCCTCCAGCTCCCAGGCGGGCATGAGCTGGACGCCGAAGGCGGACACGCCCTCGGAGAAGAACGACAGCAGCGGCACCAGCGACATCTGCAGCGGCACGATCTGCAGCGCGAAGATGCCGATGTAGACCCACTCCCGGCCGCGGAACGGCAGCCAGGCCAGCGCGTAGGCGGCGAAGGTGGCCAGGGCCAGCGGGAAGAGCACCGACGGGATCGTGATGACGATCGAGTTGATCAGGAAGCTCATCATCTGGCCGGAGGACGAGGAGGTGCCGAACAGGACCTCCTGGTAGTTCTCCAGGGTGATCTGCGGGTCGGCGAAGAACGTCCACCACCCGGTGGTCTTGATCTGGTCCTCCGGGCGCAGCGAGGACAGCAGCAGCCCGAAGGTCGGGGTGGTCCAGAGCACCGCGATGACGATCGCGGTGGCGCTGGCGACCCGCCCGCTCAGCCGCCGGCGTACGCGCTGCGGTGCGGTCCCCACCTCGGGGCGCACCGCGGTCCGGGTCAACGTGGCCACGGGTCCTCCTTCGCCCGCCGCGTCCCGGCGGCGCCCTGACGGCGTGCTCGTCCGGTCATCGGAGGGCCTCCCTGCGCTGGCGGATCTGGTAGATCACGATCGGCAGCACCAGCACGAACAGGAAGACCGCCAGGGCCGCGCCCCTGCCCGTCTCGCCGTACCGGAACGCCTGGTTGTACATCTCGTTGGCGATGACGCTGGTGTCGAACTGGCCGCCGGTCATGGTGCGGACGATGTCGAACAGCTTGAGGGTGGCGATCGACTGGGTGACCATCACCACGATCACGGCCGAGCGGATGGACGGCAGCGTCACCTGGAAGAACATCTGCGCCGGGGTGGTCCCGTCCAGCCTGGCGGCCTCGACGATCTCGGCGGGGATGCCCTTGATGGCCGCGGACAGCACCACGGTGGCGAACCCGGCCTGGATCCAGACCATGACCACGATCAGGAAGAGCGTGTTGAGCGGCGGCTCCTGGAGCCACTGCTGCGGCTCGCCGCCGAAGGCGACGACGAGCTGGTTGAGCAGGCCGATCTGGTCCTGCTCCTCGGAGCGGTAGGCGTAGACGAAGCGCCAGATGATGCCCGCGCCGACGAAGGAGATCGCCATGGGCAGGAAGACCAGCGACTTGGCGAGCGACTCGAACCGGGTGCGGTCCACCAGGACGGCGTAGAGCAGCCCGACCGTGGTCACCAGGATCGGGACGAGCAGCACCCACACGAGGGTGTTGCGCAGCACGGTGAGCGCCTCGGTCTGGGTGAACATCCAGGCGTAGTTGTCTGCGCCGACCCAGCTCTGGCCGTCGCCGCTCATGAACGACAGCATGGAGGTCCGGATGGCCGGGATGACCAGGCCGATGGTGAGCAGCAGCACGGCCGGCAGCAGCAGGATCGCCGCGTGCAGCCAGGCGCGGCGGCGCATCGGGACGCGGTCGACCAGGATCAGCACCACCGCGACCACGACGAGGAAGGCGGCGACGCCGATCAGGAGCTGGACGATTTTGGGAAGTTCGGCGGCGAAGTCGAAGTCCATCGGAGGATCTTTCGGAAGGATCGGACCGGGTGGGTGACGGCCCGGCCCCGCGGGGTGCGGGGCCGGGCCGTCGGTGGGTCAGGACTTCGGCCAGGAGGCCTCGATGTAGTCGAGGACCGTCTTGGTGTCCTTGCCGTTGATCCAGTCGGTCATGCCCTTCCAGAAGGTGCCGGCGCCGACCGCGGCCGGCATCTGGTCCGAGCCGTCGAAGCGGAAGGTCGCGTTCGCGTCCTGGAGCATCTCCATGGAGAGCTTGTCGATCGGGTTGCGCGCGTTGGCCGGGTCCACGCCCTTGCGGGCGGTGACGTAGGTGCCCTGCTTCATCCGGGCCACCGGGAACTCGGCGGAGGCGAGGTAGGCCCGCACCGCCTGGACCTCGGGACGGTCGGCGAAGGCCACCACGAACTCGCCCGCGCCCAGCACCGGCTTCTTGGCCGGGTCGTTGCCGGGCAGGTAGAAGGCGAACACGTCGCCGTTCTCGGCGACCTCGGTGCCCTCGGGCCAGAAGTTGGCGTAGAAGGACCCCTGGCGGTGCAGGGCGCACTTGCCCTCGGTGATCGGGACGCCGCCCTCCTGGAAGGCGGTGCTGGCGATCGACTTGACCGGGCCGTAGCCGCCGTTGACGAACTTCTCGTTCTTGAGGATCGCGCCGACCTTGTCCACCGCGGCGCTGACCTTGGGGTCGTTGAACGCCAGCTTGTGGGTCACCCAGTCGTCGTAGCCCTCGGGGCCGATCTCGCGCAGCAGGATGTCCTCGATCCAGTCGGTGGCCGGCCAGCCGGTCGCCTCACCGGACTCGATGCCCGCGCACCACGGCTTGACGCCGGTGCCGGCGATCGTGTTGGTGAGCGTCATGAGCTCGTCCCAGGTCTTGGGGACGGTCCAGCCCTTCTCGCTGAACATCTTCGGCGAGTACCAGACGAGGGACTTCACGCTGGCGCCCAGCGGGGGTCCGTAGAAGACGCCGTCGACCGTGGAGTACTTGGCCCAGTCGGCCGACCAGCCCTCGGTGGCGAGCTTCTTGACCTCGTCGGGGGCCGGCTTGAGCTTGCCCGCCTTGGCGAAACGCTCCACGAGGCCGGGCTGGGGCATGAAGGCGATGTCGGGCGGGTTGCCGCCGTCCGCGCGGACCTGGATCTGGGCCTCGAACTCGCCGGTGCCCTCGTAGGTGATCTTCATGCCGACGCAGTCGGCGAAGGGCTTCCACGCCTGCTCGAAGCGGTCGGCCTCCACGTCGCGGATCGGCGCGTAGATGCTGACCTTCTTGCCCTCGTGCTTGCCGTACTTGGTGAATTCGGCGCATTCGGGGGCCGCGGCCGCGCTGCCGCCACCGTTCGCCGTGGTCTTGTTCTCGGTGGAGCCGCACGCGGTGGCGACCAGCGCCAACCCGATGCTGCCGGCCACCAGGGCGGCACGACGGGGCCGGGAGAGGAGCGACATGGAACCTTCCTCCATATGTACTTGCCGGGGAGCCTGAGAGCGCTCTCTGGAAGAATTGTCGGCACACAACGCAATGTCAACAACTGTGATATTACGGTTACAATCGCGTTTTTCTTGACATGATGGTTGCGGTACGGTGATGCTCCAGAGAGCGCTCTCACGCTATGGCCTAACAGAATGGGGCGGTGAGGACATGACCATGTCCGCCGAAAAGTCCTACGAACTTCAGGACTCCGGCGTGCTGAGGTTTCCCGAGGGCTTCGTCTGGGGGGCCGCCACCGCGGCCTACCAGATCGAGGGCGCCACCCGAGACGACGGCAGGGGCCCGTCCATCTGGGACACCTTCTCACGGACCCCCGGCAAGGTCCATGCTGGTCACACCGGTGACGTGGCGTGCGATCACTACCACCGCTACCGCGAGGACGTCGCGATCATGCGCGACCTCGGCCTGCACGCCTACCGTTTCTCCATCGCCTGGCCCCGCATCCAGCCCGACGGCTCCGGCCCGGTCAACCCGCGCGGCCTGGACTTCTACGACCGTCTCGTCGACGAGCTCCTCGGCGCCGGCGTCACCCCCGTCGTGACGCTCTACCACTGGGACCTGCCGCAGGCCCTCGAGGACCGTGGCGGCTGGACGAACCGGGACACGGCCCGGCACTTCGCCGACTACGCCGCGATCACGCACGCCAGGCTGGGCGACCGGGTCGAGACCTGGACCACCCTGAACGAGCCCTGGTGCTCGGCCTTTTTGGGGTACGCCTCGGGCATCCACGCCCCCGGCCTCGCCGACCCCGCGCTGGGCTTCGCCGCCGCGCACCACCTGCTGCTCGGCCACGGCCTGGCCAACGCGGCGCTGCGCGCCTCGGGCGCGGAGAAGGTCGGCATCACGCTCAACCTCGCCCCGGTCATCAACGACGACACCGCGGCCGACCGGGCCGCCGCCGAGATCGTCGACGGCCTGCAGAACCGGATCTTCCTGGACCCGGTGCTGCGCGGCGAGTACCCCGCCGACGTCGTCGAGCGGGCCCGGCGCTTCACCGACTGGTCCTTCGTCCAGGACGGCGACCTGGAGGTCATCGGCGCGCCCATCGACCTGCTGGGCATCAACTACTACACCCCGCAGACCGTGGCCGCCCGCCCCGGGGAGGCCGGCAACCCGGTCTTCCCCGGCAGCGAGGGCATCGCCTTCGGCGGGGCCGACGCGCCGAAGACCGCGATGGGATGGGCGGTCCAGCCGTTCGGCCTGACCGACCTGCTGCTGCGCCTGTCCCGCGACTACCCGGGCACCCCGCTGATGATCACCGAGAACGGCGCGGCCTTCGACGACTCCGTCGAGGACGACCGGGTGCACGACACCGACCGGCTGTCCTACCTCGACGGGCACCTGCGCGCCGCGCACGCGGCCATCGAGGGCGGCGCGGACCTGCGGGGGTACCTGGTCTGGTCGCTGCTGGACAACTTCGAGTGGGCCGAGGGCTACAACAAGCGCTTCGGGGTGGTGCACGTCGACTACGGCACCCAGCGCCGCATCCCCAAGGACAGCGCCCGCTGGTACGGCGAGGTCGTCCGCCGGAACGGGCTGTGAGAGCGCGTCCGACCCTGGAGAAGGTGGCCGCCCGGGCCGGTGTGTCCCGGGCGACCGCCTCGCGCGTGGTCAACGGCTCCACGCGCGTGGCTCCGCAGATCCGCGAGGCGGTCACCCGTGCCGTCGAGGAGCTGGGGTACGTGCCCAACCAGGCCGCGCGGAGCCTGGTCACCCAGCGGTCCGACTCGATCGCCCTGGTCTTCCCCGAGCCGGCCACCCGCGTCTTCTCCGACGACCCCACCTTCGCCGGGATCATCCGCGGGGTCAGCCTGGAGCTGGAGGAGGCCGACAAGCAGCTCGTGCTGATGCTCACCGACACGGCCGGCGGCTACCAGCGGGTCGAGCGCTACGCCACCAACGGCCACGTCGACGGGGTGGTCATCGCGTCCATGCACGGCACCGACCCGCTGCCCGGCGTCCTGGCCAGGCACGGCGTGCCGGTGGTCTGCAGCGGCCGTCCCGGCGTGCCCAGCAGCCTGCCGTACGTGGACATGGACAACGTCGGCGGTGCCCGGCGGGCGGTGCGGCACCTGGTGGAGCGGGGCCGCCGCCGGATCGCGGCCATCGCGGGACCGCAGGACATGATCGCGGGGATCGACCGGCTGACCGGCTACCGCGAGGTGCTGCGCGACTCCGACCGCCGCTCGATCATCGCGGTGGGCGACTTCACCCGCGACTCCGGGACCGCGGCCATGCGCCAGCTGCTCGCCGACGACCCCGAGATCGACGCGGTGTTCGTGGCCAGCGACCTGATGGCGCTGGGCGCGCTGCTCGCCCTCCGCCAGGCGGGACGACGGGTCCCCGACGACGTCGCGGTGGTCGGCTTCGACGACATCCCCGCGGCGTCCTACACCGAGCCGCCGCTGACCACGGTCAGGCAGCCGACCCTGGAGATGGGACGCCGGCTGGCCCGCATGGTGCTCGGCCAGGAGGAGGGGACCCAGGTGGTCCTGCCCACCGAGCTGGTCGTACGGGGGTCCACGACGCCCTGACCACCGGCCCGGGAGCCTACGACGACGACCTGACCACCAGCTCGGTGGACAGGATCACCGGTTCGGCGCTCTCCCCCTCCAGCAGGGCCAGCAACAGCCGGACCATGGTCGCGGCCTGCTCGGCGTGCGGGTTGCGGACGGTGGTCAGCGGCGGGTCGGTGTAGCGGGCGGCCTCTATGTCGTCGTAGCCCACGATCGCGATGTCGTCCGGGACCCGCCGCCCGATCTGGCGGAGCGCGTGCATGGCGCCGATCGCCATCAGGTCGTTGGCGGCGAAGACCGCGTCGATCTCCGGGTCGTCGGCGAGCAGCTGGCGCATCGCGACCGCGCCGGACTCCCGGGTGAAGTCGCCCACCGCGATGATCGAGCGGCGGTCGGAGTCGCGCAGCGTCTCGCGGTAGCCGGTCAGCCGGTCCTGCCCGGCGATCATGTCCAGCGGCCCGGCGATCGTGGCGATGCGCCGCCGTCCGCGTTCCAGCAGGTGGCGTACGGCGGTGGCGGCACCGGCGACGTTGTCGCCGTCGACGTAGGGCATCTCGACCGGCACGGCCGGGCGCCCGTAGGAGATGACCGGGACGCGCAGCCGGGTGAGCGCGACCGGCAGCGGGTCGGCGCCGTGGCTGGAGACGAGCATGACGCCGTCCACGTGGCCGCCGGCGACGTAGTTCTCCACCCGGGCGTGGCTCTCGGGGGACCCGGCCAGCAGCAGCACGACCTGCTTGTTGACGGCCTCCAGCTCCAGGCTGACCGAGCGGATCACGGTGGAGAACATCGGGTCGTCGGAGAACACCCGGTGGGGCGACTCCGAGACGACCAGCGCGACCGAGTTGGTCCGCTGGGTGGCCAGGTTCCTGGCCGCCCCGTTGGGAACGTAGCCCAGCTCGTTCACCGCGCGCATGACCAGGTCCCGGATGTCGGCCGTGACCGTGGTCTGGCCGTTCACCACCCGGGAGACGGTCGACCGGGAGACCCCGGCTCGGGCGGCGACCGCCTCCAGGGTGGGTCGTCTCATCGTGCTCTCCTACAGTCCGTTCCGCGCGATGACCTCGCGGTACCACAGCGCGCTGTCCTTGAGCAGGCGCCGCTGGGTGGCGAAGTCGACGTGCACTATGCCGAACCTACGCCGGTACCCCTCGGCCCACTCGAAATTATCCAGCAGCGACCACACCAGGTAGCCCCGTACGTCGGCCCCGTCGGCGATCGCGGCGTGCACGGCGCGCAGGTGGCCGTCCAGGTAACCGGTCCTGCGCTCGTCGTGGACGCGCCCGTCCTGGACCACGTCGTCGAACGCCGCGCCGTTCTCGGTGATCATAAGGCCGATCTCGGGATAGTCGTCGGACAGGCGCACCAGCAGCCGGGACAGGCCGGTGGGCACGATCGGCCAGCCCATGGCGGTGGCCGGAACACCGTCGGCCGGGCAGAACCGGACGTCCTCGCTGCCCGGCCACGCCGCGTCCGCCGCCAGGCCGGGCCCGGCCTCCACGACGCACGGGTTGTAGTAGTTGATGCCCAGCACGTCGATCGGCTGGTTGATGATCTCCAGGTCGCCGTCCCGGACGTGGTCGAGGCCGCCGTTGCGGCCGACGATCTCCAGGAACGCGGCCGGGTACTCCCCGCGCAGCGCGGGCTCGGTGAACTGCCGCACCAGCAGGGTGTCGATCCTGGCGACCGCCTCGGCGTCCGCCTCGGACGGCTCCGCGCCCGGGTCGTCCACCTGGGCGGGGGTGATCACCGGCGAGAGGTTCAGCACCAGCGAGATCTCCCGCGCGCCGGCCTCGCGCAGGGCCCGCGCGGCCAGCCCGTGCCCGAGCATCAGGTGGTGGGCCGCCCGGAACGCCGCGGCGGCGTCGGTCCTGCCCGGGGCGTGCACCCCGTTGCCGTAGCCGAGGAAGGCCGCCACCCACGGTTCGTTGAGGGTCGTCCAGTGCCCGACCCGGTCCCCCAGCCGCTCGTACACGGCCGCGGCGTACTCGGCGAAGCGGTGGGCGGTGTCGCGCTCGGGCCAGCCGCCCGCGTCCTCCAGCGCCTGCGGCAGGTCCCAGTGGTAGAGGGTGGCGTACGGCGTGATGCCCGCCGCGAGCAGCCCGTCCACCAGCCGGTCGTAGAAGTCCAGGCCGCGGGCGTTGACCGGGCCGCCGCCGCCCGGCCGGACCCGGGGCCAGGCCACCGAGAAGCGGTAGGCGGCCAGGCCCAGCTCGCCCATCAGGGCGATGTCGCCGGCGTGGCGGGCGTAGTGGTCGCACGCCACGTCGCCGGTGTCGCCCCCGGCGACCTTGCCCGGCGTACGCGAGAAGGTGTCCCAGATCGAGGGCTCGCGGCCGTCCTCGTGCACCGACCCCTCGATCTGGTAGGACGCGGTGGCCGCGCCCCAGACGAAACCGGTGGGGAAGTCGGCACGCCCCTGCGTGAGGGTGGCCCCCCGAGTGCCCACGACGGTCATCCCTTCACCGCTCCCTGCATGATTCCTCCGATGATCTGTTTGCCGAGCAGGGCGAACACCACGACCAGCGGCAGCGTGCCGAGGGTGGTGCCCGCCAGGCCGAGTACGTAGTCGTTGACGTATCCGCTGGCCAGCGTGGACAGGGCGACCTGGACCGTCGGGTCCTCGGGGGTCAGCACGACCAGCGGCCAGAAGTAGTCGTTCCAGACCGACATGAAGGTGAGCATGCCGAGCACCGCGGCGGCCGGGCGCGCGGCCGGGAGCACCACGTGCCAGAACAGGCCCCGGGTGGTGCAGCCGTCGACCCGGCCGGCCTCCAGCAGCTCCGTCGGCAGGGCCCGCGACAGGTACTGGGTCATGAAGAACACGCCGAACGCGTTGACGAGCGCGGGCACGATCAGCGCGTACATGGTGCCGGTCCACTCCAGCTTCACCATCAGCATGTACAGCGGGATGATGCCGAGCTGGGTGGGGACCATCATGGTCGCCACGGTCAGCAGGAGCAGGATGTTCCGGCCGCGGAAGCGCAGCTTGGCGAAGGCGAACCCGGCCAGCGTGGAGAAGAACATCACCGCGATCGCGACCGAGCCCGCCACCAGGACGGAGTTGAGCATCGCCAGGGCGAAGGGCACGGTGTCGAAGACGCGGGCGACGTTGGCGAAGAAGTTGCCGCCGGGCACCAGCGGCGGCGGCACCTCGGCCAGCGCGGCGTTGTCCCGGGAGGCCACCACCACGCTGTAGTAGAGCGGCAGCATGGAGAAGAACGCCACGGCCATGAGCGTCAGGTAGGTGAGCCTGCGGGCGGCGTCGGAGCGACGGCCCCCGGGGCCGCCGGACCCGCGGCGGGCGGGGGGCGCGTCCGGCACGGAGGCCGGGGCCCGGACCGGTGCGTGGGCGGGCAGATGGGCCGGGACGGGGCTCGGGGTGGGCGCGCTCACGTCAGCCCTCCCTTCGCGCGACGGGTGAGCAGGTAGTTGACGCCCGCGACCACGACGATGAAGACGAACATCATCCAGGAGATGGCAGAGGCGTAGCCCAGGTCGAGCTTGGTGAAGTTCTCGTAGATGAGCAGCGCGAGCGTCTGGTACTGCCGGTCCGCCCCGCCGGAGATGCTGTACGAGCCGAACAGCAGCGGCTCGGCGAGGATCTGCATGGCGCCGATCGTCGAGGTGATGACGACGAAGATGATCGTGGGCCTGATCATCGGAACGGTGATCTTGCGGAGCTGGGTCATCCCGCTGGCCCCGTCGATGGTGGCCGCCTCGTACAGCTCGCGCGGCACGGCCTGCATGGCCGCCAGGAAGATCAGGGCGTTGTAGCCCGTCCACCTCCACATGATCATGATGGAGATGGCGGAGTGCGAGGTCAGCACGCCCTCGTTCCAGGCGACGCCCTCGACCCCGAAGAGCGAGAGCATCCAGTTGATCATGCCGAAGTCCCGGCCGAACAGCTGGCTGAAGATGACCACCACGGCGACCACACTGGTCACGTTGGGCAGCAGCATCGTGATGCGGAAGAAGGTCTGGGCCCGCAGCGGCCGGTTGAGCAGGTGGGCCAGCCAGATGGCCAGCAGCAGCTGCGGCACGGTCGAGAGCACCCCGATGGACAGGGTGTTGAAGGTGGCGTTCCAGAAGTAGTCGTCGGCGAGCAGCGTTCGGAAGTTATCCAGGCCGACGAAGGTCTGCTCGTCCGACAGCAGCGTCCACTCGTGCAGGCTCACCCAGGCGGTGTAGGTCAGCGGGAACAGCCCGAAGGCGGAGAACAGCAGGAAGAACGGGGCCACGTACGCGTACGGCGAGCCCTTGACGTCGAGCTGATGGACCAGGTGGCGGCGGAGGCTGCGGCGAGGTCGCACCGGTCTGTTCGGCGGGACCGCCGCCAGGCGGTCGGGAGCGCGGGTGGCCACGGCGGCTCCTTTCGGCGAGTCGTTGGGGGGCGGGGGCGGGCCGCTCGCCGGGTACGGGAGGGCCGTCGCCGGGCCGGGCGCCCGGAGCGCCGGACGGGGGCGGTCTCCACCCGCCCGGCGGACCCGGCAGGCCGTGCCGGCCGGGCGGGTGCCCTGGTCCGTCGGACGGGTGTTCTCGTTCGTCGGGCGGGTGTTCTCTCGTCCGTCCGGCGGTCTCTCGTCCGACGGGCGGGTTTCTCGTCCGACGGGCGGGCGGGTCGTCGGGCGGGTGCCGGACCTCGGGCGGGTGGCCGGATCCGTCGGGCGGGTGGCCGGCCGGTGCGAGCCCGGCCGGCCGGAGCGGGACTACTTGATCCGGCTGACGTCCTTGAGCGCCTGGGTCCAGGCCTCCTCGGCGTTCTGCTTGCCCTGCTCGATGCGCTGCAGGCCGTTGTTGAACGCCAGCAGGACGTCACCGGCCTTGGGACCCGCGGGCTGCGGCTTGAGCGCCTTGGCCGCGTCGGTGAAGATCTTGCCGATCGGCGCGTTGCCGAAGTACGGGTTGACGTAGTCCTTCACGGCCGGGTCGTCGTACAGCGCGGGCAGCGAGGGCAGCGCGCTGGCCTCCTTGAAGAGCTTGATCTGGCTCTCCTTGCTGGTCAGCAGGTCGATCAGCGCCGCGGCCTCCTCGGGGTGCTTGCCCTGCTTGGGCAGCATCAGGTGGGTACCGCCCTGGTTGCCGCCGCCCCCGGGCACCGCGGCGATGTCCCAGGTGCCCTCCCCGGGCTTCTGGTCCTTGATCGTGCCGGTCTTCCAGGCGGGGCAGACCATGGTGGCGAAGGTGCCCTTGGCGATCCCGGTGTTCCACGGCGGCGTGAACGCGGCGAGCTCGGCCGACAGCCCGCTGTCGATGATCTTCACGGACATGTCGTACGCCTTGCGCACCTCGGGGTTGGTGGCGGCGACGATGTTGTACTGGGCGTCGTAGAACCCGACGGGGGCCTGCTCGACCATGGCGCGGAAGTGCTCACCGGGGGCGTCGGTGAACTTGGCGCCCTCGACCTTGGCGTCGACGAACTTCTTGCCGGTCTCGACGTAGGCGTCCCAGGTGGGCCAGAGCGCCGACACCTCGTCGCGCTCGGTGGGCAGGCCGGCCTTCTTGAACAGGTCGGGGCGGTAGCACATGGCCAGGCCGCCGACGTCGGTGCCCAGTCCCATCAGCGAGGAGCCGTCGTTGGAGACGCCCAGCTTCCACTTCCAGTCCAGGTACTCGCTCTGCCGCTTGTCCAGGCCGTATTCCTTGAGGTTGTGGAACTTGGCGGGCACCGGCGTGAAGGCGCCGATGTAGCCGCCCTCGACCGCGACCACGTCGGCGGCTCCCGCGCCGGTGGTCAGCTGGGTGATGAGGTTGGTGTGGTGGTCGTTGAACTGCGCCCGGCGTTCCACGATCTCCACGTTGGGGTGGGTCTTCTTGAACTCCTCGTACAGCGGCGCGTAGTGGAAGTCGCTGAACAGCCCGACGGTCAGCTTGATCTTCTCGGCCGGCTGGGAGGCCGTCCCGCCGCTCCCGGCGCCGCCACCGCTGTCACCGCCGCAGGCGGTCAGGCCGAGGGCCAGGGCTGAGACGGCGACCATCGAGGTGAGGAACCGGTGGCGTGAGTTACGCATGGAACCCTCCCAGGGTTCTCATAAGTGATCATGGAGAGAGCGCTCCCTGAGCAGATTGATACCAAGCGCCGGACCTGTCAACGGCCCCCCGGGCCCGGCGGGGCCACTCGGCACCCGTCCGATGGAGAGCGCTCTCCAAGGTCATTCGATGTTTCAGCAGCTCAGAAGGCATCGAGGGAGTGAACCGGAGAGAATCCGGAGCGGTCCATCGAAGGAAGGTCACATTAAGGTCGCGTTTCCTCTGTGTTCCACCGGGACGGACGGGTCCTTGACACCGGCCGGTGACAGCGTCACTCTCTGATTCAGAGAGCGCTCCCTGACGTCTCTCCGCGGTTCCGCATCCGCCGCCGGCCCTGGCCCGCGGCGCGGGCCCGCGTGCGCGACGCGAGTACCACTCCGTCCCCCTGTCCCCCCTGGTGGTCCCGGACCCCGTAGAGTCGTCCGGCAGCCGGAAACCGACCGGCGCGCACCCAACCGAGGAGAGACACGTGGCACTGGAGAAGCCGGAGATCGACTTTCCGGAGGGCACCCCGCCGTCGGAGCTGGAGATCGTCGACATCGTCGTAGGGGACGGCCCGGAGGCCACGCCGGGGCAGCAGGTCACCGTGCACTACGTCGGCGTCGCCTTCTCGACGGGCGAGGAGTTCGACGCGTCGTGGAACCGGGGTGACACCTTCCAGTTCCCGCTGGGCGGGGGCCGGGTCATCGCGGGCTGGGACCAGGGTGTCGCGGGCATGAGGGTCGGCGGCCGCCGCCGCCTCACCATCCCGCCGCACCTGGGCTACGGCAACGCCGGCGCGGGCAACCGCATCAAGCCGGGCGAGACGCTCATCTTCGTCGTGGACCTGCTCGGCGTGAGCTGACGCCCCGGGTTCGCGAACGGCACGCACGGGCCGCTCCCCCGACGGGGGGGCGGCCCTGCGCGTTCCGGGCCCCTGTTCGCGCGCCTTCCCTCCCCGGTACGTCCCCGCAGGCCTCGGGCGGCGCGGCGGGACGACTCGGAAAAAGCAGGGCCCGACCTCACCGAAATGTCGCCCGCAGCTCTTAGGCTGGCCCATGTGTTGTTGATCGATCTCGCACGCACCTCTGCGGCCGTGACCGCCGGTTCCGCCCGGCTGGCGAAGATCGCCCACCTGGCGGAGCTGCTCGGCCGGGTGGAGCCGGACGAGGCGGAGATCGCCATCGCCTACCTCTCCGGCGAGCTGCCGCAGCGCAACGTCGGCGTGGGCTGGAGAAGCCTGCAGGACCCGCCCGAGCCGCGGCTGGCCGCCACCGCCACACTCCGCGAGGTCCACGACCGCCTCGACCGGGTCAAGGCACTGACCGGGCCCGGCTCACAGGGCGCGCGCAAGGCGCTGCTCGCCGAGCTGTTCGGTTCCCTGACCCGCCAGGAGCAGCTCTTCCTGACGCGGTTGCTGCAGGGCGAGCTGCGACAGGGCGCGCTCGAGGGTGTGATGATCGAGGCCGTCGCGAAGGCGGCCGGGGTGCCCGCGGCCGAGGTCAGGCGGGCCCTGATGCTCCGCGGCTGGCTGCCCGCCGTCGGCGCCGCCGCGCTGAGCGGCGGGATCGAGGCGTTGCGCGCCTTCCACCTGGAGGTCGGCCGGCCGGTGTCGCCGATGCTCGCCCAGAGCGCCGTCTCCATCGAGGCCGCGTTCGACAAGCTCGGCGGGCCCGCCGCGGTCGAGTGGAAACTCGACGGTGTCAGGATCCAGGCGCACCGTGCGGGCGACCGGGTCTCGGTCTTCACCCGGACGCTGGACGACATCACCGCGCAGGTGCCCGAGCTCGTCGAGGCGGTCGGCGCGCTGCCCTCGTCCGATCTGGTGCTGGACGGCGAAGTCCTCGCGATGCGCGCCGACGGCCGCCCCGAGCCCTTCCAGGTCACCTCCGGTCGCGTGTCCAGCCGCACGGACGTGCAGCGTGCCCGTGAGAGGGTCCCGCTGAGCGTCTTCTTCTTCGACGCGCTACGGGCCGACGGCGCCGACCTGCTCGACCTGCCCGGCGAGGCGCGCCATGCCGCCCTGGCCCGGGCCGTGCCTCCCGAGCTGATGACCCCCCGCCTGGTCACCGCCGACGTCGCCGACGGCGAGACGTTCTTCAAGGACGCGGTCAGGAGCGGGCACGAGGGCGTGGTGGTCAAGTCGCTGCTGACGCCCTACGCCGCCGGACGGCGCGGGGCCGGCTGGATCAAGGTGAAACCCCGGCACACGCTCGACCTCGTCGTCCTGGCCGTCGAGTGGGGCAGCGGCCGCCGCGAGGGCCTGCTCTCCAACCTGCACCTGGGCGCCCGGGACCCGGAGACCGGTGGATTCGTCATGCTCGGCAAGACCTTCAAGGGACTGACCGACGAGCTGCTCGCCTGGCAGACCGAACGCCTCCTCGCCATCGCGGAGGGCCCGACCGACGGGTGGACGGTCACCGTTCGTCCCGAGCTCGTCGTCGAGATCGCCTTCGACGGCGTGCAGCGCTCCAGCCGCTACCCCGGCGGTGTGGCGTTGCGCTTCGCCAGGGTCATCCGCTACCGCTCCGACAAGACGGCCGACCAGGCCGACACCGTGGAGATGGTCCGCTCCCTCATGCTCTGACGACCCGCCCCCGACGGCCCCCTCCCGTGGGGGCATACCCCGCCCCAGGCCCCCGCCCCCCAGGCCCCGGGAAGGGACCGGCCGGTCGGCCCTCCCCCCCCCCCCCCCCCCCCCCCCCCCGGCACGGGCGCGGTGTGCCGGACTCACTTCACCAGGCGCACCGTGAAGGGGTAGCGGAAGTCGCCGTCACTCGCTCCCGCGACCCCGCCGATCACCGACAGGACCACGCCGCCGATCCAGAGCAGGGGGGTCAGCACCGCGCCCACGATCGTCGCGACCAGCAACACGGTCACCGCGATCAACGTCAGCTGGAAGTTGAGAGCCTCCACCGAGTGGGCGCGGACGTAGGGCGAGTTCTTTCCCGCGGTGAACATCAGGACCAGCGGCCCGAGGACGGGCAGGCCCGCCAGCGGAAGCAGGTGTGCCAGGGCCGCGCCCAGACGCTCCCCGCTCGTCTCTCCCCGTCCGACCATGCCTCCCTGACGCATGAACGCCGACCGGCCGTCGACGGGCGGGTAGAGGACAGGGTGTGCCGGATGCCCGCCGTACAGCTCGTTCATGATCGGAATCAGGTCGCCGTGCACGCGGGCCGTCATCGCCCGCTCCAGCCGGTCCTCGAATTCGATCCTGTCGAGCCTTCCCTCCGCATAGGCGGTCTTGACGTGCTCGACCACCTGCTCACGATCCTGGTTGCCCACCCGGAGTGTGGGGTGATCGGGTCGCAGACCCGCCACCGGCACTCTCCCGTGCCCCGGGCCCGCTGGTGTCACTGTGCCTGCCATGAGACCGATACCCTTTCGTCGCCTCTTCCCTTTCGATACTGGCCCGGATCGTCGTCTCGGCACATCAGGATGAACCCCCATAGGCCCCTGAGACGCACCCCTGGCATTCGTGCCGGGGAACAAGCAGGAGAGGTATACAGGGAGACATGAGATGGCGAGATCGCTATGGGTTGAGGCGCCTGCGCGGGCCGAAGATCGCCAAGTTCGATCGCGAGGCGACCGACGCCGACATCGAGGCGCTCATCGCCTTCGCGAAGTCGCGTCGCGGTGTGGAGTTCTACGTCGAACCCGAGACGTTCGCGACGGACACCACGGCGGTGGCCGTCGCCGACGACGGTGAGTGGACCCGGCGACGGGTCGGCTCCCCCGCGGTGATCGGCAAGGTGGCACGCGGCCTGTCCCTGCCCGTCTACGACGTTCAACTGACCGGTTATCCGGCTCGGATGAGGGCCTACAACGAACGTCAGCGGCGCGCGGAAGGCTGAGCCGGCACACCGGCGGTCACGGCCCTGCGGCCTGGGCCGCCGGTATCGTCGAGCAACACGGCCATCGGCAGCAGCCAGGCCATCCTGGGAACGCCCATCTCCTGGTCGAGGTCCTCCGGGCTGGGCATCCTGTCGTTGAGGGCATGCGGCGGGACCAGCGTGCGGATGGCGTGCAGGAGCAGGTTCGCCATGGAGTAACCGGGGTCGGCGTCGTGCGCCCGGCCGAGGGCGACGCCCGCGAGCGCGGAGTCGCCTCGGCGCCAGGCGACCAGGCCGAGCAGCGAGGCGACCGGCGGCACGAACCTCGGCTCCAGGCGCCGGGTGAGGTCGTGCCACAGCTTGAGGTGGACGTCGTGGTCGTCATCGGTGATCAGCGCCCATGCCTCGTCCCGGATCCTGATCACCGCCAGGTCGAGCCCCAGCCGGGCCGCCTGGTCGTCGTCGAGCCGTCCGCCCGAGGCGTGGACGGCGATCGCCTCACGGACCCTGGCCATGCCGTCCGCGACGAACTCCGCCGCGAACCCGTCGGCGTCGCGGCACCCGGCGAGCCTGTCGCGCATCTCCCGCGTGACGCGGGCTGTCGCCTCACGGATGGCCGCCCGCTCGGAGCCGGTCACCGGATCGAGCGAGCGCTCCAAGGTCCGCCGGTCCGGAAGGGCGACCAGCCCTTGCAGGGTCGCCTCGGCGGCCACCGCGCCGGCACGCCGCTCGTAGGGCGTGCCGTCGACCGGGCAGCAGTCGCTCCGCGAGCAGCCGTACGACCAGTAGCGGCCCTGCTCCACCCGGAGCGCGTCGACGACGGTCAGACTCCCCGCGCGGAAGAGCGCCACGGCCGCGTCGACGGCCGGGGTGACCAGAGGGCCGGGGCCGTACCCGACCACGACGACCTCGGTCACCCCCTCCTTCCTGAAGAGGGGGACGACCTGGCCGAGCCCGTCGGGCGGCAGCGGCAGATCCCATCGGACGGTGAGGTGCAGCCTGCTCGTCGCCGAGCCGCCGGTGAGGCCGATGACGACGAGGCTCTCGGCCGGATGGAACCCCAGCAGGTAGGGAACGGCCCCCAGGACGTCCTCGGTGGAGCCGAGCATGAGCCGTGGCGGCGGTGACGCCGAAGCCCTTGCGGGCCGCGGGGAGGCCGCTGGTCGCGGTGGGTCCCCGGGTTTCGAGGGATGCGGCTGGGGCCTTGGGGAGGGCACCGGCCGCGAAGCCCGCGTCGATCGTGAAGGACCCGTGGCTCGTGAGGGGTTCGCGGATCGTGAGGGGTCCGCGGACTCCGAGGAACGGGCGGATCGTGAGGAGCGGGCAGGTCGTGAGGGGCGCGCGGGTCGCGGGGAGGGCGCGGGGTGCGGGGGCGTCGGCTCGGGCGAGGCCGGTGGCGTGCTGTCCGTTGTCATGGCCGCAGCCTCCCGGACGCCGGCCCTCCCCATCGGGCCGAATCTCATTCTGTGGACAACGCCCGGTTTTCCACAGCCGGAACGAAGGGCCTTCTCAGACGCCCCTGTCCGTACGAGGATTCACCCGTGGGTCCACACGCGGGTTCGTGAGCGGGTCCGCACGCCGGTCTCCTCCGGCCGCTCCGGCCGTTCCGGTCGCGGGCGCGGACGGTGCCAGGCGGTTACGGACCATGATGGCCGCGCCGGCCACGGCGGCGGGCATCGCGATGACCGCGACGAACGGGATGAGGAAGAGCAGGAAGAGCAGCACCCCGAAACCGAGGGCGGGAGCCTTGTTCCCCCGGAGCAGGCCGAACCGGCGCTTGCGTGCCATCCCCCTGCGTTCCAGGGCCAGTGTGGTCAGCTCGACGGTGAGGAAGAAACCCGACACCAGCGCACCCAGGACCGGCACCACCGTCTGCCCGACCACCGGTATGAAACCGAGGAAGAACAGCGGCACAGTGAAGAGCAGCAACCATCCGAGAGTGACCAGGCTGTCCCTGATGGATCGGGGGATGGACTTCCACAGCGGAAGCTCGTGACCGGTCGGCACCTCCCCGTAGGTCCCCTCCACCTTCTCCGAGAGCTTCTCGTAGAACGGGTCGCCCACGATGAGGGTGACCGCGGTGAAGGTCACCACGGACAGGACCAGTCCCGCCCCGAAGAGCGCCAGCCCGATCACCGCGCGCAGCGCGGTCCGGGCCGATTCGTCCCACCCCTCGGCGAACGGCGTGCCCCAGGCGGCGATCTCCAGCGCGTTCGTGCCGAGGAGGTAGAGGGCCGCCGCGTAGAGGGCGAACGCGATCAGAGCCGGGATCAGCCCGAACAACCACCAGCGCGGGTAGCGCGCCACCCAGCGCACTCCCTGGAAGAAGAACCCGATGCCGTCCAGAAAGGAGCGGAAATGACCCATGGCGGAAGATTATCGGGCTCGGACGCGGTAGGTGACAGCGCGCCGCCTCGTCCTCCCCCGAACCGTCCATGACGAAAGCCCCGGCCGGACCTGGGCCGGATCAGGTCCCGTCGGACTCGCATCAGATCCCACCGGCCCGGATCAGGTCTCGTCGGGCTCGCATCAGGTCTCGTCGGGCTCGGGTCGGATCTCGTTGACCGGGTCGGATCTCACCGAGCCCAGGCCAGATCCCGTCGGCCGGGCCGGGTCTCGCCATGCCCGGGCGAGGTCGCGCGGCCCGCACCGGCCGGGCTCAGCGCCACAGGGTGGGTACGGGGACCCCGAGGGTGGCGAGGAGACGGCGGAGCAGGGGCAGGGACAGGCCCAGGACGTTGCCGTGGTCGCCGTCGATGCCCTCGACGAACCAGCCGCCGCGACCGTCCAGGGTGAAGGCCCCCGCCACGTGGAGGGGCTCTCCCGTGGCGACGTAGGCGGCGATCTCGTCGTCGTCGGGCGTGCCGAAGCGTACGGTCGTGGCGCCCACGTCCGCCGCCTCGCGCCCGTTCACCACGTCGATCACGCAGTGTCCGGTGAGCAGGCGGCCCTCGCGCCCTCGCATACCGTGCCAGCGGGCGACGGCCTCCTCGGGAGAGGACGGCTTGCCGTAGGCCCGGCCGTCGAGTTCGAGCACGGAGTCGCAGCCGACGACCAGGCCGTCGGACAGGTTTCCGGCCACCACCGCGGCCTTGGCGCGGGCCAGCGCGAGGCAGAGCTCGGCTGGGCTGTCGGCGGTGACGGCGGCCTCGTCCACGCCGCTGACGATCACTTTGGGATCCAGCCCGGCACTGCGCAGCAGGGCGAGACGGGCGGGTGAGGCGGAAGCGAGCACGATCTGGGTCACGCCGGTCGAGCCTAGCGCGGCCTCGCCGGTCCCCCCGCCACGGACGGGACGCGCCTGCACGAACCGCCACGGACAGGACGTGCCTCCACGAGACACGCGGCCCAGCCGGGTCCATGAACAGCGCGGCCACCTGGGCTCCACGAACAGCGCGGCTCACCCGAACTCCGCGAAGCACCGGCCCACCCAGCTCCATGAAGCACCCCCCACGGCTCCGCGAAGCACCTGCCCACCCAGGCTCCGCGAAGAGCGCGGCTCACACAGGGGGCGAAGGGGGACGGCCCGGCGGGATCGGGAGCCGCCGGGGCGGGGGCGGGGACATGGGGTCCGGAGCCGGGCGGCGCGGGAGGCCCGCGGCGTCGTACGCCTCGGCCTCGCCCAGGGTCTCGTTCTCCAGCAGCGCGGCGGCGATGCCGTCCAGGCGGTCGCGGTTCTCCCCCAGGACCGCGAGGGCGACCTCGTAGCACTCGTCCACGATGCGCCGGACCTCCTGGTCCACGGTGGCGAGGGTGTCCGGCGCCGCGGTGGGCCGGCCGTCGGCGGACTCGGGCAGGACGGTCAGCGGGCCGATCCTGGCGGACATGCCCCAGCGGCCGACCATGCCGCGGGCGATCACGGTGACCTGTTCCAGGTCGCTCTCCGAGCCGGTGGTCACGACGCCGTAGACGATCTGCTCGGCCGCCATGCCGCCGAGGGCACCGACGATCCGTTCCCGCAGGTGCCTCTCGTCGTAGGCGTACCGGTCGGTGTCGGGCGTGGAGAGGGTGACGCCCAGCGCCCGTCCGCGCGGGATGATCGAGACCTTCCTGACCGGGTCGGCACCCGGCTGGAGCATGCCGAGCAGCGCGTGGCCCGCCTCGTGGTAGGCGGTCCGTCTCCGCTCGTCCTGCGGGATCACGACGGCGCGGGCCGCGCCGAGCAGGATCTTCTCCAGCGCGTCGGCGAAGTCGGCGGAGTGCACCTTCTCGTTGCCCCGCTTGGCGGCGAGCAGCGCGGCCTCGTTGACGAGGTTGGCCAGGTCCGCGCCGGTCATGCCCGGGGTGGTCCTGGCGAGCCGCTCCAGGTGCACGTCCCCGGCGAGCGGCACGCCGCGGCTGTGCACCCGCAGGATCGCCAGCCGCCCGTCGGCGTCCGGTGCGGAGACCACGACGGTACGGTCGAACCGGCCGGGCCGCAGCAGCGCCGGATCGAGCACCTCCGCCCGGTTGGAGGCGGCGATCACGATGACGCCCTCGGAGCCGGTGAAGCCGTCCATCTCGGTGAGGATCTGGTTGAGCGTCTGCTCGCGCTCGTCGTGGCCGCCGATGGTGCTGCCGCCGCGTACCCGGCCGATCGCGTCGATCTCGTCGATGAAGATGATCGACGGGGCGACCTTGCGGGCCTCCTCGAACAGCTCGCGCACCCGCGAGGCGCCCACCCCCACGATCATCTCGATGAACTCCGACGCGCTCGCCGAGAAGAACGGCACGTCCGCCTCGCCCGCCACGGCGCGGGCGAGAAGGGTCTTGCCGGTGCCGGGCGGACCGGCGAGCAGCACGCCCTTGGGCAGCTTCGCCCCGAGCCTGCGGTACTTGTCGGGGTCCTTGAGGTAGTCGACCACCTCGGCGACCTCGTTCTCGACCTCGTCGATGCCGGCCACGTCGTCGAAGTCGACCCGGACCCTGTCCTGCTCCACCGGTTTGGCCGACTTCGACCTGCCGAGACCGCCGAGACCGCCCACCCCGCCGCCCATGGCACCGGCCGCCGCGCGCCGCATGAACCAGATCCACAACCCGGCCAGCAGCAGCACCGGGAACAGGGAGAGCAGCAGGTTCACCAGGAAACCCCGGTCGCCGCCGACGGGCTCGGCCCTGATGTTCACCCCCGTCGCGGTGAGCCGGCGGTAGAGCTCGTCCTCGTCGGCGAAGACCGGCAGCTCGGTGGAGAACCGGTCGTACTGCTTGTCGTCGCTGTCGGGGTCGCGGGCGGGCTTCCTGAGGGTGCCCTGGATGGACGGGCCCGTGGCGTAGAGGTCCTTGACGTTGGCCGCCCGTACCTGCCGGGTGAACTCGGTGTAGGAGATCGGCTCGGTGACGTCGTCGAAGAACGAGGAGACCACGAAGAAGGCCGCGTAGACGACGGCCAGCGTCAGCAGGAAGCGCAGCCAGCTGATGCGCGGGCGCTGCGGGGCGGACGAGCGGTCGGGCAGGCCCTCGGACCTCCAGGGCTTGGAGCCGCTGCCCTCCTCGCCCCTGTCGCCGTCCCTCTGGCGGCCCGTCTCGCCGGACGGCCACCGGCCCGGCCCTTTGCGCTGCCGGAACGGCCGGCTGGACGGCTGCTGAGACGCCGGTCGCTTCACGACTTCCCCCTCGACGACCCGGGGGGACGTGCCGGACGGGCGCCCGGCGATGCGTCCGGCGACCGGGCTCCGTCGCGCGGCCCCCGTCACGCGGCCCCGGCGGACTCCGGTGAGCGAGCCCCGACGAGCGAGCTCCGGCGAGCGGGCTGCTGCGATCGGGGTGCTGTGAGCGGACGAGGACCGCCGCGCGTACGGCGGCGAGGCGACCGGCCGTGAAATCCCCCCGAATTTCACCTGGTCACGCGGACAAGGCGAATCCTGCCCCGGCCGGGCTCACTTCAATCTGAGCGAGGAGACCGCGGTGTTGATGGCGCGCCAGTGCTTCTTCTGGGTGTCGGGGATCGTCACGAAGAGCATCCCCGGCTTGGACGCGGATCCCTCGGTCACCGCGACGGCCGCCATGGAGGAGCGCGCCTTGCCCTTGCGCTCGTACTTCACCCGGTAGGCGAGCAACCAGCCGTCCTTGATCGGCTGCGAGGCCGTCCAGGTGATCTTTCCGCCCTTGGGGTGGTGGTTGAGCGTCCACCGGGCCGCCAGCAGGGCGGTGTCCTTGGTCTCCTGCTGCACCAGGATCGGCACCGGGCAGGTCACCAGCATCGCCCGGTGGGCCGCCCCCTTCACCTTGGGCAGCACCTGCCTGGTGGAGAACGGCGAGGCGCCGAAGACCTTCCAGGGCTTGTCCAGGCGGGCCAGCGAGACACCCGACCGGCGGTCGTTGAGACGGCGCTTGCCCGCGTCCGCCGCGCCGGGGAGGCGGCCCAGCTTCTTGTCGCGGGGCAGTTCGGGCACCCGGGGGTCGGCGAGGGCCGCGATGACGGCACTGCGGTCCGGAGACACGGCCGAACCGGACGGTGAGGACGAGGACGACGCCGTGGGCGACGCGGACGCCGACGGGCTCGCCGAGGCCGAGGGGGATCCCGAGGCCGACGGGGACGCCGACCCCGAGGCGGAGGCCGACACCGGCGCGGACGGCTCCGGCGAGACGGGCCCGGTGGTGGCCGGACCGGGCGAGGGCGGCGCGGCAGATGGCGCGGCGATCTGCCCCGTTCGCTCCTCGCCCGGTTGATCTGGGGTGCCCGACATCAGGAAGCCGACCACGGCCGCGACCGCGACGGCGAGCACCGCGGCGCCCACGGCCAGGGCGCGGTAGATCACGCGCATCGGCAGGTCACCGATGCGGGACCGCTTCACGGCCGGGATCTGCGGGGACGGCGTCCTGCGGGGGATCTCCGCGGCGACCCTCGGCAGCTCCGAGGTGTCCGCGTCGGCGGTCGCGTACGTCGGCGTGGAACCCGTCTCCCGGGCCCCCTGAGTCCCACCCAACCCATCGAGCACGATCGGGAGCGTACGACAAATCCGGTTTTCTCGCGTGGGATCCCCATCACACTTCGGGAACGAGTGCCTTCCTCCCCGTCGGCCGGACCATGCTGCGATGATTCCGGAATGTTCGTGGAACGCCAGGTGGAGATCAGGTTCGACGCCTCCTCACGCGAGGCGAGGACGCACACCAACCTGTCCGCGGTGCGCACCGACGCCCTGGGGCTCTGGCTGGCCGGTGACGAGACCGCCACCGTCGAGCACCTGGCGTTCCGCGGCGGCCGTTACGACGACCAGCGCACCTTCTTCCTCGCCGACTTCGTGGACCTGCCCGCCGGGCGCGAGGAGGAGGCCGACATCGAGGGGCTGGGCCGGGCGGACGGCTGGCTGTGGGCGATCGGGTCGCACAGCCTCAAGCGCAGGCGGATCAAGAGGGGGCATCCGCCGCACAAGGCCCGCCGCCGCCTCGCCACCGTGGTGCGCGAGGAGAACCGCTTCATCCTGGTACGGCTGCCGCTCGTCGGGGCCACCCCGGTCCGCGAGGACGGCAACCGCAGGGCGGAGATCCTGTCGGGTCCCGGCCGCAACCTGGCCGACCTGCTGGCCGGCGATCCGCACCTGGGCCCGTTCGTGTCGATCCCCAGCAAGGACAACGGCCTGGACGTCGAGGGCGTCGCCGTGCTGGGCGGGCGGCTGTTCGTCGGCCTGCGCGGCCCGGTGCTGCGCGGCTGGGCCACGGTCCTGGAGATCCGGCCGGAGAGCGATCCGGGGCGTCCGGGCTTCCTGCGGCTGGCCGGCATCGGCGGCGGACCGTACCGGACGCACTTCCTCGACCTGGGCGGGCTCGGCGTGCGCGACATGTGCCCGTACCGGGACGGGCTGCTGATCCTGGCCGGGCCGACCATGAGCCTGGACGGACCGGTGCGCCTGCTGCGCTGGGACCCGCTGGACGAGCCGTCCGTCCTGCACGAGCCGGTGCCGGTCGGCGACCTTCCGTACGGCGACGGCTGCGACCACCCGGAGGGGATCACCGTGCTCGACGGCGACCGCCTCCTGGTGGTCCACGACAGCCCGTCAGCGCAGCGGCTCACCCCGCAGGGCGGCGTGCTCGCCGACATCGTCAGGATGCCCCGCTGAGCGTACGACAGGGTCGCCGGGCCGTCCTTCAGGGTCGCCGGGCCCTGCGTCGGGGCCGCCCGCGTGGTCGCCGGACCGCCGGCGGGCGATGGCCAGCGACATGACCGCGGCGGCCAGGCAGAGCGCTCCGGCGGCGTACCAGGCGAGGTCGTAGGCGCCGAATTGATCGCGGGTGATCCCGGCCGCGGTCGCGGCGACCGCCGCGCCGATCTGGTGCGAGGCGAAGACCCAGCCGAACACCACTCCCCCGTCGGGACCGTAGATCTGGCGGCAGAGCGCCACCGTCGGCGGGACCGTGGCCACCCAGTCGAGGCCGTAGAAGACGATGAAGACGAGCATGCTGGGTTCGGCGCTGTCCCCGAACAGGCTCGGCAGGGCCAGCAGCGACAGGCCGCGCAGCCCGTAGTAGGCGCCCAGCAGCAGGCGCGAGTCGATCCTGTCGCTCAGCCAGCCGGACGCGACGGTGCCGACCACGTCGAAGATCCCGATCAGCGCGAGCAGCCCGGCGGCGACCGGCTGGGCCATGCCGTGGTCGTGGGCGGCGGGGATGAAGTGGGTGCCCACCAGGCCGTTGGTGCTCATCCCGCAGATCGCGAACCCCCCGGCGAGCAGCCAGAAGGGGCGCGTCCGGGCCGCGCTCCGGAGCACGCCGAGGGCGCGCGAGGCCGCGTTGCCCGGCCGGGTGCCCGGTGCGGGCCGGGCGGGCGGCGGCGCGGCGGGGTCGGCCCCCAGGGCGGTGGTCCCCACGTCCTCGGGCCGGTCCCGCAGCAGGAACCAGACCAGCGGGACCACGACGAGGGCGCACAGGGCGACGGTGAGCGCGGCCGTCCGCCACCCGCTGCCCTCGGCCAGGTGGGCGAGCAGGGGCAGGAAGACCAGCTGGCCGGTGGCGCCCGCGGCGGTGAGCACGCCGGTGACCAGGCCGCGGTGGCGGACGAACCAGCGCTCGGTGAGGGTGGCGGCGAAGACCAGCGCCATGGAGCCGGTCCCCAGGCCGACCATGACCCCCCAGCACATCAGGAGCTGCCAGGGCGCGTCCATCCAGATGGTGAGCCCGCTGCCCGCGGCGACCAGCAGCAGCGCGTACGTCACCACCCTGCGCATGCCGAAGCGGTCCATCAGCGCCGCGGCGAAGGGCGCGATCAGCCCGTAGAGCATCAGGTTGACCGAGACGGCGAGCGAGATCGTGCCCCGCGACCAGCCGAACTCCTCCTGCAACGGTGTGATCAGCACCCCGGGGGTGGCGCGGAAACCGGCCGCGCCGAGAATGGCGACGAAGGCGACCGCCGCCACGATCCAGGCGCGGTGCAGCCCGCGGCCCGGCTGAAGAGTCGTTCTCATGCGCCTCATCATCGGCGGCGCGCCCGTGCCGCCACGAGTGGCCCGAGCGCCAATGTCCGTAAGGATCGGGCCAGGGACGCCCGCGTCCGCCACGGACGCGGAGAATGGTGGGAAGGTCCCTGCCATCTCGCATATTGGCTTAATTCGCTCAAAGGTTATGTTTTTCCTATTCTCGCTCAGAGGGAATCGCGTCCGACGGGGCGACGGGCGGGCGCGGACCCGGTCCCGGGACGACGCCCACGACCACGAGGGGGCGTCCGGACCCGGCTCCGCTCGACCGGCACGGGGGCGACCGGAGATCCGCTGATCGAAGGGGTGGTGCCGTGTTCCACGCACGAAGGCCCGGCGGGGTGCCGGTGCTGCTGGCGGGCGCCGCGCTCCTGCTGGGCGCCTGCGCCGGCCCGGACCCGGACCCGGAGCGGACCCCGGCGAGCTCCGGCCCGGAGCAGGCCCCCCCGGTCGAGACCATCACCTACGCGTACGAGCAGGAGTTCCACTCGTACAACAACAACACCACCGCGGAGAACGCCACCCGCAACTTCGCCCCGCTGCAGCGGGTGCTGACCGGTTTCTGGTTCTACGGCGACAGGGGCGCGATCACCCCCGACCGGGACTTCGGGAACTACCGGAAGATCTCCGACGACCCGCTCACGGTCCGGTACACCATCGACGACAGGGCCGTCTGGTCGGACGGCACCCCGATCGACTGCGACGACGTCATGCTGTGGTGGGCGTTCCGGTCCGGCAAGGTCAGGGGATTCGCCTCCGCCGACACCAACGGCGTCCAGGACACCCGGGTCCCCGACTGCCGCGCCGGCGGCAGGACGTTCGACCTGGTCTACGACAAGCCGTTCGCGGACTGGGTGGCGGGCGGTCCCGGCGCGACCGAGATGCTGCCGGCCCACGTGGTCGCCGCCCGGGACGGCCTGTCGGAGGAGGAGTTCATCGCGGCGGTCAGGGACACCGACGCGGGCAGGCTCGAGAAGGGCATCAGGTTCTTCAACGACGGCTGGGTCTCCGACGGCAGGCTGCCCGACGCCGAGCTGATCCCCTCCTCCGGCCCGTACAAGCTCTCGAAGCTGGACGCCGGGCAGCGGCTGACCCTGGTCGCCAACGACCGGTGGTGGGGCACCCCGGCCGCCACCCCGACGATCGTCGAGCGCTTCATCACCCTCGACGAGCAGGCCCAGGCGCTGCAGAACCGCGAGGTCCAGATCGTCGAGCCGCAGCCGGGGCCGGACGTGCTGCAGCAGCTGCAGTCCCTGAGCGGCGTGCGGGTCAGCGTCTTCGACCGCTACACCTACGAGCACCTGGACTTCAACTTCGACTCCAGCCCGTTCCGGGACGCCCGGCTGCGCGAGGCGTTCGCCCGGTGCGTGCCCCGCCAGCGCATCGTCGACCAGCTGGTCAAGCCGGTCGCGCCCGCGGCCGTGCCGCTGCAGGTCCGTACCGTCGCCCCCTTCCAGGCCAACAGTGCCGAGGTCGTCGCGGCCAGCGGCAGCGCGGACGCGTACACGCGGCAGGACATAGCGGGCGCCAGGGCGCTGCTGAGGCGGGCGGGGAAGATCGGGCTGGAGGTGAGCATCGGCTACCAGACCCCGAACCCGCGCCGTACCGCGGCGGTGCAGCTCATCATCGACTCCTGCAACAAGGCCGGGTTCAAGGTCGTCGACAAGGGGTCCGAGGACTTCCTCGGCACGGTCATGCCGACCAACGGCTACGACGTGGCGCTGTTCGCCTGGTCGGGATCGTCGCTGGTCAGCGGCTGGGCCTCCAACTTCACCTCACCGGAGAAGTGCGACGCCCGCAACAAGGGCAACAACAACGGCTGCTACTCCAGCCAGCGGGTCGACCGTCTCATCGCGAGGCTGAACTCCACGGTGGACCTGGGCGCCCAGAACCCGATCATCGGCGAGATCGAGAAGCGGCTCTGGAGCGACCTGGCCACCATCCCGCTCTTCCAGCACCCGGGGCTCAGCGCGTGGGACGAGACGCTCAGGAACGTCGTCCCGAACCCGGCGCAGTCGACCGTCACCTGGAACATGGACCGCTGGAGCCGCTCCTGACGCGGAGGTGCCGTACCTGACATCAGCTGACAGGTACGGGCGTCATGCTGGTGAGGACAGACGACGTTCCTCTTGGGAGTCCCCTATGCCGCGTGCCGCCGGAACCTTCACCATCGACAGCTGGGAGCCCGAGCCCTACGACGAGGCCGACGGGGCCACGCTCACCCGCGTCCACCTCACCAAGACCTTCGACGGCGACATGACCGGTACCAGCACGACCGACATCATCACCGCGGTGGCCCAGGTCGAGACGTCCGCGGCGTACGCGGGCTTCGAGCGCTTCACCGGGACCGTGCACGGCCGCAAGGGCACCTTCGTGCTGCACCACACGGCCTCCGCCGAGGGCGAGGACACCGGGCTGAGCTGGACGATCCTGCCCGACTCGGGGACCGGTGAGCTGACCGGCATCCGCGGTGGCGGCCAGATCGTCAACGACGACGGCGCCCACTCCTTCCACCTGGACTACGAACTCGGCTGAGCCGGACCCGACCGGGGTCCGGCCGGGGAGGCCCGGCCGGGGGGTCGGCCGGAGGGCGGGGCCGGGGCTCGTTCGGAGAGCCGGCCGGGGCTCGCCCGGAAGGTTCGGCCGGGGAGCCGGTCCGGGCCCGGCCGGAAAAGCGGTTGCGCGGCCCGGTCACCACGGCCCTACCGTGTCGTCGTGACCGGATCGCAGGAGGCCTCCGCGCGGATCGATTCGTACTTCGTCTGTGCCACCCCGCGGACGGGGAGCTCACTCCTTCTGGGCCTGCTGGAGTCGACCGGCGTCGCCGGCCGGCCGCAGGCCTACTTCCGTGAGCCCGACGAACCGCTGTGGGCCGACCGGTGGCGGATTCCGCGTACCGCGCGGGGCGGCTTCGACTACGCCGACTACGTCCGGGCGGCACTGGCCACCGGCCGCGGCGGGAACGGCGTGTTCGGCGCGAAGCTCATGTGGGGGACCGTCGAGCACGTCGTCGCCCGGCTGGGAGCGGTGCACCCCGATCTCGCGGGCGACGACGCGGCCCTGCTGGACCGGGTGTTCGGCCGGACGCGCTTCGTCCTCCTGCGGCGTGACGACGTGGTGGCGCAGGCCGTGTCGTGGCTGCGCGCGGAACAGACCGGCGTCTGGTTCGTCGGCGGGAACGGGGAGATCAGCGGCGCCGCCACCGGTGACGGGCGGCCTCCCGTCTTCGACCGCGACGGGATCGACCGTCTCGTCCGGACGATCGGGGAGCACAACGCGGCCTGGGAGACGTGGTTCGCCGCCCGCGGGATCCGGCCGTACCGGATGCGGTACGAGGACCTCGCCCGTGACCTGGAGGGGAGCACCCGGGACCTTCTGGGATTCCTCGGGCTCGACGTGCCCGCGGACCGGACGGTCACGGCACGGCACCGGCGTCAGGCCGACGAGCTCACCCGCCGGTGGACTGCCCGCTACCGGGAGGGGGCATCGGCCTCGCGACCGGCCCACGGGACGCCCACCGGCGACCGGCCCCATCCGGAGGGCGACGGGAGCCCGCCACGACCACGGTGACCGTCACGGCGCTCCGGCCGTGACGGGAGCCGCCCATGACATCCGGGACGCCCAGAAAGCCCAGGACGCCCGGGATGCCGGGGACGCCGGGGACGCCGGGGACGCCGGGGACGCCGGGGGCGCGGTGCTCACGGGCGGGTCCCGGCCCGGGGCGACGGCCGTCCCCATGACCCGCTCCCGGTGACGCGGCCGCTTCAGGCTCGCGTGACACCGTCGCCGCCGTCGGCATTGTCGGCACCGTCGTCGCCGTCGGCACCGTCGTCGCCGTCGGCACCGTCGGCACCGTCGGCATTGTCGTCGCTGCCGGCGCCGTCGGCCCCGGTGATGCCCGCCTGGATGCCGTCCAGAAGCCAGTTCAGGGCGAGGGCGAAGCCGGTGTCCCAGTCGCCCTCCACGACGAGGGGGCCGTGGGCGGCGAGGGCCGGGTACCGCTCCCGGTTGTCGCGCAGGTGTTCCCGGGCGGCCCCGCGCACGTCCTGCCCGGTGTCGGCCGGCCAGGTGGCCTGCATCAGCCCGGAGCCGATGACGTAGTTGGACAGCCCGTACGCCGCGGCGGTGAGCCGGGGTTCGGTGACCCCGGCCTCCAGGAGGGTCGCGTACAGGAACTCGCTGCGGGCCAGCACGTTCGGGCCGAGCATCGGACGGCTCAGCAGTGCCGCCGACCAGGGATGCCTCAGCAGGACCGCGCGCCATCCGCCGAGCAGCGCGGTGATGTCGGCGCGCCACCCCCGGCCGCTCCCCGACGGGATCTCGACCTCGGCGAAGATCGCGTCCAGGGCGAGGTCGAGGACGTCGTCCTTGGTCCTGACATGCCAGTACAGCGTGGTGGAGCCGGTGCCGAGCCGTTCGGCCAGGCGCCGCATGGTCAGCCGGTCGGCGCCTTCGGCGTCCAGGAGGGCCACCGCCTCCTCGACGATCCGCTCCCTGCTGAGCGGCGGGGCGTCGCGTCCCCGTCGCGCGGGCGGCCGCAGCCACACCTCTCCCGCGGCTGCCGGTCGGCGTTTCCCCGTCTCGGTCTTGCTCGTGTCCACGGGAACGAGTCTAGTATGACGATCGAACACCGGATCATTGGTCCGGTCACTGGAACAACGATCCAGAAGCCATGAGGGACCGGAGTTCGCGTGAAGGAGGAGCCGTGGCGGGACACGTCGAGGTCGACCGGCTGACCTGTGTGCTGCCGGACGGGCGGCTGCTTCTGCACGAGGTGTCGTTCCGGGTCGGGGAGGGGGTCAAGGCCGCCCTGGTGGGGCCGAACGGCGCGGGCAAGACCACCCTGCTGCGGCTGATCGCCGGGGACCTGCGGCCGGACGACGGCCGCGTGGTCTCCTCCGGAGGGCTGGGGGTGATGCGGCAGTTCATCGGCGGCATCCGCGACGGCCGGAGCGTGCACGACCTGCTGCTGTCGGTGGCACCGGACCGGATCCGGGCGTCGGCCGCGGCCCTGGCGCGGGCGGAGGCGGCGCTGGCCGCCGCCGCCGCCGCCGACGACGACGACGACGAGGCGACGCAGCTGGCGTACGCGCAGGCCGTCGCCGACCACGTCGACGCCGGCGGCTATGACATGGAGGTCGTCTGGGACGTCTGCGCCACCGAGTCCATGGGCGTGTCCTACGACGCGATACGGGACCGCCCGGTGGCCTCCCTGTCGGGAGGCGAGCAGAAACGCCTCGTCCTGGAGGCCCTGCTGCGCGGCCCGGACGAGGTCCTGCTGCTGGACGAACCTGACAACTACCTGGACGTACCCGGCAAGGAGTGGCTGGAAGGGCGGCTGCGGGCCACGGACAAGACCGTGCTGCTGGTCTCCCACGACCGCAGGCTCCTGGCCGAGGCCGCCGACCGGATCGTGACCGTGGAGGACCGCGGCGTCTGGATCCACGGCGGAGGCTTCGCCACCTACGCCACCGCACGCCAGGAGCGCATCGACCGGCTGGAGGAGCGGCGCCGCCGGTGGGACGAGGAACACGCCAGGCTCAGGAGGCTGACCCGCACCCTGCAGCAGACCGCGGCGAACAACGACGCGCTGGCGTCGGCCTACCGGGCCGCGCGCACCAGGCTCGGCCGCTTCGAGGAGGCCGGCCCGCCGCAGCGCCCGCCCAGGACGCAGAACGTGCGGATCCGGCTGCGCGGCGGACGTACCGGCAAACGCGCCGTCGTCTGCGAGGACCTGGAGCTCACCGGCCTGATGCGCCCGTTCGGCACCGAGATCTGGTACGGCGAGCGGATCGGGGTGCTCGGCTCCAACGGCTCTGGCAAGAGCACCTTCCTGCACCTGCTGGAACAGGCCGCCGACGGCGCGGTGCCCGCGGTGCCGCACCGTGGTTCGGTCCGGCTGGGAGCGCGGGTGACACCCGGCCGGTTCGTGCAGACCCACGCGCGGCCGGACCTGCACGGCCGCACCCCGGCCGAGCTGGTCACGACCGGCCACGCGCTCACCCTGAACGAGGCGATGGCCGCCCTGGCCCGCTACGAGCTCGCCCCCGCGGCGGGCCAGCGGTTCGAGACCCTGTCCGGCGGCCAGCAGGCCCGGTTGCAGATCCTGTTGCTGGAGCTGTCCGGCGCCACCCTGCTGCTGCTCGACGAGCCCACCGACAACCTGGACCTGGCCAGTGCCGAGGCCCTGCAGCAGGGTCTGGCCTCCTTCTCCGGCACCGTGCTGGCCGTCACCCACGACCGCTGGTTCGCCGCCGACCTCGACCGGTTCCTGATCTTCGGTTCCGACGGGACCGTGTACGAGAGCGCCGAACCGGTCTGGCACGAGGGCCGGGTCGAGCGCGCCCGCTGAAACGACGAGATCCCGCCCGATCGAGGTGATCGGACGGGATCTCGTGAACTGCCTTCGGGCCGCTGCGAGAACGGCTCGACGTGGAGCTATGGGGATTCGAACCCCAGACCTCCTCCATGCCATGGAGGCGCGCTACCAGCTGCGCCATAGCCCCTCGGACGCCGGGCGTCCGGGTGTCCCCGGAACCGGCCCGGCGACGACGCCAGTGTATAGGAAACCATCGCGCACCCTGTAACCACGATCACGCGGCGGCCCGGGGACGCGAGGGCCCGGGGACGCGAGGGCCCGGTGACCCCGGGACGCGGGCGCCGGTACGCGGCTCCCGGGGCACGCTCGTCGACGCACGACCGCCGGAGCACGGCTCCCGGAGCACGGTCGCCGGAACACGGTCAAGGCGCGGGCCCCGGGCGCTCCCGTCAGTCCAGCGCGACGGCCTGCTTGATCAGGCCGGCGAGCTCGGTCACCGCCGGGTCCTCGGTCGAGGCGGCCAGGCGGGTGGCGTGGGAGACCAGGTCGGCGGGCGCCACCCCCGCGATCCTCTCGCGGGCGCGCAGGTACTCGGCGAAACCGGCGGCGACCACGTCCACCTGGAACCTCGGCGCCGCGCCCTGCCAGAGCGACGCCGCCAGGTCCCTCGCGCCCAGCGAGCGGGACGCCTCGGCCGGAGCGCGGGTGTCGGGGTCCTGCCAGCGCACGGTGGCGGTGGCCAGCTGGCCCGACGCCCCGTCGCGCAGCCGCACCTCGTACAGGGCGGTCACCGAGTGACCGGGGCCGATCTCGCCGCCGTCCTTGGCGTCGTCACGGAAGTCCCCGGCCGCGATCCGCCGGTTCTCGTAACCGATCAGGCGGTACGACGTCACGGCCGAGGGGTTGAACACGACCTGCGCCTTGGCGTCCCGGGCCCGCAGGTCGAGGTTGGTGGCCAGCTGCTCGACGAAGACCTTGCGCGCGTCGTCGGCGGAGCCGACGTAGACGGCGGCGCCGTCGCCGTTGTCGGCGAGCTGTTCCATCAGCTCGTCGCCGTAGTCGCGGCCGACGCCGACGCAGAGCAGGGTGATCTTCTTGCCCGCGGCCTCGGCGACCCGGTCGAGGATGCCCTGCCAGGTGGTGTCGCCGGTGTTGGCCAGGCCGTCGGAGAGCAGGACGACCCGGTTGACCGCGGCCGGCCGGAAGCTCGCCGCGGCCTCGTCGTACCCCTGGGTCAGTCCCGCCTCCAGGTTGGTCGACTGCTGCACGGCCAGGCGCTCGACGGCGGCGTGCAGCCGGTCCTTCTCGGTCGCCGGGGTCATCGGGAGGACGACCTCCGCCGCTTCGCTGAAGGCGACGACCGAGACCCGGTCACCGGGCCCGAGCTGGTCGACGAGCCGGTGCAGGGCCTCCCTGACCAGGTCGAGCCTGCCTGGCTCGCCCATGGAGCCCGACACGTCCACCACGAAGGTCAGGTTCGCGGGCCTGCGGGACTCCGCGTCGGTCCCGCGGGTCTGCAGGCCGACGCGGAGCAGGGCGGTGCCGTTCCCCGGCGTGCGCGCGCCGTCCATGTGCACGGTGAAGCCGTCGTCCTCGGGCTCGGCGTAGTCCTGCGCGAAGGAGTTGACGAACTCCTCGGGCCGGACCTGGCCCGCTTCCGGCCACCTGCCCTCGCCCAGGAGCCTCCTGCTGTAGCCGTAGGAGGCGGTGTCCACGTCGAGGGAGAAGGTGGAGATCTGCTCGGCCGCGGTGTCGTGGCTCCGCTCGGCCTCGGGTGCGGCCGAGCTCTCGGCGCTCTCGGAGGTCTCGGCGCTGTCGGTGTCGGCGGGCTCTTCGGCCTCCCCCGCGCGGGTCGTGGCCCGGCCCCGGGACGCCGCGCGGTCGTCGCCGCCGCGCGGCGGGGCGATCTCCGACGGTCCCGACCGGCCCGACGCGGGCATCGGTACGGATCCCTGCTCCGACCCTCCGCCACAGGCGGCGGCCGACAGCAGGGCGAGCACGGCGAGGGCAGTGGCGAGCGGGCGGTACCGGTACGTCATGTCGCCTCCTAGGGATGCGTGTCACCCCCTACGACGACCTCTCGCGAACATCGGCCGATCGCTTGACCCAAGCGAGCGCAAACCGTGTTCGACGCGTGATCAGGGTTTCCAGCCCGGGTCCCGCCCGGCGAGCCCGAGCGCCCGTTCGAACGGCGAGGCGTCCGCCGGTACGGGCACCTCCTCGCCGAAGACACCCCTGGGCCGTCCCTGCGGCGCCATCTGCGCGACGAACGCGGCCAGCAGCTCCCCTGTCCCGGCGTCCACGGTGAACTCCCGGCCGGTGGCCCTGGCCAGGTCCCAGCCGTGCATCACCATGTCGTTCAGCGCCATCCGGAGCACCACGCTCATCGGCAGGCCCATGCCGGCGCTGACCCCCTCCGTGGCACCGGGTTCGGACCAGGCGGCGAGCATGTCGGCGGCCCGGGTCGCGAAGGCGTCGCGATCGGAGTCCTGCGGCGGGGGCCGCTCCCCGCGGGACAGCGCGGCGAACATCGCCGACACCCAGGACAGGTGGTCCAGCAGGGCGCCCACGTCGTAGTCCTCGCAGGGGGTGGGCAGGGACAGCTGATCGTCGCGGACGCCACGGGCCAGGGCGACCGTACGGGCCGTGGCGCTCTCCAGCATCTCGATCTCGTTCATGACGGCCATGGTGGCCGACCGGCGTGCCCCCGTATTGAAGAAACGCGACATAGACTCCGGCACCATGCGCGCGCACGCCGGTCCCGGAGCGCCACCGGTCGCGTCCCTGGTCGCGCCACCGGCCATGTCCCCGGTCGCGCCACGGGGAGCCGGAACCGGCGGGACGGCGCCGCCCGGCGCCCGGGACGCGGCCGGCGAGGCCCCGGGCGTGGACCGCTCCGGCACGGCGGGCGTCCCCGCCGACACCCGGGGCATCCTGAACGCCGAGGCGGCCCGGTTCCGCTACACCCGCCACGCCTGCCATCCCGACCTGGCCTTCTTCGTGGAGCATCACTGGATCATCCGCTGGCGGCTGGACGAACCGTACGAGCAGCGGGTCGTGTCCCACTCGTCGGTGAACCTCGTCTTCCAGGAGCGCGGCTCCTGCGTGGCGGGGGTCGTCACCGGTGACCATCGGGAGGTGCTGACCGGCAGCGGGGTCGTCGTCGGCAGCCGTTTCCACCCGGCGGGTTTCCGCCCCTTCCTGGGCGCTCCCCTGTCCACGATCTCCGGTCGCTTCACGCCGGTCTCCGAGATCTTCGGTCCCGGCGCCGACGCCATCGTCCCGGCCGTGCTGGCCGCCCGTGACGAGGAGGCCGTACGCGTCGTGGAGGAGTTCCTGCTCGCCCGGCTGCCGCCCCGCGACCCCGTGGCCGAGGAGGTGGCCCGGCTCGTCGCGGGCGTACTGGACGATCCCGGCATCACCCGCGTCGACCGGCTCGCCGCCCTGCACGGGCTGAGCGTCCGGCGGCTGCAGCGGCTGTTCAACGACTACGTGGGCGTCTCCCCCAAGTGGGTGATCCGCCGCTACCGCATCCACGAGGCCGCCGAGCGGGCCGGGCCCGACACCGACTGGCCGAGGCTGGCCGCCGAGCTGGGGTACAGCGACCAGTCGCACTTCGTCCGGGACTTCGGCTCCGTGGTCGGCATGTCCCCCGCCGCGTACGGCCGGAGCCTGGGGCGGCCCTGACCCGGAGGGCCCGGTCGGCAGGACCTGGCCTCAGGACCGGTCAGCAGGCGCAGGAGACGCCGGAGACGGGCGAGGTGAGGGCGTCGGCCGGGCGGCTGGACACTCCCTGCGCCGTCTCGACGGGCTGTCCCTCCCGGGCCCAGTACTCGAAACCGCCCAGCATCTCCTTGACCGGGTGGCCCAGCTTGGCGAACTCCAGCGCGGCCCGGGTGGCACCGTTGCATCCGGGGCCCCAGCAGTAGGTCACCACGGTCGCGCCCGCGGGGACCACGGAGTCGCCGTGCTCGGCGATCAGCGCGGTGGGCAGGTGGACGGCACCCGGGATGTGGCCCTGTTCCCAGCTCTCCGTGCTGCGCGAGTCGACGACGACCAGGTCGGTGACGCCCGCGGCCAGGTCCGCGGCCACGTCGGCCGCGTCGGTCTCGAACGCCAGCCGGGCGGCGAAGTGCGCCAGCGCGGCGCGGTTGTCGGCGGCCGGCACCGCGGTGACGGCCGAGGGGGAGGCGGCGGGGGAAACGGCGGGCGCGGCGGTGACGGCCCCGGCCGGGGCGGAGGGGGAAGCGGTGACGGACATCGGCGACCTTTCATGGTGTCTGGTTCGTGCGGTGTCGCCCAGGCGGCCCGGAAGGACCCGTCCGGCGACGTTTCCGGGTGGTTCCTCTCGACGACGTCCCTCGACGACGTTCTCGGCGATGCTTCTCGGCGGCGCCGGCGATGGCGCCGACGCGCTCGACGACACTCCCGACGGCGATCTCGACAGCGATCTCGACGGGCGTCTGACGGTCCGGCGGCGTGCGACGCGGGTGCTCGGTCGGAGGACCCGGTGTCCCCGATCCGGGGCGTCATCCGCCGGATGAGGCAATGGTGCCGTGAGAGCGGCCTGCCCGAACAGTGGCGTGAATGCCCGTTACCGTTAATATTTCGCCATGCTGCTTCCACCGCCCACCCGGCGGCGCGTGCGCCCCGGTGTCTCCGTCCTCGCCTTCGACGGCATGAGCCCGTTCGAGCTGGGCTGCGTGGTCGAGGTGTTCGGCATCCCCCGCCCGGAACTGCGCGTGCCCTGGTACGACCTGGCGGTCTGCGCCGAGAGCCCCGCCGACCTGCGGGTCGTGGGCGGATTCACCATGCGGGTGGAGCACGGTCTCGACGTACTGGCCGAGGCCGGCACCGTGATCGTCCCCGGGGTGGCGGACGTCCGGGACGAGGTGTCCCCGCGGGTGGTCGCGGCCCTGCGCCGGGCCCACGAGCGGGGCGCGCGCGTCGTGTCGATCTGCTCGGGAGCGTTCGCGCTGGCCGCCGCCGGGCTGCTGGACGACAGGGAGGCGACGACGCACTGGAGGTACGCCGGTCTGCTCCAGCAGAGGTTCCCCCGGGTGAGGGTGGACCCGGACGTGCTCTACGTCGACGGTGAGGACGTGCTGACCAGCGCGGGCAGCGCGGCCGGGCTGGACCTGCTGATCCACCTGGTCCGCAAGGACCACGGGCCGGGCGTGGCCAACGAGGTCGCCCGCAGGCTCGTCATCCCTCCGCACCGGGAGGGCGGGCAGGCCCAGTTCATCCAGGCCGCGGTCGCACCGGTACGCGAGGGCGCCGCCGTGACGGCCGCGATGGCCTGGGCGCTGGACCACCTCGCCGAGCCCATCACGATCGCCGTCCTCGCGGAGGTGGCGCGCGTGTCACAGCGCACGTTCATCAGGCATTTCAAGCGGCAGACCGGGACGAGCCCGCTGCGCTGGGTCATCTCCCAGCGGGTCGCGGCCAGCCTGACGCTGTTGGAGTCCACCTCCGCGCCCGTGGAGGAGATCGCCTCCGCCGTGGGCTTCGACAGCCCGGCGACCTTTCGTCACCATTTCACCCGGGCGATGCGCACCTCCCCCTCGGCCTACCGGAGAGCGTTCCGCACGCCGGCCGAGCCCGCCGCCTCGAACCGGGAAATCACCACTCCCATCCGATGACGACACCAATGAACCTAATTCCGGTTTGCGGGAAATTAATGCACTTAGCGACATCATTAAAACAATGAGCCCATTGTAATTTATGTAGCGATTCATGTTTTCGTACGGCAAAGCGAGGTGCACCGTTCACCTAGTGTCGTCACCGGATTCGAGCAGCACTTCTCGCACTGTTCACCGAACGCCTCAAGAATGGCCGCGTCGCGTTTTCTATGAATACAGGCGGGAGAGAGAAGGCACGTGTCTACTTTCATGCAACGGACCTTTGCGGGCGGCGCGCTCGCCGGGGCCGTCCTTCTTCTGCACTCCCCTGTTCCAGTTTCGGCCGATTCGCAGCTTCTCGCCTCGGCCCAGGCCCGCCATGGCGGAATCAGCTCCACCAAGAGCACTACGGACCCGTGCCTTCTGCAGCTCACCGCCGTTTGTACGAATCTTGTCCCGGTGGCTCCGGTGGTTCGCGTCACCGGCGCGACTCCGGTGGTGCGCGTCACCGGCGCGGCTCCGGTAGTCCGCGTCAGCGATGTCGTGGCCACCGGAACGATCATTCACAAGGCGGCGCGCCCGACCGCGACCGACGGGAACTACATCCTGCTGTGCAGGTGGCTCGGTCTGCCGAGCTTCCTGTGCAAGCTTCCGGACGGGCTCCGCGGGCCCGCCGGTCCGAGGGGACCCGCCGGTCCTGCCGGACCTGAAGGACCCGCAGGCCCCGAGGGTCCCGCAGGACCCGCGGGTGCTGACGGTCTTCCCGGTCCCGAGGGTCCCGCAGGGCCTCCCGGGCCCGCGGGAGCCGACGGCCTCCCGGGCCCGGCAGGAGCCGACGGTCTCCCCGGACCGGAGGGCCCCGCCGGACCTCCCGGACCGGCAGGTGCTGACGGTCTTCCCGGCCCCGAGGGTCCCGCCGGACCTCCCGGACCCGCGGGAGCCGATGGCCTTCCCGGACCGGAGGGACCCGCAGGGCCTCCCGGACCCGAAGGACCCGCGGGACCGGCCGGAGCCGACGGCCTCCCGGGCCCGGCAGGTGCTGACGGTCTCCCCGGACCGGAGGGTCCTGCCGGGCCTCCCGGACCCGCGGGAGCCGACGGCCTCATCGGACCCGCCGGTCTTCCCGGACCGGAGGGACCCGCGGGGCCTCCCGGACCGGCAGGTGCTGACGGTCTTCCCGGACCGGAGGGTCCCGCCGGACCTCCCGGACCGGCAGGAGCAGACGGCCTCCCCGGCCCCGCCGGAGCCGACGGCCTTCCCGGCCCCGAGGGTCCCGCAGGGCCTCCCGGACCCGAAGGACCCACAGGACCGGCAGGCGCGGACGGCTTCCCCGGACCGGAGGGACCCGAGGGACCGGAAGGCCCCGCCGGGCCTGAAGGACCGGCCGGACCTGAAGGACCCGCCGGACCTGAAGGACCCGCCGGACCAGAAGGACCCGCGGGACCGGCTGGAGCCGGGACCGTCAGCGGTCCGGTCGACACCGTCCGCGTGACTCCCATCCAGGTCGTCGCGACTCCGGTGTACGGCACCTCGGTCATCGGCGTCCCGGTCCTGGGCGCCTCCATGGGGATCGGTAGCTCCATGGGGATCGGTGCCATGGGGATCTGCACCCCGGTGAAGATCTGCTGAGGTTCTTCCGGAACTTCATGGAAGCAGGCCGATCGGCGCGTCACGAGCCGAGGGATCGTTCCGGGGTCCTCCATCGCCGGAGAACCCCGGAACGATCGGGCAGGCGAGTGACGGCCGGGTGAAAGCGGAGAGGTGCGGGGCATCGTCGCCCCGCACCTCTCCCTTTGCTCTCCGCCCCGTGTCGTCAGGGCTCGTTCCTCTTCGCGCCCCCGCCCCGCCTCCGCCTCCGCCTCCGAAGATCCGGACGAAGATCGAGCCCGGCGATCCGTCCCGGGGACCGCCCCGGAACGGCACGCCCCCCTTTCCCCTTCGGTCCACCCCTTTTCGCCTTACGCCCTCACCTCACGAAACGTCGTCGCCCCGCACGGCACACCGTCCCGCGAAATCCACCGCTTCACGCATCGGCTTCACGAACCGACGGCGCCGGGTGGGAGAAGCGGAAACCCGCGATGGTCGTACCGATATGTCCCCTGGACAGGACCGCATTTTCCTACAACATTGGTGGGGTATCGGTTCCGGCCTCGAGTCAGGAGTTCACCGTGCCGCTCATCCAACCCGACCCCACCTTCTATCCCTCCGCCCGCGAGGCCATGCTGGCGCCTCGGGAGGGACTGGCCTACGTCGCCCTGTTGGACACGACCGGCGAGGAACGGCCCGACGGGCTCGCCACGATCGACCTCTCCGACGGTTCGATCGTCGATGTGCACGACATGTCCGTCCCCGGTGACGAACTCCATCACTTCGGGTGGAACGTGTGCAGCGCGGCCCTGTGCCCGTACGCGCCGCACCCGCACGTGGAAAGGCGTTACCTGGTCCTTCCGGGGCTCCGGTCCAGCAGGATCTACGTCTTCGACGTCAAGGACGACCCCCGGCGTCCCAAGCTCGTCAAGACGATCGAGCCGGAGACGATCTTCAAGAAGACCGGTTACAGCCGCCCCCACACCGTGCACTGCGGCACCGACGCCATCTACGTCAGCGCGCTCGGCAACGTGGACGGCGACGCGCCCGGCGGGGTTTTCACGCTCGACCACGACACCTTCGAACCGCAGGGCCGCTGGGAGGCCGACCGCGGGCCGCAACGGCTGCACTACGACTTCTGGTGGCACCTGGGAAACGACACCATGATCACCAGCGAGTGGGCCACCCCCAACCAGATCGAGCCCGGTCCGTCGCTGGAGCTGCTCACCGGCCGCGGGTACGGCCACCGGCTGCACGTGTGGGACCTGACCAGGCGCAGGCACCTCCAGGAGATCGACCTGGGCGACCGCCACCAGATGGCGCTGGAGTTGCGGCCCGCGCACGACCCGACCAGGACCTACGGGTTCGTCAACACGGTGGTCGACGTCGAGGACCTGTCCTCCAACATCTTCACCTGGTACCTGGAGGACGGTGTCTGGAAGGCCCGCAAGACGATCACGATCCCGGCCGAACCCGCCGACCCCGAGCTGCTGCCGGAGCCGCTCAAGCAGTTCGGCGCGGTACCGCCGCTGGTCAGCGACATCTCACTGACCCTCGACGACCGCATCCTGCTCGTCTCGGCCTGGGGCACCGGGGAGCTCAGGGCGTACGACGTCTCCGCCCCGTTCGCCCCCCGGCAGACCGGTTCGGTCAGGATCGGCGGGATCGTCGGGCGCGACGCCCACCCGGCCGCCCCGGACCGGGCACTGAACGGGGGCCCGCAGATGGTCGAGGCCAGCAGGGACGGACGGCGGGTCTATTTCACCAACTCGCTCTACCGCTCCTGGGACGACGTCTTCTACCCCGACGGCATCTCCGGCTGGATGGCGAAGGTGGACGTCGCCGACGACGGCGCGCTCACCCTCGACCCGGCCTTCTTCACCGACTTCGCCGCGGACGGCCGTCGCGCGCACCAGATCCGCCTGCAGGGCGGCGACTCCTCCTCCGACTCCTACTGCTTCCCCTGACCCTCACCACGTCCTCCCCCCGCCCCGGGTCCCGCTGTCCCGTCCCTCCCCGTCCCTCCCCGTCCCCGAGTCCCGTCCGCTCCCGGCCGCATCCGAGCCCGTCACCGGTCCCGGCCGTCTTCCCGTCCCTGTGAGGCGCGTCCGATGGATCTGACCCCCCTGCTCGTCGTGGCCGGGCTCGGCGCCTTCCACGGCCTGAACCCGGCCATGGGATGGCTCTTCGCGGTCGCGCTCGGCCTGCAGGAGCGCTCGCGCGCGGGCGTGCTGCGCGCGCTCCCGCCCATCGTGCTCGGTCACGCCGCCTCGGTGCTGGTCACGCTGGGACTGGTGTCGGCCGCGCGGCTCGCCGCCCCGCCGAAGGCGGTCTCGTACGGCGTGGCGGCCCTGGTGTGCGGTTTCGGCGTCTGGCGGCTGCTGAGGCGGCATCATCCCCGCCGGGTGGGCATGAAGGTGACCGGCCCGCAGCTCGCCGGGTGGTCGTTCCTGATGGCCACCGCCCACGGCGCGGGCCTGATGGTGCTCCCGGTCACCCTGGGCGCGGGGACCGGGCACGAGGGACACGGGGTCCACGGGGGCCACGGCGAGCACGGTGCCGCCGCGCTGGTCTCGCAGAGCCTGCTGGCGACAGGGGTGCACACGGTGGCGATGCTGGTCACGACCACCGTCCTGGCCCTGCTCGTCTACGAGCGGCTGGGGGTGGCGGTGCTGCGCAGGGCGTGGTTCAACCTCGATCTCGCCTGGGCCGTCGCCCTCATCGGCGCGGGCGCCTTCGCCGCGTTCGGCTGACGTCCCCGGCCAGGTGAACCCCCCGGACACCGGCGACGTCTCCGGCCACGTGAACCCGGACACCGGCGACGTCTCCGGCCAGGTGAACCACCGGGCCGCCATCGACCTCACCGGACACGCGAACCACCCGGCCGCCGCATACGTCGCCGGACGCGTGAACCACCCGGCCGCCGCATACGTTGCACAGGCATGCGCCGACTGTTACCCGCACTGCTGGCCGTCGCCGCCCTCTCGGCATGCGCCATGTCCAAGCCCAGCCTGATCACCGCGAAGGGGGTGAAGCGGCTGGTCCCCACGAACCCCCCGGTCGCGGAGACCGTACGCGGCCTGACGGCCTTCGGGCACTCGCTGCTCACGACCGCCGCGTCCGGAAGGCCCAACGTCGTCCTGTCGCCCCTGAGCATCGCCCACGCGTTCGGCATGGCGAGGGCCGGGGCCGTCGGAGCCACCGCCGACGAGCTCGACAGGGTCTTCGGCTTCCCCTCCGAGGGGCCGCACATCTCGCTCAACGCACTCACCCGGCAGATCGTCACGACCGACGACCCGCCCCCCGTCCCCGACCCGGACGAGGAACGGGACGCCCAGGACGGCACGCCACGTCCCCCGGTCGTAGGCATCGCCGACGGGCTGTTCGTCCAGGAGGGGCTGAGCGTCAAGCCGGACTTCCTGCGCACGCTCGCCGAGCAGTACGGCACGGGCGCGCACCAGGTGGACTTCACCGGGGACGCCACCGGGGTCATCGACGCCTGGGCCGAGGAACGGACGGCCGGGCGGATCACGAAGGTGTTCGACCGGCTGGACCCGCGGACCAAGCTGGTCATCGCGAATGCGCTCTACCTCAAGGCCGACTGGGCGACGCCGTTCACCGACCCGCCCGAGGAGAACGCCGCCTTCACCCGCGCGGACGGGACGACCGTGCGCGTCACCCTGATGCGCCGCGACGGCGCCGTCCCGTACGTGGCGGGATCGGGCTGGCAGGCCGTGGAGCTGCGTTACGCCGGCGACGAGCTGGCCATGTGGGTCCTCGTGCCGGCCGCGGGCACCACCCCCGCGAGCCTGCTCTCCCCCGCGGTGCTGGCCGAGGTGGCCTCCGGCCTCCGGGAACGGCCCGTACGGCTGGCCATGCCGCGCTGGGACCTCTCCACCACCATGGAGCTCGCGGAGCCGCTCGGGGCGCTGGGGCTGCGCGGGTCCGACTACTCCGGGATCGTCGACGGCGCCACGCTCTCCCAGGCGGTCCATCGCGCCACCGTCACGGTGGACGAGTGGGGGACCGAGGCCGCCGCCGTCACCGGTCTCGCCTTCCCGGTGATGGCACCGGCCCCGCCCGACGTCGAGGTCCGCGCCGACCGTCCGTTCGCGTTCGCGATCGTGCACCGGCCGACGCTGACCCCGCTCTTCCTCGGCCAGGTCGGTGACCCGTCCGCCCGGGAGTGACCCGTCCGGGAGTGAGGCGGCCGTCGAACCGAGGCGGCCGCCCCGGAGTGACGCGGTCCCGCCCGGCTCAGCCGGAGAAGGTCAGCAGGCCCGCGTCCACCACGGCCCGGCCGAAGACGCGGGCCTGCTCGGCCAGGCGGGCCAGTTCCTCGCCGGAGAGCACGGCGTAGGCGGGCAGCGCCAGCTCGTCGGTACGGTCCTCGATCCGCTGCCGGAGCGCCCTGCCCTCGTCGGTGAGCTCCTCGCCGTCCATCAGGCCGCGCTCGCGCAGCCCCTCGGCGGCGGCCTCCCACTCCTCCTCGGGCCACTCGCGGCTGAACTTGAGGAAGATCGTGGGCATCTGGCCCGTCGCGCCGTGCAGGACCAGCGCGTCCAGCGGGCCGACGCCCTCGGTCAGCAGGGCCGCCACGTGGGCGTCCCCGCGGAACTCGCGCAGCAGCGTCTGGGCGTGCCAGAGCTTCAGCAGCGGCTCGGACGGCCATGGCAGCGTCGCGTGCGCGGCGAACAGCGGGCGTCCCTGGGGATGGTCGCAGGCCCGCCGCGCCGCGCGGGCGGCCAGCTCCGCGGTCTCGTCCAGGGTGTCGATCTCGTGGATCCCGGCCCGGCGCAGTGCCGCGTCCGCGGCCTCCAGGCGGGCGTCGAGGATCTTCTCCGGGGTCGTCACCTGCCAGACGGCCGGGATGTGGCGCCGGACGAGCCCGGGGTGGAAGTTGTAGAAGGTCGCGATGACCAGCTCGGCGGAGGCGGTGCCGAAGGCCGCCGACCGGGAGGCGAAGTAACCGGCGCGCCCCTCCACGCCGAGCGCGGCGTAGCGCTCGGTGGCCTCGGGAACGAAGTAGATCATCCCGTGCAGGGGCTCCAGGCGCCGCCAGGCTTGACGGGCGAGCTGGACGTCGGTCATCTCATGCCTCCGGGCGATGGGCGGAACGGGTCGTCGTGCCCGGCCGGGGCCCGGGCCGTCCAGCCCGCGCCGGACGAGGCCGACGACCTCGTCCCGCGCCCGCGGGTACATCCCCGTTGACCGACCGGCCGGTATCAAGGAACCTATTCCTACCCGTCGGTAGCCGTCAACGAGGTCGCACCACGAAGACCCCCCAGCCGAGATGGCGCCTTCCGTACTCGACGTGCGTGCGCCGGCAGCACTCCAGGAAGTCGCGCACCCCCTCGACGTCGGGGTCGCCGGGGTTGTCGCGGAGCCAGTCGCTCAGCGTCCACCACTGGCTCGCCACGTAGCGGTCCCAGCTGTCCCCGTCGGCGAGGACCATCTCCAGCACCTCGACCCCGGCGGCCTCGAACCTGTCGATCGTGCCCGCCAGCGAGGTGAAGTCCTCGGGGCCGAAGCCGAACGCCTCGTAGGCGCCCTCCGGCGGCTCGGAGTCCCAGTACGGCTCGCCGACGAGCAGGATCCCGCCCGCGCGCAGTGCGGGGAGCATCAGCTCGACCGTGCCGGCCAGGCCGTTCCCGATCCAGGTCGCCCCCAGGCAGGAGACGACGTCGAACGCGCCGGGCTCGGCCCGGTAGGCCGCGGCGTCGCCCTTCTCCAGGCGCACCCGGCCGGCCACCCCGAGTTCCCCGGCCCTGGCGCGCCCGGCGGCGAGGAAGACGTCGCTGATGTCGACCCCGACCCCCTCGATCCCGTACGCGAGGGACCACTGGCAGAGCATCTCCGCCTTGCCGCAGCACAGGTCGAGCAGGCGGTGCCCCGGCCGGAGCCGGGCGATCTCCCCCAGCAGCGCCAGCTTGTCGTGGGTGAACGGGTTGAGGATGCGGTGCCCGTCCTCGGCGATCTCGTGAAAGCGCAGTGACATGACCGCCATGCTTTCCCCGCACGCGACCGCGGGACAACCGGTTATCCGCGGGTCACCGCCGGTCCCGCCCGGGGAGGGTCAGGTCCGGGTGCCACCAGGTCGCTCAGGCGGCGGAGGTCCTCCTGGTACTTGCGCCTGAGCGCGCGGCGCAGCAGGGGCGCGCGCAGGCGGTGCAGACCGGAGAGCCCGACCCTGAGCCGCAGGGTCACCCGGCACCGGTCCTCGGCCAGCGGCACGACCGACCTCTCTCCCTCGGCGTCGATCCCCGAGGTCATCCGCCAGGCGAACTCCGTGCCCGGGACCACCCGGGTCACCTGGCCGCCGGTGCGGTAGGCGCGGCCGTGGAAGCTGATGACCTCGTCGGTGGTGGTACCCGGCACGACCGGGCCCGGGGGGTCCGGCGCCATGGTGGTCACGCCCGCGCGCCAGCGGGGGTCCTGGCCGAAGTCGGCGATGATGCGCCATATCTCGGCCGCGGGGTGCGCTATGTCGACCGACACGTGAAACTCGATCACAGCTCGTACACGATCCCCGTCAGGCGCTCCGACCCGGTGCGGCGCCGTCGCCGGACGGCGCCGTCTCGCCGGAGGGCGGCGGACCGGACCCGCCGGGGACGGCCTCGGATCCCGCCCGTCCCCGACGGGCCGCAGTGGTCACCGCCCCGCGCGCCGGGGACGCCGGCGTCCGTCCAGCGACCACCGGTCATCGGCCCGTTCGCTTCCATCACGCGAAAATATCGACAAACCATACCGAATGCGTATTTGTTATGAATATTAATGAAAAGAGGGGATCTGCCTGCGCGGCCGGGCGCCCGGGAACCCCCGGAACGCGGCCGTCACACGCGCCGGATCCGCACGCTCCTCGCGTCCCGCCAGGGCCGATCGCTCAGGGGCGCGCGGCGTCGGCGGGCTCGCCGGTGCCCGTCGTGGCGTCCGGGTTCTCCGAGGCGTCCGTGGTCGCGGGGACACGGATCGTGATGCCGGCCGGTACCACCTTGGCCTTGAGCTCGGTGACGGTGCCCTTGGCGCCGCCGTCCAGCTCGTAGGTCATGGGAGCGCCGAGCTTGGCCGTTATCTTGCGCGCCCGGGTCATCCGGACGAACGGCGAGTCGTCGGACCTGCCGGTCGTCATCCGGCCGAGCACCCGTGCCCACTGGATCGGCCCCTTGGCGGTCGTCACACCGACCTCCAGCCACCCGTCGTCGGGGCGCGCGTCGTCGAACGCCTCGATCCCGCCGGTGATGGTGCCGACGTTGCCGAGCAGCAGGCAGCTCGCCTCGCCCTCGAACCACGGCACCCCGTCGATCCGGACGTCCATCTGCACGAGCTCGCCACGGATGTGGCGCAGGCCCGTCCAGACGTAGGCGGCGCGCCCCAGGCGGTCCTTGAGACCCCGGTCCGCGTCCTTGATCATCGCCGCGTCGAACCCGACCCCGGCCATCACCGCGAAGTGCTCGCCGTTGACCTTCCCCAGGTCGAGCTTGCGGCTCTCACCGTGAAAGGCGATGTGCACGGCCTTGGGGAGGTCCTCCGGAATGCCGAGGTTCTGCGCGAAGAGGTTGGCCGTCCCCGCGGGCAGGATGCCGATCGTCACGCCGGACTCCGCGAGCGCGTCCACACAGCGCTGCACCATGCCGTCGCCGCCCCACACCAAAACCAGGTCGGCACCCTCCTTGAGGGCCTTGCGCGCCTGCTTCGGGGCCTTCTTGCTCTTGGGCACCTCGTACCAGAGCAGCTCGCCGACACCCTCGTCGGCGAGCAGCCTGCGCAACTCGTCCAGCCCTCCGCCGAACGTCTTGCGCTGATGGGCGACCACCGCGACCGTGCCGACCTTCTGCTTCCGGGGGACCATCTGACCTCCTGTAGCACCACGTCGGATACGTTCTCGGCTGCCCTCACCCCCCGGCGGCAAACATCGCCTCAGCCGGCCGGGCCCGCCAGGAGCCGCCTGAGCATGTCCCGCAGGAGCAGGCGGTCGTCTCCGGAGAGCGCGAACAGGGAGATCGCCTGCGCGTGGCCACGCGACCACAGGACGTCCCTCCTGCGCGTGCCCTCCTCGGTGAGCACCAGGAGTTTGACCCGGCGGTCGGAGGGGTCGGGCCGGCGGGTGACCAGGCCGCGACGTTCCAGGCCGTCGACGATGCCGGTCACGTTCGACGCCTCACAGGACAGCCAGTCGGCCAGCTCGCGCATCGGGACCGGGTCCCGCAGACGGGCCAGCGCCAGCGCCTGGGCGGGGGGAAGGTCCAGCTCCGCCGCGGTCGCGTTGAACTGCGCGCGCAGGCGTCCCGCGACCTGGCCGACCAGCTCGGTCAGCTCGGCCACGACGGGATCGGCATCGGCGCTCATGCCCCGATCGTACCTTCCCCTTCAGCAGGTTGATTGTTGACATCCTTAACCTCTTGGCGGTGCGCGCGCCGATGGGTTCACTTCCCCGGAGTCCCCGGGCGCGGATTTCGAGTCGTCCCGGGGTGGGATACCGAAGTCCCTGAACGACCTCCCGGCCCGCGGCCGGTCCGGGCTCCCGCGCACTCTCCCTGGGGGGCACGTCCTCTGCGCGAAGCCCTCGCGGGCGATCCGCCCGGCGATCCGCTCGACGGCCACGACGGCCACGACGGCCACGACGGCCACGACGGCCGGGAAACGACGAGATCCCGTCCGATCGAGGTGATCGGACGGGATCTCGTGAACTGCCTTCGGGCCGCTGCGAGAACGGCTCGACGTGGAGCTATGGGGATTCGAACCCCAGACCTCCTCCATGCCATGGAGGCGCGCTACCAGCTGCGCCATAGCCCCTTGCGACGCAGATGAAATCCTAACCGATCGCCGGCACCTCTCGCGCCAGCATTCCGGAGACCAGGGCGATGGCGGCGGACCCGACGGCGCTCGCGGTGATGACGGCGAAGGAGATCACGTACGCGCTCCGGGACGGGACGGAGGTCCCGGCGATGGTGATCGAGGTGAGCAGGGCCGAGGTCGCGGCGCCCGAGACGCTGCCGCCGATGGAGCGGACCAGGGAGTTGATCCCGCTGGCGATGCCGCTCTCGTGCATCGGCACGTGCTGGACGGCGAGCGCCCCCAGCGCGGCGTAGGCGATGCCCAGGCCCAGGCCCTGCACCGCGTTGGAACCGATCAGGTGGGGCACCGAGTCGTTGAAGAGGGTGAACCAGCCGAATCCGACCGCGCACAGGCTCGCGCCGAGGGCCAGGGAGTAGGCGGGGCCGAGCCGGCCGGACAGGCGGCCGGCCATGAAGGAGGCGAGCAGCATGGTCACGGTGCTGGGCAGCGCGTAGATGCCGACGTCCAGGACGGAGCCGCCGAACCCGTACCCGGCGGAGGAGGGCGTCTGGATGAAGCTGGAGATCAGCGTGAACGAGCCGAACATGGCGAAGCCCAGGAGCAGCGAGGCCAGGTTCGCGGGCAGCGAGCGCGGGCCGACGAGCAGGTGGAGACGGACCATCGGGGCACGGAGGCGCAGCTGGCTGTAGACCCACACGGCGCAGACGGCGACCGCGCCGGCGAACAGCCCCAGGACGGTCCCCGAGCCCCAACCCCAGTCGTTGCCCTTGGAGACGGCCAGCAGCAGGCAGACCAGCCAGACCGACAGCAGGGCCGCGCCGACGAGATCGGGACGGCCGCCGGTGCCTCCCCCGGTGTCGTGGGCGCTCAGCGCGATGAGGACGATCGCGGCCACGGCGAGACCGGCGGTGATCCAGAAGACCGGATGGTGGCTGGGGGTGCGGTCGGCGATCAGGCCGGTGACGATCATGCCGAGGCTGCCGCCGACGCCCATGGTGGCGCTGACCACCCCGATGGCCGTCATGACCCTGGCGGCCGGGAAACTGTCCTTAATCATGCCGATGGCCAGCGGGATCAGCGCGGCGGACGCGCCCTGCAGGGCCCGCCCGGCGATCAGCACGGGCAGGGAGGCCGACAGCGCGCAGATCACCGACCCCAGTACGAGCAGGCCCACGGTGAACAGGATCATCCTCTTCTTGCCGTACATGTCGCCCAGGCGCGAGAGCAGCGGCGTGGCGACCGCCGCGGCCAGCAGCGAGGCGGTGAAGACCCAGGTCACCTCGGCGACCGAGACGCCGAAGGTGGTCATCAGCCTGGGCAGCAGCGGGATGACCACGGTCTGCTGGACCGAGACGACCATCCCGGCAGCCGAGAGCGCCACCAGGGTCAGCCAGAGATGTCTCCCCTGCCGCGCGGTGTCCGGTTCGGCGAGGGTCGTTCCGGTCACTGCGCGCTCCTTCGCTGCCGACGTCCGTCCTGAAATGGTAGAGCGTTGCGGTAAACAGCCGTTTACCCGGGTCGTGTCACGTCCGGGCGCCGTGATACGTCTATGTCGCCATGAGCGTTGAGCGTTTCGAGGAGCACCGAGACCTGCTGACCGGGGTCTCCTACCGGATCCTGGGCAGCCTGACCGACGCCGAGGACGTCGTCCAGGAGGCGTGGCTGCGCTGGTCGGAGGTGGACGCCTCCCTGGTGGAGAACGACCGGGCCTACCTCGTCAGGGTGGTGACGCGCCTGGCGATCGACCGGTTGCGCCGGCTCAAGGCCAGGCGGGAGTCCTACGTGGGGTCGTGGCTGCCGGAGCTGGTGGTGACCTCGGACGTGGCCGAGCACGTGGAGCTGGCCGGCTCGGTGGAGCTGGCGCTGCTCGTGGTGCTGGAGACCCTCTCCCCGCTGGAGCGGGCGGTGTTCGTGCTGCGCGAGGCGTTCGGCCTGTCGTACGCGGAGATCGGCGAGGTGATCGGCCGCGGCGAGGCCGCGACCCGGCAGCTCGCCCGGCGCGGCAGGGAGCACGTCCGGGAGGGCAGGCCCAGGTTCGAGGTGGATCACCGGTTGCGGCGCAGGCTCACCGAGCGGTTCGCCCAGGCGGCGATGGGCGGTGACCTGGGGGCGCTGGCCTCGATGTTCGCCGAGGACGCGTCGCTGGTCAGCGACGGCGGCGGCAAGGCCAAGGCCCCGCTCCGGGTCATCACGGGCGCGGGCAGGGTGCTGCGCTTCCTGACCGCGATCGCCACCGAGGAGGGGGCGCGGAGGTTCCTGGAGAGCGTGGGCGCCGAACCCGGCGACGGTTTCGACATGGGGATCGCCGACGTCAACGGCGCGCCGGCCCTGCTGGCGCGGGTGGGCGGGCGTCCGGCCGCGGTGTTCTCCCTGGACGTCGCGGACGGCCTGATCCAGACCGTCTTCCTGGTGGCCAACCCGGACAAGCTCGCCCGGCTGTGACGTCCCGCCCCGGCGCGCCGGGCCACGCGGCCGGGACCGGGGACGGGAACGGGGGTGACGGCGGGATGCGGTGTCACGAACGCACCCTCCCGGTGCGTCCTGGGGGCATGACACGACAGACACGAGAGATCAGCATCGTGGGCGGGGGCCTGGCCGGGCTCACCGCCGCCATCGCGTGCGCCGAGGCGGGCGCGCGGGTCACCCTCCACGAGGCCCACCGGAAGCTGGGCGGCCGGGCCCGCAGCACCGACGGCCCGTACGTCGCCAACGACGGCACCCACGTCTTCTACTCCGACGGCGCGCCGTGGAACTGGCTGGTGGCCAGGGGCCTGGTCCAGCCGTACACCAGGCTCCCCCTCCGCGCGCTGGCCAGGTCCAGGTTCCGGCACGGCGGCCGGCTCGGCGGGCCCCCGCTGTCGCTGGTGAAGGCCCTGGCCAGGCGGCGCCTGCGGGCCCCGGTCGACGAGGACTTCGCCACCTGGGCCGGCCGGCACTTCGGGCAGGAGGGCATGCGCGCCGCCGCCGGGCTGGTCGGCGTGATCACCTACGACGGGGACCCCGGGCGGCTGTCCGCGGCGTTCGTCTGGGAGCGGGTGCTGCGGGCCGCCGCGCCGAAGCCCCCGGCACCGCGCTACGTCACCGGCGGCTGGGGACGGGTGGTCGACCGGATGGCCATCCACGCGCGCGGCCTGGGCGTGCGGATCGAGACCGGTTCACGGATGGACGCCCTGCCCGAGGACACCCCGGTGATCGTGGCGACCTCGCTGGACGCAGCCAGGGCCCTGCTCGGGGACGGGTCGCTGCGCTGGGAGAGCGGCCGGGCCGTCCTGCTCGACCTCGGCCTGCGCGCGAGCGCCGACGACCTCTTCCTGGTCTCCGACCTGGACGAGGGCGGCTTCCTGGAGCGGTACAGCCTGCCCGACCCCTCGCTCGCCCCGGCGGGCCACTCCCTCTGCCAGCTCCAGATGCCCCTGCGGGAGGGCGAGGGCAAGGACGGGGCGATCGCACGCGCGGAGCGGGTGGCCGACCTGGGGCTGCCCGGGTGGCGGGAGCGGACGACCTGGCGGTGGGAGGCCGTCTGCAACGGCCGCACCGGCGCCCTGGACCTGCCGGGGACGAGCTGGCGGGACCGGCCGGCGATCGACCGGGGGGACGGCGTCTGGCTGGCGGGCGACTCGGTGGCCGCCCCGGGCATGCTCAGCGAGGTCTCCTCGAACAGCGCGCTGGCCGCCGCCGCCTCGGCGCTGCGGGCGGTGGGCCGGGAACCGGCGGGCGACGTGCCTCAGCCCGTCCCGGGCCGGGGGCGGCGCGCGTAGGCGCGGGCCGCGCGGGCACGGTCGCCGCAACGGGTCGAGCACCAGTGGCGGCGGCCGTACCGCAGCAGGTAGCGGTTGCAGGGGGTGGAGGCGCAGGCGATGAGGCGTTCGGCGTCGGGACCGGTGAGCAGGTCCGCGGCGTCGGCGGCGAGGACCGCGAGGGCGTGCTCGACGATCCGGGTGAGGGGGTGACAGGGGGCGCGGTAGAGGCCTCGGGCGGGGTCCCAGTGCAGCAGGGAGGCGGCGGGGGCCCGGGTGAGCGCTTCGTTGACGGCGGTGAGGGCCGCGGCCGGCACGGGCAGCCCGCCGGCACACGCGGCGAACAGCGCCCTGATCTGGTCGCGCAGCGACCGCAGCTGTCCCGCGCACAGCTCCTGCAGCCCGATCTCGGCCGGGGCGAGGTCGCGTTCGGCGAGCCAGCGGCCGACGGCGTCGGGGGTGTCGAGGAGATCGACGCACCGCCCGCCGGGCAGGGCGATGACGGTGTTGGCCACGTCGAGGGCGAGATGCCGCTCGGCTCCCGGAGCGGGAGGCAGGACGGGCGTGGCGGTCACGGTCTCCTTCATACCTCTCATGGTACGGATTGCATTCATCCGTGAGAAGCGGTTACCGTTCCTCACGGATAAGCCCCTTCTCATCCGTGAGGTGTTTTGTCATGACCGCTACCGGCACGACCGACCAGCAGGTTCCCGTCCGCGTCTTCGGCGGGCCGACCGCCCTCATCGAGTACGGCGGCCTGAGATTCCTCACCGACCCGACCTTCGACCCTCCCGGCGACTACCCCGGGGCCGGTCGCCCGCTGCTGACCAAGACCGCGCCTCCCGCGATCACCCCGGCGGACCTGGGCCCCGTCGACGTGGTCCTGCTCTCCCACGACGAGCACCCCGACAACCTCGACGACTCCGGACGGGCCCTGCTGGACGGCGTCCCGGTCACCCTCACCACCCCGAGCGGCGCCGGCCGCCTCGGCGGTGACGCCCGGGGCCTCGCACCGTGGGCCTCCGCCGAGCTGCGCCGCCCCGACGGCGGCACCGTGACCGTGACGGGCGCGCCCGCCCTGCACGGCCCCGAGGGGGCCGAGGCGGTCACCGGCGAGGTCGTCGGGTTCGTCCTGACCGCGGCCGACCTGCCCACGGTCTACGTCAGCGGCGACAACGCCTCGCTGGAACTGGTCGAGCAGATCGCCGAGCGGTTCGGCCCGGTGGACACGGCGGTCCTGTTCGCCGGGGCCCCCCGCATCCCCGGCGTCCTCGACGGCGCGCTGCTCGTCCTCGACAGCGCCCAGGCCGCCGAGGCGGCGAGGATCCTCGGTGCGCGCCGGGTGGTCCCGGTGCACTTCGACAGCTGGACCCACTTCACCGAGGGCCGCGACGCCCTGGTGGACGCCTTCGCCGCCGCGGGCCTGGCCGACCGCCTGCGGCTGGACTGAGCGGACGCCACGGGGCACCGGTCACGCCCCGCCGGACCGTCCGGGGATCCCGGACGGTCCGGCGCGGCCCGGGGGTCCCGTACCGCCGGCCCCCGTGTCACCGGTGCGGCCCGGGACCCGCCCCCGGGCCGCGGACCCTCCCGGTGTCCGGTGTCCTCAGCGGGTGGCGAGGGCGCCCTCGTCCTCCAGGTGACCCGGGCGGCCGGCGTACCAGCCCGCCACGAGCTGCGCGGCGACCACCGCGAACAGCAGCAGGAACGGCATCGTCCAGCCGCCGCTCGACTCGTGCAGGATGCCGACCACCAGGGGCCCGGCCCCCGCGATGAGGTAGCCGGTGCTCTGCCCGAAGGCGGAGAGCGCGGCCGTCGCCTCGGGGGTGCGGGTGCGCATGGCGAGCATGGTCAGCGCGAGCGGGAACGACCCCATGCCGATGCCGACCAGGCTCGCGAAGATCCAGGCCATGGACGACGGCGCGAGCCACAGCCCCGCGAAGCCCGCCGTGTAGAAGAGCACGAAGGCGACCACCACGGGCCGCTGGTCGGTGAACCGGGAGGCGATCGCGGGCACGAAGAGCGACACCGGGATGCCGATCGCGGTGAAGACGCCCAGCACCAGCCCCGCCTGCGCGGTGGTGTAGCCGCCGTCGATCAGGATCTTGGGCAGGAAGCCGAACATGATGTAGGCGACCATGCTCTGCGTGCCGAAGTAGGCGGCGACCGCCCAGGCCAGCCTGCTGCGGAGCAGGGCGCGGGCGCCGGTCCCGCCGTCCGCGCCGTGCCGCTCGGGCTCCCTGCGCGAGAGCGCGAACCACGGAACGGCGGCGACGGCGGCGAGCGCCCCCCACACGCCCAGCGCGACGTGCCAGTTCCCGTCGGCGGCCCGCTCGATGGGGACGGTCGCGGCGGCCGCGAGCATCGTGCCCACCGCGAGGGCGGTGGTGTAGACGGTGGTCATGGTCCCGGCCCTGCCGGGGAAGTGCCGCTTGATCAGGCTGGGGATGAGCACGTTGCCCACGGCTCCGCCCGACAGCGCCAGCGCGCTGGCGTAGAGGAACACCTCGGCCGAGCCGACCATCGACCGGATCAGCAGGCCGGCGCCGAGCACGATGAGGGAGAGCAGCAGCAGGCGGTGCTCGCCGATCCTCCTGGCCAGCGCCGGGGTCACCGCGCCGACCGAGGCGAAGATGAGCACGGGCAGCGTGGTGAGCAGGCCGACCCCGACGGCGGTCATGCCCAGGGCGGAGGTGATCTGGTCGAGGACCGGCCCGACGCTCGTGACGGCGGTGCGCAGGTTGAGCGCCGCGAGGATGATCCCCAGCACGAGCAGCCAGGCGAGGGAGCCGTTCGTGCCGGTGGTGCGGCCCCTGGTCTGATGGGTGAGCACGCTCATGCGGGTTCCAGTCCTCCTCGGTGGTTTCGTCCAATCGTAGGATGATTGGCTGACCACGACTGTAACAGGACTGAAACCTGCGTTTGTTCCTGACCGGCGGAGCCGACGGCAATCGCTGACAACGTGAAAGCCGGGCCACGCTCCCCTTTACAGGGCGTGACCCGGCTCTCTCACGCACGGCACGGACCTCGGCTCCGAGGCCCGGAACCCGGACGGCCCGGGCACCGGATGCCTTGGCACCGGCACCGGGCGAGTCGGGAACGCGTCAGATACGCGGACCGGGGGTGGGCGGCGGCTCCTCGCCGAGACCGCGACCGGCACCCGGGAGCGGCGTGCTGCCGGGGGGCGGGAGCGCGGAGTCCGGCGGGTAGACGTCCCCGCCCACCGTGCGCGGCGGAGCGGGCTCGTCGAAGCCCGCGACGCCACCGCCGGTGGAGCCCAGACCCGAGCCACCCGTCAGGCCGCCCTCGTCGGCGCGCTCGTGCGGGCCGGGCACCTCACCGCGCCAGGCGCCGGTCTCGCCGCCACGCGACTCGATGAAGGTCTTGAAACGCTCCATGTCGCCACGGATGCGCAGCTTGACGAGCTGAAGCCAGTCGCCGACGGTCTCCACGAACCCCTCGGGGTCGTAGTCGAGCTGGAGCGTGACCCGGGTGGTGTCCGGGCCGAGGCGGTGGAAGGTCACCACGCCGGCCTGGTGCGGCCGCTCCAAGGACTTCCACGCCACCCGCTCGTCAGGGTGCTGCTCGGTGATCTCCGCCTCGAACTCCCGGTGGACCCCGGCGATCTCCACGACCCACGCGGTGCGCGTCTCGCTCAGCTGCTTGATCGACTCGACGCCTTCCATGAACTCAGGAAAGCTCTCGAACTGGGTCCACTGGTTGTACGCGGTCCGGATGGGAACGTTGACGTCAACGGACTGTTCAATCGTGCTCATGACCGTGCCTCCCTTGTGGTTTGGTCGGTTCGAGGAGCAAAGCTGCCCAGGTGGGAAAGGCTCTAACTAGCGGCGTCGCAAAAGCCAGTAGATCCCCAGCAAGGGCAGCACGAACGGGATGAACAGGTAGCCGCTTCCGTAGCCCGACCAGACGGTGGCCCGGGGGAACGCCTCGGGGTCGACCATGCCGAGGGTGCCCACGACGAGCACCCCGGCCAGCTCGATCCCGCAGGCGATCAGCGCGAGCGTCCTGTTCCCCACGGCCAGCGCCACGGTGAGCACGAGGTAGACGGCCGCGGCGAACGCCGACAGCGCGTAGGCCAGCGGCGCCTCGTCGAACCGCGTCGCGATCTGCACGGCGGCGCGGGCCCCGGCCGCCAGGGCGAACACCCCGTAGACCGCCACCAGCACGCGCCCGGGACCGGTGCCGATCGCCGGTTCGCTCATACCAGGCCCTGCCAGATCTGGAGCAGCCGGCCGACCATCCCGGGGATCGCGAAACCGGCCACCGCGATCACCGCGGACCCCCAGCGCGAGCGCTCCGCGTACCCCAGGAACAGCGCCACCGGCGGGATGAGCACGGTGCCGGCGAGGTAGCCGATGACGGTGGCCGTCCCCTGCGGGCCCTCGCCCCGCGCCAGCGCGGCGGCCACCACCCCGGCCTGGACGATCAGGCCGAGCTCCAGCAGCGCGAGCGCGCCCGGCAGCACCCTTCCCATCGGCCTGTCGCGCATGGTGTTCACCAGGGCCCACAGCCCGATCACCAGTGACAGCACGATCAGGCCCGTCGCGAGCGGCCCGATCATCGAGACCTCGCGGGACCCGCGGAGCTCGCGGAGCTCGTGGAGCCCGCGGAACTCGCGAAGCTCGGGAAGTCGGAGAACATGAGCAGCAGGGTACTGCCCGGCCCGGGCGCCCCCCGCTCCGCGCCACGTACTCTGGGCCGGTGGACAGGATCATGGTCAGCGCCTGCCTGATGGGGCGCAGGGTGCGGTACGACGGGGCGGCCAAGACCAACGAGGACGCGCTGCTGGCCGCCTGGCGGCGGCAGGGACGGCTGGTGGCGTTCTGCCCCGAGGTCGAGGGCGGGCTGCCCGTACCGCGCCCGGCCGCGGAGATCGAGGGCGGCGCCGGGGGCGAGGCGGTGCTCGCGGGCACGGCCAGGGTGCTGACGGCCGGGGGCGAGGACGTCACGGCGGCCTTCGTGGCCGGTGCGCGGGCGGCACTGGAGGCCGCCCGCTCCTGTGGCGCGCGGGTGGCGATCCTCAAGGAGGGCAGCCCCTCCTGCGGCAGCCTGACCATCCACGACGGCGCCTTCGCCGGGGGGCGGGTGCCGGGCCACGGCGTCACCACCGCCCTGCTGGAGCGGAACGGGATCGCGGTCTTCGGCGAGGGACGTGTCGCCGAGGCCGCCGCGTACCTGCGCGAGCACGGTGAGGGCGGCGACCCCGGCGACGGGGACGATGGCGTCGGAGGGTGACGCCAGAGGGTGACGCCGGACGCAGGCGGTGACGCCGGACGCGGACGGGTGCGGTGGCGTCAGGAGATGTCGACCCTGAAGATGCGGTCGGAGCCCGCGGGCTCGCCCCCGCCGGCGTCGGCGTTGGTCGTGGTCAGCCAGAGCCGGTCGGCCCCCGGCACCGCGACCACGGTGCGCAGCCGGCCGTAGGTGCCCACGTAGTAGGCGACCGGCGTGCCGGTGGCCTCCCCCGCCTCCAGCGGGATCCGCCAGAGCCGCTCACCGCGCAGCGCCGCCATGTAGACCGCGTCGCCGACGACCGCGACGGCGCTGGGCGAGGCGGTGCTCACCGGCCACTGGCGCTTGGGGTTCTCCATTCCGGCCACGGAGCAGCTCCCCTCGCAGGTGGGCCAGCCGTAGTTGAGTCCCGGCTTGATCAGGTTGAGCTCGTCGAACTGGCTGTTGCCGAACTCCGCCTGCCACAGCCGTCCCCGCGAGTCCCAGGCGATGCCCTGCGGGTTGCGGTGACCGTAGCTGTAGACGAGCGTGCCGAACGGGTTGCCGGGGGCGGGCTGCCCCGCGGTGGTCATCCGCAGGATCTTGCCGGCGAGCGAGTCGCGGTTCTGCGCGTTGGCGGTGACCTGCGCGTCACCGGTGGTGGCGTACAGGTACCCGTCGGGGCCGAAGGCCAGCCGGCCGCCGTTGTGGTAGCGGTTCTTGGGGATGTTCCGCACCAGGGCCGTGTAGCCGCCCAGCGAGGTGCCGTCGTAGGTCATCCGGGCGATCCGGTTGCCCTCCGAGGCGGTGTGGAAGAAGTAGACGTACCGGTTGCTCGCCCAGTTCGGGTCCACCGCGACCCCCAGCAGGCCGCCCTCGCCGCCGGTGCCCATCGTCTCGGGCACGGTGCCGACCAGCGTCCTGGCGCCCGAGAGCGAGGTGCGGTAGACGCGGAAGCTGTCGCGTTCGGTGACCAGCGCGTTCTGCCCGTCCGGCAGCCAGGCCACGCCCCACGGGACCGTCCAGCCGGTGGAGATCTGGGTGATGCCCGACGGCACCCCGCCCCCGCACGCCGCGGTGGTGAAGGTGACGGTCCCGCTCTGCGCGGAGACGTTGCCCGCGGCGTCCCTGGCCACCACGTGCAGCGAGTACGGGCTGGCGCAGGCCAGGCCGGTGACCGTGACGGACGTGGCCGGCGGGGAGCCGGTGACGGTCGCGTAGACGGTGCCGCCGCTGCGTACCTCGTAGGAGGTCACGCCGGTGTCGTCGGACGAGGCGGTCCAGCTCAGGGTGGCCGTGGTGGCGGTGACGGCGGACCGGGTCAGGCCGGACGGCGCGGTCGGGGGCGCGGTGTCCGACGAGGCGGTCTCCAGGTCGAGGTGGTCGAGGTTGGGGTTGCCTGCGGCCGTGGTCGCGGTCACCCGGATCGTGTTGGCGCCGGCCCGCAGCGTGACGGTGAGCGTGCTGGTCGCCCAGGTGCTCCAGGCACCGGTCGGGCCGAACGCGCGGGCCGCGGAGACCACCGCTCCGTTGACGGAGACGTCGCCGGGCCGGTTCCCGGCCGACCCGTTGGCGTAGCGCAGCGCCACGGTCGCGGTGCCCGCGCTCGCCGCCTGGACCGTCCACTCCACGTAGGAGCCCGCGGCGTTGTCGCCGTTGACGAAGCCCGAGCCGGAGTAACCGGCGTGGTTGGACTCCACCACTCCCTGGGAGATGCGGGCGCTCTCGGCCTCGTACCGGGTCGCCGCGTCCGCCGGGCTCGCCGTCGCGACGGCCGTCATCAGCGCCAGGGCCGTCGCGACAAGGCCACCGAGCGCCTTCCGCGGCCTGTATCCCTCTGATCTCATGAGTCTCCTTGACGTGAGGTTCCGGGGGCGACCCACACTCCACGGCGACATGCGGCCGGTGGCACCGGGGCATTGTTAACGTTAACAAGTACGGGTCGCGTACCGCTCGATCCTCCGGGCCGTCTCGCCGGGCCCGCCTGCCGCCGGGCCTGCGCCGGGTTCCACCGGATTGCCGCCCAGTGTCGTCCTGACGGGAGTGATCGTCAAGATTGGACTGGAAATGTCAGGAAAAATAGTGAATCTTTCATCACCGTCCAGATCACGTTCACGGGTCGTCCGCCCGTCACCGTGCCGACGAAAGGGGACGATCCCCCGCTCCCGGCCCTGTATTACAGTGACGCGATGGGGAACGCGATCACACTGGACAGGGCCCGCTGGCTGGGCTTCAGGTGGCGGGGACACGGCCTGGAACGCCGGTCTCGCGAGGGGACGCCCGACGACCTGCTGCTGCTGGGATTCCAGGACGGCCGGCAGGCCGACGCCACGCGGGCGCTGATCCAGCGCACGGGAACCGTCGGGTCCGCGAGCGTCGCCGAGGCCGTCTCCCCCGGCGGGCCGCTGGTGAGCATGTGGTCGGTACGCGGGGCACCGCACGCGCACCGCCTGGCCGACCTGGACCTCCTGCGCGACGCCCTCGCCCCCCGGGAGTCGGACGAGGGCGGAGCCGCCTGGGTGCGGGCGGTCGACGAGGTGGCCGCCGCGCTGAGGGCCGTGGTGACCGGCCCGACGCCGAAGCCGGAGGCGAGCCGCGAGGTGAACGACCGCGTACCGGCCTCGCTGGTGATCCGGTGCGAGCGCTGCGACGCCGACCACGTCCCCGACGCGCTGTTCCGCGCCGGCGGATGCCGGGCACGGCTCGTCGTCGGCCCCGGCGACCAGCGCGTGACCATGCTGTACCCGGCCCCGGACGCCCCGCGGGGAGAGCGACAGGACCGGGACGGCGACCCGCGCCTGACGCTGCTGCGGGCCTACCTGCGGGTGAACGGCCCGGCCTCCCGGGCCCTGTTCCGCGACTGGATGGGGAGCGACACCGCCGCCGTCGCCGGCCTGTGGAGGGAACTCGGCGAGGACCTGGTCCGGGTACGGGTCGGCGACCGGCCCTACGACCTGCCCGAGTCGCTCCTGGACGAGGTGAGACGGGCACCCGCCCCCGAGGGGGTCGTCCTCGTCCCGCCGCACGACCCCTACCTGCGCCAGGCCGACCGGAACCTGCTCGTCCCCGACCCCGGCAGGCGCCGGCAGGTGTGGCGGGCCCTTTCCGGGCCGGGGGCGCTGCTCGTCGACGGCGAGGTGGCCGGCACCTGGCGCTACCGCCGCCAGGAGCGCGAGCTGACGGTCACCCTCTTCGACGGCCTGGCACCCGCGCGCCGCGCCGAGGCCGAGGACAGTGCCCGTCTCGTCGCCGAGGCCACCGGCGACGAGGCGCCGAAGGTCGTCTGGGACTGAGGCGCGGCGCGTCCCGGCCCGCGTGCCCCGCATCCGGCGGGCCCGCCTAGTACTCCCACAGGTCGGTGCGGCCCTCGGCGCCGATGCAGAAGACCGCCGAGCCGTGTTCCCCCCGGACCAGATCGACCCGGATCCATCCGGGGGCCGAGGCGACCTTGGCCTCGTAGCCCGCCCTGGGCGCGGCGGTGACGAGACGGCAGACACCGTTCTCGATGGCGAAGGAGACGGAACCGCCCTTGACGTTCATCACGCGCAGGTTCTCGGTCGAGACCGACCGGGTCCTGGTGGCCTCGGGACCGGCGCCGGCGCGCGGCGACGCCGTGGCGGCCCGGGTGGCGCGGGAGGCCGGGGGCGAGGTCGCCGGTGCCGTCGGCGCCCTCGATGCCGTCGGCGCCGTCGGCGCCGTCGGTGCCCTCGACGTCCCGGGACGCGGTTCGGCCCGCCGCGTCCGCTCCGGCGCCGCGTCGCTCCCCGACGGGGAGCGGGCCGGGCGCGGCCGGGCGCTCCGGCTCGCGGACGAGGCCGGGCGCGGTTCCGGGGTCCGGCCGGAGGCCGAGGACGGCGCGGTCACGGGCCACGGGGGTCTCTCCGCGCCGGTGCGGCCGATGGCGGCGTTGAGCGGCTCGACGCCCGCGTCCTCGAAGACCTCGCTGCGCAGCACGTCGCGGACACCGAACCAGGCGACCGACACCGCCAGGACCGTGGCGACGCACCACACCGCGATGAACCCCAGCGTCTGCCGCATGTCGTGAATTATTACGTCATATGTCCCACTCTTCACTACCGTTACACGCATGGCGACGGTTCTGGTGGTCGAAGATGACGAGTACGTACGATCCGCGATCATTCAAGAGCTCAGCAGGCGCCGGCACGCGGTGCGCAGCGCGGGACGTGCCCTGGACGCCCTGCGGGAGATCTCCCAGAACCCGCCGGACGCGGTGATCCTCGACCTCGGGCTGCCCGACCTGGACGGGGCCGAGGCGCTCAAGATGGTCCGCAGCGTCTCCAGCGTCCCGGTCATCGTGGCCACCGCCAGGGACGACGAGGCGGAGATCGTCCGTCTCCTCCAGGCGGGCGCCGACGACTACCTGGTCAAGCCCTTCTCCGGCGACCACCTCAACGCCCGGCTGGACGCCGTGCTGCGCCGCGCGCGCAGCGCCACCCCGCCCCCGGTGCTGCGCGTCGGCGCGCTCGCCGTGGACGTGAACCGGCGCGAGGCCACCCTGGAGGGGAGCCCGCTCACCCTGACCCGGCGCGAGTTCGACCTGCTGGCCTACCTGGCCGCCCGTGCCGACCGGGTGGTCTCCCGCAAGGAACTGCTCACCGAGGTCTGGCAGCAGTCCTACGGGGACGACCAGACGATCGACGTCCACCTGTCCTGGCTGCGCCGCAAGCTCGGCGAGAGCGCCTCCGCCCCCCGCTACCTGCACACCGTACGGGGCGTCGGGGTCATGCTGACCACGCCGACATGAGGCGGACCCTGGCGCTGCTCACCGTCGCGGGGACCTCGATGGTGGCCCTGGCCTTCCTCATCCCGCTCGGGCTGGTGGTCAGGGAGATCGCCCACGACCGGGCCATGGCCCAGGCCGAACGGCAGGCGTCCGCCCTCGTCCCCGTGCTGGCCATCACCGTCGACCCGGCCCGGCTGACCCACGCACTGCTCAGCACCGGCGCGCGGGACCGGATCGGGGTCCACCTGCCGGACGGCGGCTCGGCCGGAACCGTCAGGGCACCCGCCGCCACCGTGGCCTCGGCCTCCCGGCTGACCCGGGCCGTCACCGCGGAGCTGGGCTCCGGCCGCCTGCTGCTGCGTCCCGTCGCCCTGGACGGCGGCCGGACGGTGGTCGTCGAGGTCTTCGTCCCGCCCGGCGACCTCACCCGGGGCGTCACCGCCTCGTGGGCGGTGCTGAGCGGGGTGGCGGCGGCCCTGGTGGCCGGCTCCCTGCTGGTCGGCGACCGCCTGGGGGTACGGGTGGTGCGCTCGGCCCGGCGGCTGGGCCGGGCGGCCGGCGCGCTGGGCGCGGGAGACCTCAGCGTCCGCATCGAACCCGAGGGACCTCCCGAGCTGGTCGCCGCCGGTGAGGCGTTCAACAGCATGGCCGACCGCGTGGTCCAGCTGCTGGCCGCCGAACGGGAGATGGCCGCCGACCTGTCGCACCGGCTGCGCACGCCCCTGGCCGCCCTGCGGCTCAGCCTGGAGCACCTGGGACCGGAGGCCGAGCAGAGCAGGAACGCGCTCGGCCGGCTGGAGGCCGAGGTGGACCAGATCATCGCCACCGCCAGGCAGCCCTCCCGCGCCCCGGAGCTCGTCCACTGCGACGCCGCCGAGGTGCTCCGCGAGCGGCTGACCTTCTGGTCCGCGCTGGCCGAGGACCAGCGGCGGCCCTGGGAGCTGATCGGCGCCTCGGCCCCCGCCCGGGTCCCGGTCGCGGCCACCGAGCTCGGTGCCGTACTGGACGCCCTGCTCGGCAACGTCTTCCGGCACACCCCCGAGGGCACCGGATTCACGGTGACCCTGCACCAGGGCACCGGAACCGTCGGCGTGCTCATCGCCGACGCCGGGCCCGGGATCGGCGACCCCGAGGCCGCCCTGCGGCGCGGGGCCAGCGGCGCGGGGTCCACCGGGCTCGGGCTGGACATCGCCCGCAGGCTCGCCGAGTCCACGGGCGGCTCGCTGCGCATCGACGCCTCCTCCATGGGGGGCGCCAGGGTCCAGCTCTGGTTCCGTACCGACCGGCACGAGCGCCGGTCCGGGCGGGTCCGCCCCCGTCGCGAGCGAGGGTGACCCGCGGCGGGCGGCCGGCGTTGATTTAGATCATGGGTAAGCCCACCTTAAGCACACCTAAAAGGGGCTTTTTCGCCATTCCATATGCGCCATCGTGGGGGAACCGCGAGCGCCTCGCCCGCATCCGCGGTCCCCGGCCCGCCGCGTCGTGCCGGCCACGCGTTCAGACGGAGGACACGTGGCCGGTTCGGAGCGGCGGGCCGGGAGCGTTCTCACGTCTTCCGCGGGCGTCACGGGGCCCGGGCGGCGGCTGCGGCTGCGACGGAGAGGGCCACGAGAGGGATCGTGGGAAAGGGACCGCGAGGAGCGCGTCCCGGAGAACGAGAACCGCCCTCCGTCCACGCGTGGACGGAGGGCGGCCGAGGGTGGAGCTATGGGGATTCGAACCCCAGACCTCCTCCATGCCATGGAGGCGCGCTACCAGCTGCGCCATAGCCCCTGATCACCGCTGCGAGTCCTCTCGTCGCGGCGCTCGGGAAGCATATAAGGACACCACCGTGTTCACCTAATCGACGGCCGGGCGGCCCTCGACGGCCTCGCGACGGCCTCGCGACGGCCTTCGGGCGTACGCCGGGACCGGCCGGCCCTCCCCGGTGTCACCACCGTCACCACCCGCCACGGCGGACCCGGCGAGCCCGGCGGCAGGGGCCGGGCCGCGACGGGCTCACCCCCGGGCGGTGGTCCCGGGATCGTCCTCGGTGGCCTCGGGGCTGTCGTCGCTCCTGACCGGCTCCGGGAGGGTGCCGGCGTTGTGCTCCATCAGGCGCCAGCCCTTGCGGGACTGCTCGAGCACCGACCACGAGCAGTTCCCCAGACCGCCCAGGGCGGGCCAGAGCTCCTCGGGCAGGTTCATCAGCATGGCGATGCCGAGCCGGATCGCCGCCCCGTGCGAGACGACCACGAGCAGGTCGTCGGGGCCGAGCTCGGCCGCCCAGCGGCGTACGGACGTCGACACCCTCGTCGCGACGTCGGCGACCGCCTCGCCGCCCGGCGCCTCCCAGGCGACGAACTCCCGGGGCCACTTCTCGGAGATCTCCTCCCGGGTGAGCCCCTCCCACTCACCGCCTCCCCGCTCGCGCAGCTCCTTGTCGACCCTGACCTCCAGCCCGGTGACCCGGGCCAGCGCCGAGGCGGTGTCGAAGGCCCGCTGGAGGTCGGAGGAGACGATCATGCTGGGGCGCAGCGCCGCGAGCAGCGAGGCCGCGCGGGCGGCCTGCGCGACCCCGGTCTCGTCGAGCGGGATGTCGGTGTGCCCCTGGAACCGGTGCTCGACGTTCCACAGCGTCTGACCGTGCCTGAGGCAGACGACACGCGGGCTCACTCAGCTACCGTCCCGCGGGCGCGCTGGGCGGCGACCTGGGTGACGCTGTCCGGCAGCGAGATGGAGGGGCAGTCCTTCCACAGGCGCTCCAGCGCGTAGAAGGTGCGGTCCTCCTCGTGCTGGACGTGCACGACGATGTCGATGTAGTCCAGCAGGACCCAGCGGCCCTCGCGCTCGCCCTCGCGGCGGACGGGCTTGACGTCGGCCTCGATCCGCAGCCGGTCCTCGATCTCGTCGACGATGGCGCGGACCTGGCGGTCGTTGGTGGCGGAGCAGAGCACGAACGCGTCGGTGATGACGAGCTGGTCGCTCACGTCGTAGGCCAGGATGTCATCGGCCAGTTTGTCCGCCGCCGCCTCGGCGGCGAGCCTGACGAGCTGGACGGATCTGTCGGTTGCTGTCACGGTGTGGGTCAGTCCTCCTGCTAGTCGGCGCTGTCACCTATCAGGGTGCCCGATCGGGTGCTCCTTGAAGAGCCACAGTTCGAACAACGCCCGTCGTATGCCGCCCGATTCCGCGCGGCGGGCGGAATCGGCGGCCCGATCGGGTTCGTCTTCCGCGGCCGGGGCCGCGCTTGCCGGTCCGGGACGACCGGGATGATCCTGAGGTTCGGCGGTCACACCGGGTGAGCTGCGGATACCCGTACCACGCAAACTTCTCGAATCATAGCGAATCTCTCCGAAACGCGCTGTGACTCGCGGCAGGCGACGGCCTCGGGTCGGGGACGAGCCCGGCAGACCCCCCGCTCAGCCCTCCGGGTGCCGGTAGAGGCCGCGCTTGTTGATGTACTGGACGATCCCGTCGGGGACGAGGTACCAGATCGGTTCCCCCGAGGCCACCCGGGTGCGGCACTCCGAGGAGGAGATGGCCAGCGCGGGGATCTCCACCAGGCTCACCTTGCCGTGCGGCAGGCCCGGGTCGTGCAGCACGTGACCGGGCCGGGTGGCGCCCACGAAATGGGCGATGGTGAACAGCTCGTCGACGTTGTGCCAGCTCAGGATCTGGGCGAGGGCGTCGGCGCCGGTGATGAAGAACAGGTCGACGTCGGGTCCCCAGGCCTCGGAGACCTCCCTGAGGGTGTCGATGGTGAAGGTCGGGCCGGGCCGGTCGATGTCGACACGGCTCACCGAGAAGCGCGGGTTGGAGGCGGTCGCGATGACCGTCATCAGATAGCGGTCCTCGGCGGCCGAGACGGTCCTGTCGGCCTTCTGCCACGGTTTCCCGGTCGGCACGAAGACCACCTCGTCGAGATCGAAGTGGTGGGCGACCTCACTGGCCGCGACCAGGTGACCGTGGTGGATGGGGTCGAAGGTGCCGCCCATGACCCCCAGGCGCCGCCGTGTCCCACCGGTAGCCGCGTTCATCATGAAACGGACCATACGCGCAAGCCACACGCGGCTTTTAATCACCCCCCGCGCGGGGCAGGCGAGGCCGACGTAGCATGCCGGGCATGACCACCACCCCGGATCGCAACCGCGTGCAGCTCCCCGGCATCAGCTCACGTGCCTACGAACATCCCGCCGACAGGTCCGCGCTGGTCGCCCTCCGGTCGCTCAGCGGGTTCGACACGGTGCTCAAGCAGATGTCCGGCCTGGTCAGCGAGCGCCGCCTGCGCCTGATCTACCTCGCCTCGGCCGTACGGACCAGTGACACGCAGTTCCGAGCACTGCACGACATGGGCCGCGACGCGGCCTACACGCTCGACCTGCACCGCATTCCCGAGGTCTACGTCCAGCAGAGCCCGCTGGTGCAGGCGAAGGCGATCGGCTTCGACGACCCGTTCATCGTCGTCACGACCGGCCTCCTCGACCTGATGGACTCCGAGGAGCAGCGCTTCGCCATCGGCCACGAGACCGCCCACATCCTGTCGGGTCACGCGGTGTACCGCACCATGCTCGACATCCTCACCCGCCTGGCCACCCGGGTCGCCTGGATCCCGCTCGGCTACATCGGCCTGCGCGCGATCGTGGCCGGCCTGGAGGAGTGGCACCGCAAGTCCGAGCTCTCCGCCGACCGTGGCGGCCTGCTCTGCGGCCAGGACCCGGACGCCGCGATGCGCGCCCTGATGAAGCTCGCCGGAGGCTCGCGCCTGCACGAGATGAACGTCGAGGCCTTCCTGGACCAGGCCCGGGAGTACGACACCGCAGGCGACGTCCGCGACGGCCTGCTCAAGGTCCTCAACCTGCTGGGGACCACCCACCCGTTCGCCGTCTCCCGGGTCGCCGAGCTCGACAAGTGGAGCCGCGGCGGGGAGTACACCAGGATCGTCGGCGGCGAGTACCCTCGCCGCGCCGACGACTCCAACGCGAAGATCTCCGAGGAGATCAAGGCCGCCGCGCGTTCCTACCGGGAATCGTGGTCCCAGTCGCAGGACCCGTTCATCGGTGTCCTGCGCGACGTCGCCGAGGGTGCCGTCAACGCCGGGGAGCGCATCTTCAACCGCTTCTCCCGCCGCGATGGAAATTGACGGAGGGTGCCACCGAAGGGGTCCGGGGATCGTCACCCGGGCCCTTTTTCCTGGGCTCCCCCGCCCGCGCCGCCGCCCTGAGCACGCCCGGCGGGCAGGACCGGGGCCGGACGGAAACGCGGCCCGCCCGGCACAGGGCGCGGACGGCGAAAACGCGGCCCGCCCGGCGAACGCGCCCGGCAGGCCGGTTCACGCGACGGACCACGGCGGGACACCGAAAAAGAATTCCTTTGCCCACTGTGGTGCCGAGCATTACCCCTACCATCGTTTCTCATGAGAATTCGCATGATCATCGCTATGGCCGGGGCGGCCGCGATGCTCCTGACGGGCACGGCGCACGCCTACCCGATCAAGGACTCGACCCTGACGGAGAACTCCCTGTACGGCTCCGGCAGGCTCGCGGACTCCACCTGCACCGAACCGCCGATCAAGGACGGTTCCCGCGCCCAGGCCAAGCGGTACATCCGGGCCGTCGTCGGCTGCCTGGACACCGCGTGGGAGGGGCACCTCACGGCCGCGGGGATCTCGTTCGCCAAGCCGAAGGTCGTGTTCTTCGACAAGCTGCCGAAGAAGTACTGCGGCTACACGCTGGAGACCGAACCGGGATCGTACGCCATGTACTGCCTCCAGTCGCGAACGATCATGATCCGGCTCGGCCGGGACTGGCTCCAGGGCACCGACGACCTCTGGATGCTGCACGCCACGGGCGCGCTGTACGGAAGCCACGTGATGGGCCTGGCGGGCATCGTCACGGCGTACGAGAAGGCGCCGTACAGGAACAAGAGCGAACTGCACGAGCAGAACCGCCGCTACAGCCTGCAGAGCGACTGCCTGGGCGCCGTGTTCGTCCGGAGCGTCCAGGACTCCCTCGGCCGCGGCAGCCGGGACTGGAAGAAGCTGACGGGCGTCCTGAAGGCCAGCGGCGACCACAAGGGTGAGGACCGGACCTTCGGCAAGGGCTCGACCCGGGTGTCCTGGTCGGCCCGCGGTTACGCCGAAGCCGACCCGGGCGCCTGCAACACCTGGAGCGCCCCCTCCTCCAAGGTCTCCTAGACCTCCCGCCCCGGCCTCGGCCGTCTCACAGGGCCCGGACCCGGCTTCCCGGACCCGGGCCCTGCCCCTACACCAGCAGGGCGATCGCCTGTACGGCCGCGGAGCACAGGGCGACGAACCCGCCCAGCACGGCCAGCGCGCGGAGCCCCTCCTTGCGGAGCTCGACCAGCTCGGCCCCGATCCGTTCGATCTCCCGGCCGAGCACGCCGCCGCAGACGACACCGAACACCACCCCGGCCAGGGCGACCGGCGCGGGGACCTCCCACCAGTGCGGCGGCAGCGAGCCGCCGAAGGTCAGCCAGAGCGCCGCCCCGGCCAGGGCCGCCGCAGGCAGTCCCGGCCACACCAGGGCGGTCAGCAGCGAACCGGCGAGGACGAACGGGAAGCCCGCCACCCGCAGCGCGGCCCGGGCCCTGGCCGACCGGCGCCTCCTGACCAGCCGGTGCCCGACCCAGAGCGTCCGGGCCAGCGTGGTGAACAGGGCGGTCACGGCGAAGGTGGCCACCGGCCACAGGACCGTGGCCACGACGCACGGCACCGCGAGGACCGCCAGCAGGAGCAGCGACGCGTTACCCGCGGGCAGCGGCCCCGACCCGCTTCGCGCTCCGGGCTCCCCGGCCGCCTTGTCCGGGCGGTTCCTCACCGGCCCGCGCCGCACGGTCCCGGTGCCTCCGGGGGTCCGGCGCCCGGGACGCGCGCCTTCGGCCGTGGCGGCCCGCTCGGCGCGCGCGCTCTCCGCGGCGGCGCTCCGCCCGGACCGAGAGGTCTCGGAGACCGCCCCTCGCCCGGCGCGCGGAGCGTCGGACACGGAGCCCCGGCCCGTACGCGGGGCCTCGGAGACCGATCCCCGGCCGGCACGCGCGCTCTCCGGTGCCTGGCCCCGCCCGGCGCGGGCGGTCTCACCGGTTCCGGGGGGCGGCCGGTCGCTCCCGGCGGCGTCGCCCCTGGCCCCGGCCCGTGCCCCCTGCTTCCCGGCCGCCGGCCCCGGCCTGCGGGACGCCTCCGGGGCCACCCGGACGAGACGGCCGAGACGGCCGCACAGCTGGGCCGCGGTGGGGCGCTTGGCGGGCTCGCGGTGCAGGGCCGCGCGGATCAGGGGGAGCAGCGCGGCCGGAACACCCTCCAGGTCGGCCTGCCCGTTGAGGATCGCGTACATCTGCGCCTCGACCGTGCCCCGGCCGAAGGTGGGGCGCCCGGTCGCGGCGAAGGCCACGGTGGCCGCCCAGGCGTGCACGTCGGCGGGCTCGCCCACCGGCTCGTCGGCGAACAGCTCGGGGGCCGCGTAGCCGGGGGTGCCGAGGAAGGTGCCGGTCAGCGTCAGCCGGGTGGCGTCCAGCACGTGGGCGATGCCGAAGTCGATGAGCACCGGCTCGTCGTCCTCGCCGACCAGCACGTTGGCGGGTTTGAGGTCGCGGTGGACCACCCCGGCCGCGTGGATGATCGACAGGGCGGTGGCCAGGCCGTGCGCGAGCGTGAGCAGCCCGCCGCCCTCCACGGGACCTGCGCGGCGCACCCGCTCCAGGAGGGTCTCCCCCTCGATGTACTGCATGACCAGGTAGGGACGCTCCCCCTCGAGGTCGGCGTCGACGACGCGGGCGACGTAGGGGCTCTCGACCCTGCGGAGCGCGCGGACCTCCCGCTCCAGCCGTATGCGGGCCTCGAAGTCGGCGTCGACCATGTCGTGGAGGACCTTGAGCGCGACGCTGTCGCCCCGGCGCCCGGAGGCGAGGTAGACCTCGCCCATGCCGCCGCGGCCGAGACGCTCCAGCAACGTGTAAGGACCGACCCGCCCGAGACGACCCACGTGACCTCCTGCGTCGGCCACATGGGTCAGGGACCGCTGCGCCTATCGGGTCGCTCGCTCATGCTCGCTTCCCTGCTCTCCAGCCATAGGAGACCACACCATAGCGGGCGAGAGTGATGTTTTCCCGGCGGCACGCCGGAGTTGCGGAAAGTGTCCCGTCATCGGGACGCGCCCGTCCCCCGTGACGCAGGCCGCCGTACGGCCGGATCCGCGCCCCCCTCCCCCACCCGGCCGGCCGGGACGGATCGTGTGAAGCGCCTCAGGGACCGTCCTGCGGCCGGCGGACCGGGTCCTCCAGCAGGCTGTCGAGACCGGCCGTGGGCTCGGCCGACAGGTCACGCCGCCTGCTCCGGCGCCAGGTGACATGGCCGCGGCTCTCCAGGACCAGCAGCACCCGATCAGCCCCAAAAAGAACAAGAGCTATAAATAGGAATGCAACTCCGATTTCCATGGAGTCCAGTCAAACCATAAGCTATGCCGATTACCCGGAGCGACACACCATAACTACGAGTAATCGCGACGGGTCGTGCGAGCCCTCACGGAGCGCCCGTCACACCATAGGGGCCGCCCTCGCCACCCGCCCGCCGAACCGGCAGGCTCGCCCACCGGCGTCCCTACGTCCCGGCGGCACCCGTGCCGCCGGGACACCACACCCGACCGGCCTGCCGGAAGGCCGGTCGTCGCGCTACCGGGAACAGGCGTCGGTCGAGGCCAGGACCGTGCCCTGCGCGGTGCGCAGCTGGCCCTCACCGGTGTAGACCCACTTGGTGGAGGTCAGCTCCGGCAGGCCCATCGGGCCGCGCGCGTGCAGCTTCTGCGTGGAGATGCCGATCTCCGCGCCGAACCCGAACTCCCCGCCGTCGGTGAACCGGGTGGAGGCGTTGACCGCCACCGCCGCGGAGTCGACCAGGGAGACGAACCTGCGCGCCGCGCCGACCGAGCGGGTCACGATCGCCTCGGTGTGCGCCGAGCCGTACCTCCTGATGTGCGCGACCGCCTCGTCCAGGGAGTCGACCACGGCGGCGGCGATGTCCAGCGAGAGGTACTCCGTCCGGAAGTCCTCCTCCCCGGCCGCCACCACGTCGCCGTAGGCCGCGATCCGGGCGTCCCCGTGCACCGTCACGCCCTCGGCGGCCAGCGCGGCCAGCGCCCGAGGCACGAAGGCGTCGGCGACGGCCGCGTGCACCAGCACCGTCTCGGCGGCGTTGCACACCGAGGGCCGCTGGACCTTGGAGTTGAGCAGGATCTGCACGGCGAGCTCGACGTCGGCGTCCGCGTCGACGTAGACGTGGCAGTTGCCCACCCCGGTCTCGATCACCGGGACCGTGGACTCCTCCACCACCGAGTTGATCAGCGACGCGCCGCCGCGCGGGATCAGCACGTCCACCAGGCCGCGGGCCCGCATGAGCTCCTTGACCGAGTCGCGGGACGTCCCCGGGACCAGCTGGACCGCCCCGGCCGGCACCTCGGTGCCCGCCAGCGCCTCCTGCATGACCCTCACCAGCACCGTGTTGGACTCGTACGCGCTGGACGAGCCGCGCAGCAGGGTGGCGTTGCCGCTTTTCAGGCAGAGCGCCGCCGCGTCCACGGTCACGTTGGGACGGCCCTCGTAGACGATGCCGATGACCCCCAGCGGGACCCGCACCTGGCGCAGCTCCAGCCCGTTGGGCAGGGTGTTGCCCCGGACCACCTCGCCCACCGGGTCGGGCAGGTCGGCCACCTGGCGGACCGCCTCGGCGATCGAGGCGATCCTGGCCTTGTCCAGGCGGAGACGGTCGATCATGTACTCGGACACGCCGTTCTCGCCCGCCCGGCGCACGTCGAGCGCGTTGGCCGCGACGATCTCTGCGGACGCGGCCACCAGCGCGTCGGCGATCACCCGGAGCGCGGCGTCCTTCGGCGCCCTCGGCAGCGGGGCCAGCTCGGCGGCGGCCTCTTTGGCCGCCAGGGCCACCTTCAGGAAGTCCTCGGACATCTTCGCGCTCCAAAAGAACTAGTTGTGGGTTTCCAGTATGACGATGTCGTCGCGGTGGATCAGCTCTCGCTCGTACTCCGGGCCCATGCTGGCCGCCAGCTCCCGGGTGGAGCGGCCGAGCAGGCCGGGGATCTCGGCCGCGTCGAAGTTGACCAGGCCGCGCGCGACCACCCGGCCGCGCGGCCCGCACAGGTCCACCGGGTCACCGGCCGCGAACTCGCCCTCGACACCGGTGACCCCGGCGGGCAGCAGCGACATGCGCCGGCCCACCACGGCCTCGACCGCGCCGGAGTCCAGGTGGAGCCGGCCCCGGCCGGTGGTGGCGTGGGCCAGCCAGAGCAGGCGGGTGCCCGGGTGGCGACCGCCCGGGTGGAAGTAGGTGCCGACGTCGGTCCCGGCCAGCGCCTGGGCCGCGTGCGCGGCCGCGGTCAGCACCACGGGGACCCCCGCGCCGGTGGCGATCGTGGCGGCCTGCACCTTGGTGACCATGCCGCCGGTGCCGACCGCTCCCCCCTTGCCGAGCTCGACCCCGACCAGATCGGCGGGCCCGCGTACGTCGGTGAGCCTGCGGGCACCCGGACGGCGGGGATCACCGTCGTAGAGGGCGTCCACGTCCGACAGCAGCACCAGCGCGTCGGCCCGGGTCAGGTGGGCGACCAGCGCGGCGAGCCGGTCGTTGTCGCCGAAGCGGATCTCGTCGGTGGCCACGGTGTCGTTCTCGTTGACCACCGGGACGATGCCCAGCTCCAGCAGCCGGGCCAGCGTGCGCTCGGCGTTGACGTGGTGCGAGCGGCGCATCATGTCGTCGGCGGTCAGCAGCACCTGGCCGACGCGCAGGCCGTACCGGGCGAAGGAGGAGGTGTAGCGGGCCACCAGCACGCCCTGACCCACCGAGGCGGCGGCCTGCTGGGTCGCCAGGTCGCGCGGGCGCGCCGACAGCCCCAGCGGGCCCAGCCCGGCCGCGATCGCCCCCGAGGAGACCAGCACGATCTGGGTTCCCGCCCCCCGCCGGGCGGCCAGCACGTCGACCAGGGCGTCCACCCGGTCGACGTCGATCATTCCCTGCGGGGTGGTGAGCGAGGACGAACCCACCTTCACGACCAGGCGTGCGGCCGTACGGATCCGTTCGCGCGCAGCGTCCACGACGGGCACCTTTCGACGACGATCACCGTCTGCGACGGTCACCGGAGAGAGCGGCACTGACAGGAGCGGCATCGGGGAGCGGTCACTGCCCGCCGAGCCGGTTGTCCGAACCGCGCGGCCCCTGGCGCACGGCCTCGGCGTTGAGCGTCGGCTGCCAGTCGAAGATGTACCCGTTCTCCATGGAACCGATGATCACCTCGGCCCCGGCCTTGGCACCGGCCTTGGTGAGCTCCTCCTCCACGCCGAGCCGCTCCAGCCGGTCGGCCAGGTACCCCACGGCCTCGTCGTTGGTGAAGTCGGTCTGGCGGATCCACCGCTCCGGCTTGACCCCGGTGACCTGGAAGGTGTCGTCGTCGATCCGGCGGACCGCGAATCCGGTGTCGCCGTGCTGCCTGGGCCTGATCACCAGGCGGGTCGGCTCGGGCACCGGCGCGGCGGCCCTGGCCGCGGCGACCATCTCGCCCATGGCGTAGGTCAGCTCCTTGAGGCCCTCGTGGGTGGCCGCGGAGATCGAGAAGACCCGCAGGCCGCGCTCGACGAGCATCGGCGTGACGATCTCGGCCAGCTCCCGGGCGTCGGGGACGTCGGACTTGTTGAGCACCGCCAGCCGCGGCCGGTCCTCCAGCTTCCCGTACGCGGCCAGCTCGGCCTCGATCACCTCGTAGTCGCTGATCGGGTCGCGGCCCGGCTCCATGGTGGCGCAGTCGATCACGTGCACGAGCGTGTTGCACCGCTCGACGTGGCGCAGGAACTCGTGGCCCAGCCCCTTGCCCTGCGAGGCCCCGGGGATCAGGCCGGGCACGTCGGCGACGGTGAAGATCGTGTCGCCCGCGGTGACCACCCCGAGGTTGGGCACCAGCGTGGTGAACGGGTAGTCGGCGATCTTGGGGCGGGCCGCGGAGAGCGCGGCGATCAGGGAGGACTTGCCCGCGCTGGGGAAGCCGACCAGCGCCACGTCGGCGACGCTCTTCATCTCCAGCATCACGTCGAGCTCGTCGCCGGGCTCGCCCAGCAGCGCGAAGCCGGGGGCCTTGCGCTTGGCCGAGGCCAGCGCGGCGTTGCCGAGCCCGCCGTGGCCGCCCTCGGCGATCACGTAGCGGGTGCCCACCCCGATGAGGTCGATCAGCACCTCGCCGGTGGTGGCGTCCTTGACCACGGTGCCGTCCGGCACCGGGATGATGATGTCGGCGCCGTTGGCGCCATCGCGGTTGGAGCCGCCCCCCTGCTTGCCGTTCTCGGCCTTGCGGTGCGGGCGGTGGTGGTACTCCAGGAGCGTCGCGGTGTTGGCGGCGACCTCCAGGATCACGTTGCCGCCCCGGCCGCCGTTGCCTCCGTCCGGCCCTCCCAGGGGCTTGAACTTCTCCCGATGCACAGAGGCACAGCCGTTCCCCCCGTCACCGGCCTTGATGTGCAGGACCACCTGGTCCACAAAGTCCGGCATGCTGTTTTCTACCCCTATCTACGGCAATTTCCTGAAAACGCGAACAGGGGCGGACCGCTGTATGCGATCCACCCCTGCCGTGAACGTCTTTCGGCGCGAATCTACTCCGCGGCCGGAACGGTGACCGGAACGATGCTCACCGCGCGGCGTCCGCGCTTGACGCCGAACAGCACGTGGCCCGCGGCCAGTGCGAACAGCGTGTCGTCACTGCCACGGCCGACGTTGTCGCCGGGGTGGAAGTGGGTGCCGCGCTGACGGACGATGATCTCGCCGGCGTTGACCAGCTGACCGCCGAAGCGCTTCACACCGAGTCGCTGGGCGTTGGAGTCGCGGCCGTTCCGAGTGGACGACGCGCCCTTCTTGTGTGCCATCTCGCAAAACTCCCGAAACTCAGGCCTGGTCGATGCCGGTGATCTTCACCTGGGTGTACCGCTGGCGGTGACCCTGGCGCTTCTTGTACCCCGACTTGTTCTTGTACTTCAGGATCCGGATCTTCGGACCCTTGGTCTCACCGATGATCTCGGCGGCGACCGTGAACTTGCCCGCCTCGGTGGTCACGTCGCCGTCGTTGACGACGAGGACCGTCGGCAGCGAAACCGTGGAACCGACCTCGCCGGCGACCTTGTCCACCTCAAGGACGTCACCGACGGAGACCTTCTGCTGCCTGCCGCCGCAACGAACGATCGCGTACACCGCGGAACCCTTCTTTGACTGCTTGCTCGCTGGATGCTGCGCCCCGCATCCGGCTGTGGTCGTTGATGACGTACCGGGTAGGCGCGCGAACAGGGCGCGCCATGAGCGCACCGGTTCACCAGAGTACCGGATTCACGGTGTCCTGGTCGAACCGGGCGGAACGTCGGGGGTGCCGGCCTCAGGTCCCGTCCCGCGGGATCCCCGCCCGCGACGACCGGCCCGGCGACGCCCTCCGGGGTGGTGCGGAAGCCCGTGACATGTCACGAACCCCTCACCGCCCCGCGGGAACCACCTGGCCGGACCTCGTCGCGGCGAGATCTCCGGACGGGACCTACTCGGCCGGCCTGGCCTTGCGGGAGCGTCTCCGCCCCCGGCCAGAAGCCTGCGCTGCCTGACCGTCCTCGTTCTGGACGCCGTCAAGCGCATCGGTCACCGTATCACGGCCCGACTGGTCACCGGCCGCCACCGCGTGGTTACCGTCCTTGCCGAGCTTCTCGGACACGGCCTTCTCGACCGCCATCTTGCCCTGGGTGCCGCGCGGCTCGGGCTTGGCCTCGACCGGCTCGGTCGAGACGTGCAGGCCGCGGCCGTTGCAGCACTCGCAGACGGTGGAGAACGCCTCCAGCAGGCCCTGGCCGACCCGCTTGCGCGTCATCTGCACCAGGCCCAGCGAGGTGACCTCGGCGACCTGGTGCTTGGTACGGTCGCGGGCCAGGCACTCCAGCAGCCGCCGCAGCACCAGGTCCCGGTTGTTCTCCAGCACCATGTCGATGAAGTCGATCACGATGATGCCGCCGATGTCGCGGAGCCGGAGCTGGCGGACGATCTCCTCGGCCGCCTCCAGGTTGTTGCGGGTGACCGTCTCCTCCAGGTTGCCGCCCTGGCCGGTGAACTTGCCGGTGTTGACGTCGACCACCGTCATGGCCTCGGTCCGGTCGATCACCAGCGAGCCGCCGCTGGGCAGCCAGACCTTGCGCTCCATCGCCTTGGCGATCTGCTCGTCGATCCGGTAGGCCGCGAAGACGTCGCCGCTCTCCTCCCACCGGCTGAGCCGGTCGGCCAGGTGCGGGGCGACGTAGCGGACGTACTCGTCGACGGTCTCCCAGACGTCCTCACCGGCCACGACCAGCGAGGCGAAGTCCTCGTTGAACACGTCGCGGACCACCCGGACGGTCAGGTCCGGCTCGGAGGAGAGCAGCTCCGGCGCGCTGGCCGACTTGGCCTTGCGCTGGATGTTCTCCCACTGCGCCGAGAGCCTGGCCACGTCGCGGGCGAGCTCCTCCTCGGAGGCGCCCTCGGCGGCCGTGCGGACGATGACGCCCGCGTTCTCCGGCATGACCTTCTTCAGGATGCTCTTGAGGCGGGTGCGCTCCTTGTCGGGGAGCTTGCGGCTGATCCCGGTCATCGAGCCGTCGGGCACGTAGACCAGGTAGCGTCCCGGCAGGCTGATCTGGCTGGTCAGCCGGGCGCCCTTGTGCCCCATGGGGTCCTTGGTGACCTGCACCAGCACCGACTGGCCCGACTTCAGCGCCACCTCGATCCGCTTGGGCTGGCCCTCCAGCCCCGCGGTGTCGAAGTTCACCTCTCCGGCGTACAGGACCGCGTTGCGGCCCTTGCCGATGTCGACGAACGCCGCCTCCATGCTCGGCAGCACGTTCTGCACCTTGCCGAGGTAGACGTTGCCCACGTACGACTGGCTCGCCTCGCGGTTGACGTAGTGCTCGACGAGGACGTTGTCCTCCAGCACCGCGATCTGGGTGCGGCCACCGGTACGGCGGACCACCATCATCCGCTCGACCGACTCCCGGCGGGCCAGGAACTCCGACTCGGTGATGATCGGCGGACGCCTGCGGCCCAGCTCGCGCCCCTCGCGGCGGCGCTGCTTCTTGGCCTCCAGGCGGGTGGAGCCGCGCACGCTCTGCACCTCGTCCACCGAGGTGCTGCGCCCGGCGCGGGGGGCGCGGATGCGCACCACCGTGTTGGGCGGGTCGTCCGGCACCTCGGCGACCTCGTCGGTGCCCCTGCGGCGCCTGCGACGGCGCCGGCGCGAGCTGCCGCTCTCGTTCTCGTCGTCGGCGTCGGCCTCGGAGCGGTCCTCGTCGGCCTGCTCGGCCTCGGTCTCCTCGCCCTCGTCCAGATCGCGCGTCTTGCCGCGGCCCCGGCCGCCCCTGCGGCGCCTGCGGCGGCGGCCGCCGGCGTCGTCGTCGCCCTCGTCCAGATCGTCGTCCTCGGGCTCCTCGGCGCTCTCGGCCACGGCCTCGGCGGGCTCGGGCTCGACCGGCGGCGCGGGCGGCTGGACGGGTGCGGGACGCGCGGGGGCCTGCGCGGCGAGCTGCGGGTCAGGGGCCTGGAACAGCGGCTGGAACACCGCGGCGGGCGCCTGGAAGGTCACCGAGGGCACCTCGGAACGTTCCTGGGAGGTCAGCCCGAAGGGGTTCGCGAACAGGCCGGGCCTGGGCTCCTCGATGACGTCCTCACCGTCGGGCTCGTCGTCGAACGGCTCCTCGACGGGCAGCTCCAGCAGCAGCGCCGCCTCGTCCTCCTCGGCCTCGGCGGGGGTCACGTCCTCGTCCCGCGCCGTCACCGGCTCCGGGGTCGGCTCGGCGACCGGCTCGGCGACCGGCTCGGCGGTCGTGGGGGCCGGCTCGGAGAAGGCGGGCTCGGCCGCGGCCTCCTGCACGACGGCCTTCTTGCGCGAGCGGGTACGACGGGCCGGCGCGGCGGGCGGCTGCTCGTCCTGCGCCTGCTCGACGGACGGCTCGGGAGCGGCCACGACCGGCGTCAGGGACTCGGCGGGGCCCGTGGGCCCGGCGATCACCGGATCGACGTCCTGAACGGGCTCGGCGACCGGCTCGGCCGTCTTCTTGGCGCGGCTGCGGCGCGTGGTGGTGGTCGTGCCGTCGGCCGCGGCGGCCCTGCGCCTGGTGGCGCGCTTGGGCGCCTCCGGGGCCACGGGCTCCGCGAGCTCCGCGGGCTCCGCGGGCTCCGTGCCCTCGGCGGACCCGGCGGGGTCGCCGTCCACCGGCCGGGCGGTCACCGGCCCGGACGCCTCGGCCCCCGACGAAGGCGGCTCGGCGGCGGGCGCGAAGGCCCCGGCCACCGGTGGTGCGGTGGTCCGTGCCGCGGGGGTCGGCTCCGGCTCCTCCGGCGGAGGTCCCGCGGGCCGGCTCGCGGCCCTGCGGCGGACCGGCCGCGGCTGATCTGTCGTGGTGTTCCCGCCGGGGCCGCTGGCCCCGGTCTCGGGCTCGTTCTCGAGCATGCGGACGCTCTCCCGTTCAGCTCCCGGGCACGTCTCCGCGCCGCGCGGGAGCTCTCGTCTCTCACTGTCCGCCAGGCCAGGGGCCCGGCGCCAAGTCCTATGTGTCGCCGCCGACGTGCCTGCCCACCGGGTCCGCTTCGCCGCCGCGCGTGGTGTCGCGGTCCAGGCCGAGCGGGTCGGCGGGCTCACCGGTGTGCACGTCGAGCGGGCCCTGCGCCAGCCTGGTCACCTCGGGGGGCACCGGCGGCGCGAAGTCAGCCACAAGACGCAGTCCAGTGAGAACGTCGTCGGGTCGTACGGCAGGAGTTGCGTGCCGTACAACCATGCGAAGTATGACACATGGCTGACCGGACGCCTGACCTGCTGTTGTCTCATTTCCCTCAAATACCGCAAGGCTCAGCACGGCCTCGCGGGCGTCGAAGCGTCGTATCCCCTTCTTGGTAAGGCGTTCGACCTCGACCTGATCGGCGGAGAGGAATTTCCCGACCGCCACCTCCGCGAGAGCGGGATCGGCTCCCGGCAGCCGCAGTTCCCACGCCGAGCACTCCATCCGGTCGGCCAGGCTCGTGTTCCCCGCCTCGACGACGTCGAGCACGTCGAGACCGTCGGGCAACGAGGTGTCCAGGGCGATCCTGAGCCGCTCGGGGTCGCACTCGCGCGTGACGCTGATCTCCAGGTACTCGGCCTCGCTGGCGACACCGGTGGGGGCGGCCCCTCCCACGTAGGAGATCTTCGGATGGGGTGAGAAACCCGCGCTGAACGCCACCGGGACGTCGGCCCGCCGGACGGCTCGTTCGAGCGCCCTGGAGATGTCGCGGTGGCTGGTGAAACGCAGGCGGCCACGCTTGGCGTAGCGCACGCGAAGGCGCTGCACCACGGGCGCGGGCGGCGGCCCGTCGGGAGCTGGTTTCAGGGCGGTGTCGTCCTTCCCGGGTCGTGGTCGTCGTTCTCGGGCGGGCGGTGCTCACGCACCGCCCACCTCAGACAACCGTGAGTGGCAGCAGCTTCTTCCCGGTGGGCCCGATCTGGATCTCGGTGCCCATCGTGGGGCAGACGCCGCAGTCGTAACAGGGCGTCCACCGGCAGTCCTCGACCTCGACGTCGTTGACCGCGTCCTGCCAGTCCTGCCAGAGCCATTCGCGGTCGAGACCGGCGTCGAGGTGGTCCCAGGGAAGCACCTCGTTCTCGCCGCGCTCGCGCGTGGTGTACCAGCCGACGTCCACCCCGGCCTTCTCGGCGGCGTCCATCCAGCGCTGGTAGGAGAAGTGCTCGCTCCAGCCGTCGAACCGGCCGCCGTCCTCCCACACCGCGCGGATGACCTCGCCGACACGTCGGTCACCGCGGGAGAGCAGGCCCTCCACGATCGAGGGCTTGCCGTCGTGGTAGCGGATGCCGATGGCACGGCCGTACTCGCGGTCGCCGCGCAATGCCTCCCTCAGCGCCCGCAGCCTGCGGTCGACCGTCTCGTGGTCGGCCTGGCCGGCCCACTGGAACGGCGTGTGCGGCTTGGGCACGAACCCGCCGATGGAGACCGTGCAGCGCACGTCGCGCGACCCGGTGGCCTCGCGGCCCGCCTTGATGACCTTCTTGGCCAGGTCGGCGATGCCCAGGACGTCGGCGTCCTCCTCGGTCGGCAGGCCGCACATGAAGTAGAGCTTCACCTGCCGCCAGCCCTGGGTGTAGGCCGTGGTGACGGTCCGGATGAGGTCCTCCTCGGTGACCATCTTGTTGATCACCTTGCGCATCCGCTCCGAGCCGCCCTCCGGGGCGAACGTCAGGCCGGAACGGCGCCCGCCGCGGGAGAACTCGTTCGCCAGGTCGATGTTGAAGGCGTCGACCCGGGTGGAGGGCAGCGAGAGCGAGGTGTTGGTGCCCTCGTAGCGGTCCGCCAGCCCCTTGGCCACCTCGCCGATCTCGGAGTGGTCCGCCGACGACAGCGACAGCAGGCCGACCTCGTTGAAGCCGGACGCCTTCACGCCCGCCTCGACCATGTCGCCGATCGTGGTGATCGACCGCTCCCGCACCGGGCGGGTGATCATGCCGGCCTGGCAGAACCGGCAACCGCGGGTGCAGCCGCGGAAGATCTCCACGCTGAACCGCTCGTGCACGGTCTCGGCCAGCGGGACCAGCGGCTTCTTCGGGTACGGCCACTCGTCCAGGTCCATGACCGTGTGCTTGTGGATCCGCCACGGCACGCCGGGCCTGTTGGGCGCCACGCGCTGGATACGGCCGTCGGGGTGGTAGTCGACGTCGTAGAACTTCGGCACGTAGACCCCGCCGGACTCGGCCAGCCGCATCAGCAGCCCGTCCCGGCCGCCGGGCGAGCCCTCGGTCTTCCACTCCCGGATGACCTCGGTGATCGCGATGGCGATCTGCTCCCCGTCGCCCAGCACGGCGGCGTCGAGGAACTCGGCGATCGGCTCGGGGTTGAACGCCGCGTGGCCACCGGCCAGCACGATCGGGTCCTCGTCGCCCCGGTCGGCCGCCCTCAGCGGGATGCCGGCCAGGTCCAGCGCGGTCAGCATGTTGGTGTAGCCGAGCTCGGTGGAGAACGACAGCCCGAGCACGTCGAACGCCCGTACCGGCCGGTGCGCGTCGACCGTGAACTGGGGCACGCCCTCGGAGCGCATCAGCGCCTCCAGGTCCGGCCAGACCGCGTAGGTCCGCTCGGCCAGTGTCTCCGGCAGCTCGTTGAGGATCTCGTAGAGGATCTGGACGCCCTGGTTGGGCAGCCCGACCTCGTAGGCGTCCGGATACATCAGCGCCCAGCGGACCGTGGTCTCGTCCCAGTCCTTGACGGTCGAGTTGAGCTCACCTCCGACGTACTGGATCGGCTTCTGCACCCTGGGCAGGAGCGCTTCCAGGCGGGGAAACAGCGACTCGACAGACATGCGGTCAAGAATATCCGCCTCCGAGGGGTGCACCAGGCGTCCGGCACCGTTCAGGGCCTCCCCGCACCCCCGGTGACCGTACGGACCGGGCTTCGTCGCCCGCCCGCACGGGCGACCGGGACGGCCGATCCGGACGGTGACCGGCGAACCGCAGGGACGGCCGGGACCGCCGGGACCGCCGGGACCGCCGGGACTACGACGAATGCCCGCGCCGGTGGATCGCCTGGAGCAGCCCGAAGGCGATCATGTTCGCGAAGGTGGCGGTACCGCCGTAGGAGACGAACGGCAGGGGCAGGCCGGTGATCGGCATGATCCCGATCGTCATCCCGATGTTGACGAACGTCTGGAAGGCCAGCCAGCAGACGATCGCCCCGCCCACCAGCATGCCGAACCTGTCGTCGCACTCGCGGGCGATCCGCGCCCCGCGCAGCAGGATCACCCCCAGCAGCGCCACCACGGTGACCGAGCCGAGGAAGCCGAACTCCTCCCCCGCCACCGTGAAGATGAAGTCGGTGTGCTGCTCGGGCACGAAACGGCCGGTGGTCTGGCCGCCCCCGAACAGCCCCTTGCCGAGCACCTCCCCCGACCCGATCGCGATCAGCGACTGGGTGCTGTTGTAGCCGACCCCGCGCGGGTCCACCGACGGGTTGAGGAACGCGGTGAACCTGGCGATCTGGTAGGGCTCCAGCACGTCGAGGAACCACGCCGCGGCCCCGGCCCCGGCCACCGCCAGGCCCAGCCCTGCGATCCAGCGCTTGCGCACCCCGGCCACCACGATCGTGCCGGCCGTGATCACCCCGATGACCATCGTGGTGCCCAGGTCGGGCTGGAGCATCACCAGGGCCATGGTGCAGGTGGCCACCACCAGCGAGACCACCACGTACGGCCCCTGAGGCCGCTCGGTGCCCTTGGCCCGCCTGGTCAGCAGCATCGCCAGCATCAGTGCCAGGCCGAGCTTGGCGAACTCCGACGGCTGGAACGCGAACCCGCCGCCGAGCATGATCCACGAGTGGGCGCCGTTCACGGTGCTGCCGAGCGGCGTGAGCACCAGGCACAGCCCGACCAGCGTCACCCCGTACACCAGCGGCGCGAAGGCCCGCAGCGCCCGGTGGTCCACCATCGCGGTCCCGGCGGCCAGCACTGCCCCGATGACGAGGTTGAGGACGTGCTTCTTGACCAGGCCGGTGGATCCGGCCGCCCAGGTCCTGGTCGACGACCAGACCAGCATCGTGCCGATCACCGCCAGCGCGGTGACGGCCACCAGCATCAGCCCGTCCGTCCGCCTCAGCGCGGAGGCCGCCGCCACCGTCCGCCCGGCCAGGGACGTCCGCGCCGGCGCCCCCCTGGTCATCGGCGCGACGCCCGCGCGGCTCACCCCGTCCTCCCCGCGGACGTCTTCCCGGTGGACGTCCCTTCGACGAACGCCTCCCGGACGAACGTCCCCCCGGCGGACGTCACCTTGGCGGACGTCCCCCTAGCGGGTGTCACCTTGGCGGACGTCCCCCTGGCGGGTGTCACCGCGCCACCGTCCCGTCCCGCGCGATCACCGGAAGCCTGCTCGCCGGACGCCCGCCCGGCAGGATGGGAGGGCCGGCCGTCTTCCCGTCCGGCGAGAACCCGTAGATGCCCTCGTAGATCTTCCGCACCGCCGGGGCCGCGGTCTGGCCGCCCATGCCTCCCTGGGACACCATGACGACGATCACGAACCGGGGCTTGTCCGTCGGGGCGAACGAGGCGAACCACGACGTGTCGGCCTTGCCGTAGACCTCGGCGGTGCCGGTCTTGCCGCCGACCTTGACCTTGTCCATGGGGAACCCGGAGAAGGCCCCGGCCGCGGTGCCGTCGGAGGCGACCTCGCTCAGCGCACCCTTGATGTAGGCCCGCTCCTTCGGCGAGAGCGGCAACCTGCCCGTCACCGGCACCTTGATCTCCTTGACCTTGGTGCCGTCGGGACGCACCAGCGCCCAGCCCACCCGCGGGCTGCGCAGCCTGCCGTCGCCGACCAGCGCCGTGTAGGCCGCCGCCAGCTGCAGCGGCGTCACCAGCACGTCCCCCTGCCCGATGGAGAAGTTCGCCGCGTCCCCGGGACGCAGCTGGAACCCCTCCAGGCAGTTCTCGTACGCCAGCCGCTTGAGGAAGGCCGCCCTGCTGGGGCTCTTCCCGGCCACCTCCGGGTAACCGGTCTTGGCCCGCTTGCAGTTGGTCTCCTTGGTCGCCGCCCAGATGGTCTTCTTCCAGGCCCTGTCGGGGATGCGTCCCGGCGACTCGCCCGGCAGGTCGATGCCGGTGGGACGGCCGAACCCGTAGGCGCGGGCCATGGCGGCCATGGGCTCCTTGGGCCTGCCCTTGGGGTTGAGCCCGCCGTCGCGCAGCCACTGCTCGTAGGCCGCCCGGTAGAAGATCGTGTCGCAGGACTTCACCAGCGCCATGTGCAGGGTGAGCGACCCCAGGGCGATGCCCCGGAAGTTGTTGAACGGCCGGTCGCCCACCATGAACGATCCCGGGCAGTCGTAGCGGCCGTGCAGCGGGTAGCCGTCCTTGAGCATCGCGGCCACCGACGACACCTTGAACGTCGAACCGGGCGCGAACTCGCCCTTGATGGCCCGTGACACCAGCGGTTTGCCCGCCTTGCCCGACAGCAGCCGCTGGTACTCGCCCTCGGAGATGCCCCCCGTCCAGACCGCCGGATCGTACGTCGGCGCGCTGGCCAGCGCGAGCACCCGGCTCGTCCTGGCGTCCAGCACCACCGCCGCCGCGCCGTCGGCCTTGGGGGCGCCCTTCATCGCCTCGCGCAGCGCCTTCTCCGCCACCGACTGCACCCTGGCGTCGATACTGGTGATCAGCGTGTCCCCCGGCACCGGCGGCACGTTCCGCTCCACGCCCATCACCTTGCCGAGCCGGTCGACCTGCACCCGCCGCGTCCCCGGCGTCCCCCGCAGCGGCACGTCGTAGATCGACTCCAGCCCGTCCCTGCCCACCAGGTCCACCCCGGAGAACGCCTGCCTGCGCCCGCCCTTGCGCTCCATCTCCTCCTGCGTGATCGGCTGCAGGTAGCCCAGTGCCTGCGCTCCCGCGCCCTTGCGCGGGTACTGCCGCACGGCCTGCACCTCGGCGGTCACCCCGGGGAACATCTCCTGCCGCTCCAGGATCTGCAGGGCCTCGCGGGTGGTGACGTCGGCGTCGATCGGGATCGGCTGGAAGGGCGAACCGGGCCAGCACGGCCGGGCCACGCCGGGGCCGCACGCCCTGATCCGCTCGCGCAGCTCGTCGGGACGGCGGCCGAGCACCGCGGCCAGCCTCTGCAGCACCGCCCTGCCGTTGCCCTCCATCCGGTTCAATCGGGTCCGGTCGACCGAGACCACCAGCGTGGTCCGGTTGCGTACCAGCGGACGGCCCGACGCGTCGAGGATCTGCCCCCGTACCGCCGGGACCACCACGTCACGCGTGCGCGTCTCGGTCGCGGCGGTCACGTACTCCGCCCCCCGCACCACCTGTACCTGCCAGAGCCGCACCGCGAGCACCGCCAGCATCGACGCCACCAGCACCTGCACCACGACCAGCCGTCCCCGCATCAACCCCATGTCCGCCCCTTCCCACCCGCCTCACCCAGGACCCCGATCCCCGGCGCCTCTCACGCCCGGCTTCGCATCACGTACGCGCGCAGATGGACCGGCTGCGGCTCCGGCCCGCGGACCAGCCTGCGCACCGCCCAGACCACCGGCGGCGCGGCGAGCATGGTGTAGACGATCGCCCGCGGCAGCACCGTCGCCAGCAGGGACAGGTCGCTTCTGGGATCCCCCAGCAGGGCACCCGTGACCATGGCGATCGCCGGCCCCGCGGCCGCGCAGGCCAGCGCCACGAGCGGTTCCGCGCCCGGACGGCCCCGCGCCGCGCGTCCCGCCACGGACCCGACGATGCAGAACACCAGCGCGTTGTGCCCGAACAGGTGCGCCACCGGCGGCAGGACGTCGCTCACCAGGCCGGTGGCGAACCCCGCGACGGCGCCGGGGACGGCACCGCGGGCCAGCGCGTACCCCACCACGGCGAGCAGCACCAGGTCCGGCGCTGCGTGCCCGGGCAGCGGGAGCCGGTTGACCACGCTGACCTGGGCCACCATGATCCCCACGACCAGCACCGCGAACGCCACCGTGCGGCCCATCCGATCACACCCCCTCTCGCCGCACCCGGCGGGTGTCCGCCTTACGCGGCCCGGAGGGCGGGGGCGGCGGGACCACCGCGTCGCGCACGGGGCGCTCCGGCGCCTGTACCACCACGCCGACCACCTCGAGTGCGGTCAGATCGGCGTACGGCCGCGCGTACGCGATGCGGGTCAGCTCACCCGGCGTGGCCTCGACCCGCTCGATCACCCCGATCGGCACCCCCGCCACGTACGGCACGCCCCGGTGGGAGCCGAAGCTCACGATCCGGTGCCCGGGGGTGATCGGCGCGGTCGAGTCCAGCAACCGGAACCGGACCAGCCTCCCGCTCTCCCCGACCCCGTGCACCACCCCGATCTCGTTGCTGCCCTCCAGCCGGGCCCCCGCCGCCGAGGCGGCGTCGCTCAGCAGGACCACGGTGGAGGTGGCCGAGCCCGTCCGGACGACCCTGCCGACCAGGCCGTCGGCGTTCAGCACGGTCATCTCCGTACGCACCCCGTCGGCGCGTCCCACGTCGAGTTCGACCGCCTCCTCGAACCCCGGCGCCCCCCGCCGGGCGATCACCTGGGCGGGCAGGATCCGGTATCCACCGGTCCCGGCGACGGCGAGCAACCGGCGCAGCTCCTCCGAACGTCTCCGGTCGAGGCTCTGGGCCATCAGGTCGCGCTTGAGCCGCTGGTTCTCGGCCTGCAGCCGCTCGATCCGGTCCTGCGCCGAGAACGCGCCGGTCACCGTCTCGAAGAATCCGCCGACGGGCCGCACGATCCCGGCCCCCGCGCTCTCCAGGGACCCGAACACCGTCGTCCCGGCCCCGCGGAGCGGATCGAACGGCGACCGTTCCGCCGAACGGTGGTCGACGGTCACGAGCACCAGCGCGGCCGCCAGCAGCAGCCCCAGGTTGATGCGTGCCCGGCGCGTGTCCTTCATCAGTGCCGCGGCTCGGGGACCAGCACCTGCTGCAGGGCGTCGAAGTCCTCCACGCACTTGCCCGACCCCAGCGCCACGGAGTCGAGGGCGTTGTCGACGAGGTGGATCGGCATGCCGGTCTCGGCCTTCAGCCGCTCGTCCATGCCCTTCAGCAGCGCTCCGCCCCCGGTCAGGGCGATCCCGCGGTCCATGAGGTCTCCGGAGAGCTCCGGCGGGCACTTGTCGAGCGTGGTCTTCACCGCGTCGACGATCGCGTTCAGCGACTCCTCGATGGCCTTGCGGATCTCGGCGGCCGACACCACGATCGTCTTCGGCAGGCCGCTGACCAGGTCACGGCCCCGGATCTCGGCATGGCTCTCCTCGGGCATCGGGCAGGCGGAGCCGATGGCCATCTTGATCTCCTCGGCGGTCCGCTCGCCCAGCATGAGCGAGTGCTCCTTCTTCGCGAAGGCGATGATCGCGTGGTCGAGCTCGTCGCCGCCCACCCGGATCGACTGGCTGGTCACCACGCCGCCCATCGAGATGATCGCCACCTCGGTGGTACCACCGCCGATGTCGACCACCATGTTGCCGGTGGGCTCGTGCACCGGCAGGCCCGCGCCGATCGCGGCGGCCATCGGCTCCTCGACGATGTAGACCCGGCGCGCTCCGGCCTGGTACCCGGCCTCCTTGACCGCCCGCTGCTCGACCCCGGTGATCCCGCTCGGCACCGCGATGATGATGCGCGGCTTGGCGAAGTGACGGCGCTTGTGCACCCGCTGGATGAAGTAGCGCAGCATGCGCTCGGTGACGTCGAAGTCGGCGATGACGCCGTCCTTGAGCGGGCGGATGGCGACGATGTTGCCCGGTGTGCGGCCGATCATCCGCTTGGCCTCGATGCCAACGGCCACGATCTTCCCGGTCGTGGTGTTGATCGCCACGACGGACGGCTCGTTGAGCACGATCCCGCGGCCGCGCACGTAGACGAGGGTGTTCGCGGTGCCGAGGTCGACCGCCATGTCACGGCCTAGGAAAGCAAGATTGCTGCCCATGAGGAAGGCTGGCCTCCTTCCGTCAGGTGGTCGGCGAAAACTACGGAACGCACTCGAATCGTAACGTGATGTACCCACCCTTGAGCGCAATGAGCCGGCCTGCCCCGGCAAAATTCTTAAGCTCGCGGAACGCGGCGGGCCCCGCCGTCCGGAAGGACGGCGGGGCCCGGCGGGCACGACGAGGGCGGACGCTCAGAAGCGGTCCGGGAAGAAGATCTTGATCTCCCTGGCGGCGGACTCCGGGGAGTCGGAGCCGTGCACGACGTTCTCGCCGATCTCCAGGGCGTGGTCGCCACGGATGGTGCCGGGGGCGGACTTGACCGGGTCGGTCAGGCCCGCGAGGGAGCGGAACGCCTCGATGGCGCGCGGCCCCTCGAGGACCAGCGCCACCAGCGGGCCGGAGGTGATGAACTCCACCAGCTCGCCGAAGAACGGCCGCTCGGAGTGCTCGGCGTAGTGCGCCTTGGCGGTCTCGACGTCCAGGGTGCGCAGCTCCATCGCCACGACCTTCAGGCCCTTGCGCTCGATGCGGGCGATCACGTCGCCGATGAGGCCGCGTGCCACACCGTCGGGCTTGATCAGGACTAGGGTGCGCTCGGACACTGACGTTCTCCTTTGAACATGCGTGGATCGCCGACTGCGATGAATGCGCGAAGTTTACCGTCCCGGGCGCGTTTCCCCGCGGTCGGCCGGATCACCCCCGGACCGGGCCGTTCCCGGGTCCGTCCTCCGGTGAGGGCGCCGGTGGCGGCACCACGACCGGCGGCGTGGCGACCTCCCCGGGGTCGGTCTCCCGCCCGGGATCGCACTCCGACTCCCGTCCGGGGTCGCGCCCGGGGTCGTGGGCGGGCTCGCGGTCCGGCTCGCGCCAGGGCCTGGCCCTGCCGCTCTCCCCGGCCCCGCCTCCGGCCGCGGCCGTCGATCCGCGTTCCGGTTCCGTACGGAACGGCTCCGGCCGCGACGGCACCGGGGAGTCCGCGGCACCGGAGCGCGGCCACACCACCGAGGGTGCCGCCCGCTCCGTCCTGACGGGCGGCCCGGACGCCGTGGCACCCGGCCGTCCGCCGCCCATCGGATCGGCCTCCCCAGCCGGAGAGGGCACCAGGCCGGAGGCGGGTCCCGCCGGGCGTGCCGCGACCGCGGCGTCCCGGCCCGGATCCGCCGGGGTCCCCGGCCGCACCCGTGCCAGGACCGCGCCGAGCACGATCACCGCGAGCACCAGGCCACCCCCGATCAGCGCCCACAGATGCAGCGCGTCCACGAACCCGTCGACCAGCGCCTGCGGGGTGGTGGCCTGCTTCAGGACCGGCTCCAGCCGGGTCACCTGGACCCCGCTGCCCAGCAGGAAGCCCGCGAGCACGGCCGGGAAGAACAGCGAGAGCGCCGTCAGCGCCGCCCCCTCGTCACAGGAGCGCAGCGCGGCGGTGAGCGCCGTCGAGGCGCCGACCGCGAGCAGCACGAAGGGGAGGATCAGCGTGAACCCGGCCGAGGCCGGCAGGAAGAGCCGTACCGCGCACAGGCCCGCGACCAGCACCCCCAGCCCGCCCGCGGTGAGCACGGGCACGGCCGCGGCGCCGGCCCGGTTCACCAGCACCGCCGAGAGCAGGCCCGCCACCGTCGCGATCGCGAAGGCGGGCCAGAGACCGGACAGCCCCGGCCCGCCCAGCCCGCCGAGCTCGACGTAGGTGGTCTGGGCGGCGGTCGGCAGGAGGACGACGCCGACCGCGATCATCGCGTAGGCCGGCGCGCGCTGCACCGTGCCCTTCGACGTCCCCCGGGAGGCCAGGACCAGCAGCACCAGGACCGAGGCCAGGGCCGCCAGCACCACCAGGCCGGCCGGCCAGTCGAACGTGCTGCCCAGCGCCAGGGCCGCGACGCCCGCGGCGGGCACCACCGCCCAGAGCGTGCGCCCCCCTCCGGACAGGACCGGCTCGGGCGTGGCCCCCTCGCCCTCCCTCAGCCAGAGCACGAGGTAGAGCGCGGCCAGCGCGAGCGCGACCCCGGTGAGCATCGGGTACGGCTGGAGCGTGACGCGCCAGGAGTCGACCTGGTCGAGGGGCCAGAGCGCGAGCGCCTGGGCGGCCAGCAGACCGGCCGCCAGCGCGGCCCCCCACACGGCCCTCAGAAGCGACGAGCGCCCCCAGACGGCCATCAGCGTGGCAGGGACCAGCAGGCCCGCGCCGACGCCGTGCAGGACCCTCAGGGCCCCCACCGGCACCGTCGACCCGGCGTACCCGCCGGCGGCGTCGGCGAAGGCCAGCAGCGCCAGCCCCGCGACCACCATCGGGGCCGCCCTCATCCGGCGGAGGACCACCGCCGCGACCGGCACGGTCAGGACCATCGCGGGCAACGCCAGCCCGTGCGCCCGGATCATCTCTATCTGCGAGACGTCCGGGGGCAGCAGGGCCGCGACCACCGAGATGGTGTTGGGAATGGCGACGATCGCCAGTGGCAGCGTCATCGCGACGAGCAGCCCGAGCACGACGTCGAGCATCGGGGAGACACGGAGCGCGCGCACCAGGCCCGTGGGCCCGGCTGCCACCGCCCGCGTCGGCTGGATGGGAGGGACGGCCATGTTGGCCGACTTTAGCGAGAAGTCACGCCCTCGACACGGCGAGCGACGAATATCGCCGTGATCCACAACGCGGCGAAGATCGTTCCGAGCAGGAACATGGTCGGGACCATCAGGCCCGAGGCGATGGCGAGCACCTGGACCACACTGCCCAGCACGTACGCGAAAGGCCGCTTGAGCAGGCCGATGACCACGACGCACAGCACCGCCAGGCCCAGGCCGACGGTGGCCGCGACCGCCGGCGCGACGCCCTGGACGTTGATGGCCACCGGCGTGAACAGCCCGACGACTATCGCCTCCATGCCGAGCACGCTGGCGCACAGGCGCCTCATCCCCGGAGTGACCGTGATCATCTCTCGCTCCCGCCTGGCCGCACCGGCCGGACCGCGCCCGGCGGTTCCGGGTCTCTTCCGTTCCCGATCACCGTGACTCCTCCGCCTTGAGCAGGAGGCGCGCGTCTCCGGCGGTGACCACGGACCCGGTGATCAGCACCCCGGCCCCGCTGAACTCCCCCAGCGCGTCGGCGATGCCGATCGCCCGGTCGATCGCGTTGTCCAGCCGCTCGATCTGGTACACCCGGTCGAGACCGAAGATCTCCTCGGCCAGGGCGGCGAGCTCGTCCACGTCCATGGACCGGGGTGAGGAGTTGCGGGTCACCACGATCTCGTCCATCAGCGGCTCCAGCAGCTCCAGCATGCCCTGGACGTCCTTGTCCTCGAACATCGCCAGCACGCCGATGAGCTTCTCGAAGTCGAACGACTCCTGCACCGCGTCCAGGCTGGCCTGCATGCCCGCGGGGTTGTGCGACGCGTCGACGATCACCGTGGGTCCCCTGCGCACCACCTCCAGCCTGCCCGGGGAGCGGACCCCCAGGAACGCCTGCCGTACCAGCTCGGCGTCGAGAGGCTCGTCCCCGCCGGTCAGCGCCTCGGCCGCGGCCAGCGCGCAGACCGCGTTGCCCGCCTGGTGGGCGCCGTACAGGGGGAGCAGGATGTCGTCGTAGGTCCCCTTGAGGCCCTTGAGCCGGAGCAGCTGCCCGCCGATGGCGAGTTCGCGGTTCAGCACCCCGAACTCCAGTCCCTCGCGCGCCACGGTGGCCCCGACCTCGGCGGCCTGCCGCATCAGCACCCCGGCCGCGGGCAGCTGCTGCTGGGCGAGCACCGCGACCGCGCCGGGCTTGATGATGCCGGCCTTCTCCCCCGCGATGGTCTCGACATCGGGTCCCAGGTAGTCCATGTGGTCGAGCGAGATGGGGGTGATGACCGCGACGGCGCCGTCGGCGACGTTGGTGGCGTCGGTGATGCCGCCCATCCCGGTCTCGATGACCGCGACGTCCACCGGGGCGTCCGCGAAGGCGGCGAACGCCATCGCGGTGAGGGTCTCGAAGAAGGAGAGCCGCCTGCCCTGGGCGTCGACCATCTCCAGGTACGGCACGATGTCCTCGTAGACCTCGACGAAGCGCTCCTCGCTCAGCGGGGCACCGTCCACGCAGATGCGCTCGCGCATGGAGACGAGGTGAGGACTGGTGAAACGGCCGACGCGCAGGTTGCGCTCGCGCAGGAGCGCCTCGATCATGCGGGTCGTGGTCGACTTGCCGTTCGTGCCGGCCACGTGCACCACGGGGTAGGAGTGCTGGGGGGAGCCGAGCAGGTCCACGAGCGCGGCGATCCGGTCGAGGCCGGGCTCGAAGTTCCATTCGACGCCACGCTGCATGATCGCTTGTTCAACGGCTCGGTAGTCCACGTCCCCAGCCTACTGACCTTTCCCTCACGTCCCGGACCGGCCCGCGGGCGCAGGAACGTGCGCATCGACCCGGTGCACGCCGGGCGTTCGGCGGCCTCGTGGAGATCTCACCGGGTCTTGTCGGCGGGTCCCGTCAGGCGCACCCCGGAAACACGAAAGCCCCCACCAACGGTGGGGGCTTTCGAAAGATTGTCCGGCGGTGACCTACTCTCCCACACCGTCCCCGGTGCAGTACCATCGGCGCTGAAGAGCTTAACTTCCGGGT